>NZ_JAPZLD010000081.1:0-31342 GCF_030182635.1 Amycolatopsis ponsaeliensis
CGCCCCGCCGCGCCCCCCCCCCCCCCGCGGCCCGGGGTGTGCCCCCCGCCCCCCCCCCCCGCCCCGGGCGGGGGCGGGGCGGGGGCGCCCGCCCCGGGGGGGGGCCCCCCGGCCGGCCGGCGGTCGACTCGACACCGCCGGCGGGGCGAATACGCTTGAGCGTGGGCCGTGCCGGCCACTCCGGGGTGCGGCGTGCGGCGCCGCAGGAGCAAGGAGGGGCAGTAGTGACGGCATCCGGCCAGGGTTCGTTCGGCTGGCTCATCACGGACTTCGTGCGCCGGGTACCCGG
Source organism: Amycolatopsis ponsaeliensis (assembly GCF_030182635.1). Lineage (NCBI taxonomy): Bacteria > Bacillati > Actinomycetota > Actinomycetes > Pseudonocardiales > Pseudonocardiaceae > Amycolatopsis > Amycolatopsis ponsaeliensis. The sequence goes on from NZ_JAPZLD010000081.1 coordinate 290, forward strand.
CGCCGCGCACGCCGTTCTGGTGTCCGCCGACGGGCTCCTCCTGGCGCCGTCCGAAGGGCTGCCCCAGGAGCGTGCCGAGCAGCTGTCCGCGGTCGCGTCCGGGCTGATCAGCCTGACGTTCGGGGCCGCACGCTGCTTCGAAGCGGGTGGTGTCAACCAGACCGTGGTGGAGATGGAGCGCGGCTACCTGTTCCTGATGTCCGTTTCGGACGGTTCGTCGCTGGCGGTGCTGGCCGCGCCGACGTGCGACATCGGCACGGTCGCGTACGAGATGACCCTGCTCGTCGAGCGGGTCGGCCAGCAGATCACCCCCGAGCTGCGCGCGCAGCTGCAGGGCGGCGTGCGTGGGTAGGAAACGATGAGGATTTCGGGATTCGACGATCCGGACTCCAGCGGCTGGGACGCACTGCACCGCGGTACCGAGCGCGAGGGTTTCGATTCGCCCAGCAAGTTCGACATGTCGACGCTGTCGACGATCATGCCCAAGCGCAAGCCGGCGCGGCCCCAGCCGGATCCGCAGGGCTACACCGACGAGGACACCCGCGAGTGGGGTTCGTCGTCGGACTTCGACGAGGGCTACGACGGCAGCTACGACCCCGCCGAGCCGGAGTGGCAGGACGACGAGACGTACGAGCCGGAGCCCCCGCCGCTCGAGCCGGCGTGGACGCCTCCGCGTGGCGCTCACCCGCCTCGTCCGCCGGCGCCGCTCCGGCAACCGGCCCCGCCCCGCCCGCCGGCACCTCCGGCGCCCCGGCCCCCGGCGCCGAGACCGCCGGTGTCCAGACCCCAGGCGGCGCCCCCGCCTTCGTGGGCCCCGCCGATCGACCCCCGGACCGGCTGGACGCCCCCGCCGGACCCGGAGACCCGCTGGATCCCGCGGCCGGAGCCGTGGGAGGAGCCGGCGGCCCGCGTCCTGAGCCCGTCCCCGGCCGCTTCGGTCGGTTCCCGGGTGCGCCCGTACACGCGCACCGGCGGCCGCACGCGGTCCGACCACAACCTGGCGCTCGAGGCGCTGGTCTCGACGTCCGACGACGGGCGCCGGTACCGCGGCGTGCGCTCGGTCGAGCACCGCCGGATCTGCGACCTCTGCCTGGACACGCGGTCGGTGGCGGAGATCGCCGCCCACCTGCGGCTGCCGCTGGGTGTGGTGAAGGTGCTGGTCGGCGACATGGCCGACATCGGGCTGGTGCTGATCCACCAGACCGAGCTGATCCTCGGGGACCGCTCGTCCCGCGAGTTCATGGAACGGGTCCTGGCCGGCCTGCGGGCGCTCTAGCCCCCGGCGGGCGGGGCCGAGGTGGTCCCCGGCCCCGCGGCCGTCAGGCTGCCGGCCAGGTGAAATCGAGCGCCAGCGTGTTGCCCGGACCGGGCACGGCCGAGTTGACGAGCGCCGTCGCCGACCCACAGTTCGCGAACGCGCCGATCGTGTACGTCGAGGTCAGGTGGCCGCCCTTGTCGAGCTGCCAGTCGGCCGACGTGAGCTCGGTGGTGACCGGCTCGGCGGTGCCGCACGCCGGGCCGACGTCGTACGGTGCGCCGTTCACGGTCACGTCCGAGACCTTCACCGGCCACTTCGCGGTGGCGGTGAAGCCGCCGAAAGCCTGTCCCGTGACGTCGCCCAGCCCCAGGGTGAGCTTGCCGCTGACGGTGCCCACGCCCGGCACGGCCCGGGTGATCGTCACCGGCGGCAGCTTGACCGTGCCGTAGAACGAGTACGGCCCGATGTTGGTGAACAGCTCCGAGATCCCCGGCCCGAGGGTGACGTCGGCGTTCGGCTTGGCCACGTGGGTGGTGCCGTTGACGTCGTACTTCGTGTAGACGGGCGGTCCGATCGCCTCAGCCGCTCCGGCGAACCCCAGCCCGCCGACGACGGTCGCCGCCGCGAGTGCGGTCACGCGCGTTCCCCACTTCATGGTCCCTCCCAGGTTTCCGAAGATCGGGCGAACCAGGCTTACCACGTGAGCAGGCATTTCGTCGGCGATTCACCGAACCCGGTGTTACTCCTCCACCAGCGCGGCCGAGGTGATCCGGTGCAGTGAGTACCGCTGGTTGTCGTCGCCTTCGAGGATCCCGCCGCCGACGCGCACGGGCCGCACGACCCGCTGGCTGGCGGTCCCGCGCGAGTCGACGAACCCGATCCAGACCTCACGGCGTTCCAGCGTCGCCCGCGAAAGCAGCTCCAGCGTCGCCGACGTGTCCGCCCCGCCGCCGACGGGCGCCCGCACCGCGGACCCCCGGCGTCGCGCGGACGCGGCGTCGCCCGCCCGCAGGTTGGAGACGATCCGGGCCGCCTGGTCGGACGTCAGCACCGCCTGCTCGCCCGGGCTGCGCCGCGCGGCCCGGGCCTTCGCCGGCAGCCGGCGCCCGCCCGGCCGGATGTCGACGACCCGGCCGTCCGGGCCCTCCGCCGCCGGCGCGAACCCGGCCGCGCGCAGGCCGGCGAGGACCTCGTGCAGCGGGTCCGGGCTGATCACGACCGTCGGCGCGATCAGCCGCAGGTCGTGCTCCGCCGAGACCGGGTGGGCCAGCACCTCCGCCAGCAGCGCCTCGTCGTCGCACCGCAGGAAGGACGCCGCGACGCCGCCGCGCAGCCGGCCGTGCCGCCGGGCGACGTCGTCGACCAGGTAGCTCAGCGACTGCGGCACCGGGGTCGCCGACTTCTTCTTGAACAGCGCGTGCAGCTCGTCCGCCGTGCGGCCGGTGTCCAGCGCGCGCCGGACCGACGTCTCGGTGATCCGGTAGACCGTCGCGTGGCCGGCCGACTCGACGTTCGCCACCGCGGACATCTCCGCCGCCAGCTCCGGTTCCAGGGGCCCGGGCGCGACGACTGTCAGGTCGGCCTGCAGCAGGACGTGGTCCACCGGCGCGGGCAGCGCGTCCATGATCGACTCGACCGCGCCCGGCCGGTCTTCGGCGAGCAGCGCCCGCGTCGCCGTGGTGAGGCCGCCGAGCCCGGCGATCCCCAGCGCCGACGCCTCGGACATCGTCCAGCGGACGGTCTCGTCGCGCAGCCGCCCGCCGCGTCGCGGGGCCCGCCAGGCCAGCACCGCGACGAGCTCGTCGACGCTCTTCACCCCGGCGCCCCGGGGCAGGTCGGCCAGCGCGGCCAGGACCCGCCGCCGCGCGACCGGCGCCAGCGGGCGGCGCAGCTCCTCCGACAGCGGCGCGATCGGCTTGTCCTTGGCGTCGCGCCCGCCGGCCATCCCCGGCAGCCGCGGCAGCTCGAGCCAGGCCTGGGCCAGCGTCATCCACCGCTGCGCGGTCGGCGACGCGAGCCACGAATCGGTGAGCGTCGTCGGCACCCACTCGGGCGCGGTCGTCTCGCTGTCGGCCACGAGCCCGGCGCCCACGGCGAGCTCGGCCAGCAGGATCGCCTGCGGCTCGTCGATCTCGAGGTCCTTGGCCAGCTTCTTCAGCTCGCGCACGCCGAGGCCGCCGGACTTGAGCACCGGCGGCGGCGCCGCGGACCACGAACGCAGCAGGGATTCGGTGTGGCGCAGGAACTCCATCGCCTCACCGGCCGCGGCCTCGTCCAAAGTGGACGGCTGGTGCGGGTGCAGCGGCAGCTCGGGTTCGGTGAGCGTGCCCGGGCCGAAGACCCCGCCGCGGACCGCGACGCCGAGCTCGCGCGGGAGCTCGACGGTCTGGTCGTCACGCCGCAGCAGCAGCCCGCGGGCGAGCAGCTTCTGCACCGGCGTCTTGGCCTTCTCGAGCGACGTGTCGTGCCCGGCATCGCGGGTCCGGCCGATCGGCGGGCCGGCGGCGAGGGCGTTCAGCACGCCACGCTCGTCGTCGGACAGCTCCGCGAGCCGGGCGTCGAGGTCCTCGCCGGCGAGCGACGGCGACGACGCGCCCAGCCCGGCCGGGAACGGCCCGAGCGCGTCCCGGACCGTGGGGGGCACGCGCAGCGCGTCGTCCGGGCCCCAGGCCAGCACCCGCGCGCGTAGCCGGGCCAGCGGCTCGGCGATGTCGGTGCCGGTCAGCTTCGCGACGTCCTCGACCGGCACCGGGTCGCGGTCGGCGCCGGCCAGCAGGCACGCTTCGAGCACGGCGAGGGTGACGGTGTCGAGGTCTTCGCAGGCGCGCGCGACCGAGCCCGGCGTGCCGGCCCGGGTGGCGAGCACGGTGCTGTCGGAGGGCGGGGGCGTCGACAGGTCGCGACGAGTGCGGAGCAGCTCTTCGAGGGCTGCGTCGGACTCTGCACGCAGCCAGTCCGCCAAGGAGGTCGCGGGCATAGAAGGCCAGGATACCGGGCGGTTGCGACAGGCCGCCTCGGCTCAGGCAGACTGTCCCCGAGAATCGAGCACGGCTGTGGAGGACGTTGTGGCCAAGGGCGAGAAGAAGCACAAGGGGATCGACCCGACCTGGCCGGGCGAGGACGGCGAGCACCCCGTGACCGAGCTGTCGTCGGACCGCCAGGGCGCGCTGTCGCCGTTCGGTGACATCACCTTCCCGCTCGACACGGTGCCCTACGTGCACCCCGAGACCGAGATCAACCGCTGACCCTGTTGTTACTGGTCAGTACCGGTATCGGGCCCTCGTGAGGGCGGTCACGGGAGTAGGTTCGCTCCCGTCCCAACCCACCTTTCCCACGCGGGAGTAAGCCATGCCGGTTCCCGGTCCCGGATATTCGATCACCGTCCGGGTCGAGGCCCCGGCCTCGTCCAGCGCGGCCGGTGACCTCACCACCGCCGTCGGCCGCGTCGGCGGCGTGCTGACCGCGTTCGACGTCGTCGAGTCCCACTCCGACTCGATCGTGGTCGACATCAGCGCCAACGCGCTGTCGGAGAACCACGCGAACGACATCACCCAGACGCTGGACTCGCTGCCCGGCGTCAAGGTCCGCAAGGTCTCCGACCGGACGTTCCTGATCCACCTCGGCGGCAAGATCGAGGTCACGCCCAAGGTCGCGCTCCGCAACCGTGACGACCTCTCCCGCGCCTACACCCCGGGCGTCGCGCGCGTCTGCCAGGCGATCGCGGCGAACCCCGAGGACGCGCGGCGGCTGACCATCAAGCGCAACACCGTCGCGGTGGTCACCGACGGGTCCGCCGTGCTCGGCCTGGGCAACATCGGCCCCGCCGCGGCGCTGCCGGTGATGGAGGGCAAGGCGGCGCTGTTCAAGAAGTTCGCCGACGTCGACGCCTGGCCGGTCTGCCTGGACACCCAGGACACCGAAGAGATCATCATGATCGTCAAGGCGCTCGCGCCGGTCTACGCGGGCATCAACCTCGAGGACATCGCCGCGCCGCGCTGCTTCGAGATCGAGAAGCGGCTGCGCGAGCAGCTGGACATCCCGGTGTTCCACGACGACCAGCACGGCACCGCGATCGTGGTCGTCGCCGCGCTGCGCAACGCCCTGCGCGTGGTCAAGAAGAACATCGAGGACTGCAAGATCGTGGTCAGCGGCGTCGGCGCGGCCGGCTCGGCGATCATCCGGCTGCTGCTGCACAAGAACCCGGGTGACATCGTGGCCGCGGACATCGACGGCATCGTCCACTCCGCGCGCGGCAACCTCGACGACAACCTCGCCTGGATCGCGTCGCACACCAACAAGGAGCAGGTCAGCGGCACCCTGCACGAGGCGCTCGTCGGCGCGGACGTCTTCATCGGCGTCTCGGCGCCCAACCTGTTCGGCGCCGAGCAGGTCGCGACCATGAAGTCCGACGCCGTTGTCTTCGCGCTGGCGAACCCGGACCCGGAGATCGACCCGCTCGAGGCGCAGCAGCACGCCGCCGTCGTCGCGACCGGCCGCAGCGACTTCCCGAACCAGATCAACAACGTGCTGGCGTTCCCGGGCGTCTTCCGCGGCCTGCTCGACGCGAACGCGCACAACATCGAAGACACCATGCTGCTGGCCGCGGCCGACGCGATCGCCGACGTCGTCGACAACGGCAAGCTCAACGCGTCGTTCATCGTGCCGAGCGTGTTCGACAGCGCCGTGGCGCCGGCGGTCGCCGAGGCCGTGCGGAAGGCCGTGCGCGCCGAGCGCTGATCGTCCGTCCGGCGGAAGCCGGGAGCACCGAAGTCCCCCTACGCTGAACTTTCGGCTCGCGTGGGGGGAGTTCGTGATGCGGAAGACCTTTTTGGCCGCGGTGCTGGCGGTCGCGGCGTCCGTCGTGCCGGGCGTGGCTTCGGCGGCGCCGGGTGGGCTGGAGTGGGGTGCTTGCCCGGCGGACGTCACGGCGCCGGGGCTGCAGTGCGCGACGCTCGACGTCCCGCTGGACTACCGGAACCCGGACGGGACGCGGATCCAGGTCGTGATCTCGCGCCTGGCGAGCACGAACCCGGCCGAGCGCCGGGGCGTGCTGCTGACCAACCCGGGCGGTCCCGGCGGGCCGGGCCTGGACCTGCCGGCTGCGCTGGCGCAGATCGGGTGGCCGAAGAGCGTGCTGGACACCTACGACGTCATCGGGTTCGACCCGCGCGGCGTCGGCCACAGCACGCCGGTGACGTGCGACCTGACACCGGCGCAGCGGCGGAGCAACGTCCCGCCGTACGCACTCGGCCCGGCGGACGTCACCGCGCAGGCCGAGTACGCGAAGGGTGTCGCGCGGCAGTGCGGCGCGTCGCGGACGGCGTCGATGCTGCCGTACATCACCACGGCGAACACGGCTCGCGACATGGACCGGATCCGCGCGGCGCTGGGCGAGCCGAAGCTGTCGTACTACGGGGTTTCCTACGGTACGTACCTCGGCGCGGTGTACACGACGCTGTTCCCGCAGCGCAGCGACCGGATCGTGCTGGACAGCAACCTGGCGCCGGGCGGCCTCGACGTCATCGCGTCGCGGTTGCTGGCCCAGGGTTTCGACGACCGCTTCCCGGACTTCGCGGCGTTCGCGGTCGCGCACCAGGAGTACGACCTCGGCCGGACGCCCGCCGAGGTGAAGGCGAAGTACTTCGACCTCGCCCGGCGGCTGGACGCGCGGCCGAACTCGCAGGGCGTCGACGGCAAGCTGTTCCGCCAGATCACGTTCGGGATGTTCTACAACGACGCGACCCTCCCGTACCTGGCCTCGGCGTGGCACGCACTCGACATCGGGGCGCCGGTTTCCCAGCCCCCGGGCGGCACGGTCCCGGATCTGGACAACCTGCTGTCGAGCCAGCTGCACGTGGTCTGCGGCGACTCGGACTGGCCGGAATCGGTGTGGACGTACCAGAAGAACGTGGCGATCGACCGCATCCAGCACCCGATGTTCGGCCCGGCCGCGGCCAACATCTGGCCGTGCGCGTTCTGGCCGTCCGACCCGGCGGAGCCCCAGGTCCGCATCGGTGACCGAGGTCCCTCGGACGTGCTGATGCTCCAGAACCTCCGCGACCCGGCAACGCCGTTGACGGGCGCCCGCCGGCTGAGGCGGGCATTCGGCGACCGGGCGCGGATGGTGACCGCCGACCAGGGCGGCCACGGAACGTATGTGTTCGGAGCGAACGCGTGCGCGAACAACGCGGCGACGACGTTCTTGACGACGGGGGTGCGGCCCGCGCGTGACCTGGCTTGCGCGGCGGAGCCGTCCCGCCAGGCACCGTCGGCGGCGGAGGTGTTGCGGGTGCGCCTGTTCTGAGGCCGGTGGCGCCGTCACCCTTCGCCGTCTCCGGAAGTAGCCTCGGCTTGTGAGTGAACTCAGCCACGTCGACGAGACCGGCGCCGCCCGGATGGTCGACGTCTCCGGCAAGACTGCCACCGCGCGCACCGCGCTCGCGGCCGGCACCGTGCGGACCACCGCCGAGGTGCTCCGGCTGCTGGCCACCGACGGCCTCCCCAAGGGCGATGCCCTCGCCACCGCCCGCATCGCCGGGATCATGGGCGCCAAGCGGGTGCCCGAGCTGATCCCGCTGTGCCACCAGATCGCGCTGTCCGGGGTCAAGGTCGAGTTCACCCTCGGCGACGCCGAAGTCGGGATCCGCGCGACCGCGAAGACCACCGACGTCACCGGCGTCGAGATGGAAGCGCTGACCGCCGTGGCCGTGGCCGGGCTCACCCTGCACGACATGATCAAGGCCGTCGACCCGGCCGCGACGCTGGACGACGTCCGCCTGCTCCGCAAGGACGGCGGCAAGACCGGGACCTGGGAGCGGCCGTGAAGCGCACCGCACGCGTGATCGTGGCGTCCAACCGCGCCGCGAAGGGCGTCTACGAAGACAAGACGGGCCCGGTGATCGTCGCCTGGCTGGCCGGGCGCGGGTACGACGTGCCGGCGCCGGTCGTCGTCGAGGACGGTGACCCGGTGGGCGTCGCGCTGCGGGCCGCGCTCGCCGATGGCGTCGCCGTGGTGCTCACCACCGGCGGCACCGGCATCTCGCCGACCGACCGCACCCCGGACGTCACGCGCGCGCTCCTGGACCACGAGCTGCCGGGCGTCGCGGACGCGATCCGCGCGGCCGGGCTGCCGAAGGTCCCGACGGCGGTGCTCTCGCGCGGGGTCGCGGGCGTGGCCGGGCGGACCCTGGTCGTGAACCTCCCGGGCTCCAGCGGCGGCGTCAAGGACGGCCTGGGAGTGCTCGACGGCATCCTGGACCACGCGGTCGACCAGCTGGCCGGCGGCGACCACCCGCGTCCCGCCGCGGCCGCGCCTTCGGTGCGCGTCGCGCGGGCGCTGGTGACCGAGGAGGCGCTGTCGGTCGAGGAGCACGCCCGCCTGGTCGAGGACGACGCGGCGGGCGCGGTGGTGACGTTCGCCGGGGTGGTCCGCGACCACGACGGCGGCAAGGGCGTGCGCGACCTGACGTACGAGGGTCACCCGAGCGCGAGCCAGGTGATCGCGGACGTCGTCGCGGAGCTGGCCACGCGCTGGGTGGGCGTCCGGGCGGTGGCGGTGAGCCACCGCGTCGGTCACCTGGCGATCGGCGACGTGGCGCTGGCGTGCGCGGTGGCGGCGGAGCACCGCGGCCAGGCGTTCTCGGCGTGCTCGGACCTGGTGGACGAGGTGAAGGCGCGGCTGCCGGTCTGGAAGCACCAGCACTTCACCGACGGCACGGACGAGTGGGTCAACTCGCCGTAATCCGGATGACGGCGACGCGCCCGGCGGCCGCGGCGAACTCGTCTTCGCTCCCGCCGGCGACGAGGCCCAGCCGGACGAACATCGGCACCCCGTGCGGAACCTCGCGCGGGAAGGCACGCATGACGGCGGCGCGGACGTTGCGCCCAATCGCCCTGGGAACGCCGGCGATGACGTAGCGATGGCCGTCGACGGTCAGCGGCGAGACCGGAGTGGGCCGCGGCGCGCCCGACCGCCGGCCGGGGACGGTCAGGACGTGGATGGTGCCGAGGCGCAGTCCCAGCCGGGTCAGCAGGCGGACGAACCGGTTGGCGGGGCGGAGCCAGCGAGGCAGGGCTTGACGGGTCACCACGGCACAATCCTTTCGACTATCGAAGTATTTGCCGTCACGCTAGACTCTTTCGAGTGTCGAAGCAATCTCTGGTCACGGAGGCGACCCAGGCCGCGGCGGCCTCCGGCGCGGCGAACGACGTGGTGGACGAAGCCGCGGCGTCGGCGTTCGGGGTGAACCGGACGGACCTGCGGATCATCGGCCTGATCGCGGCAGCGGGAACGCTGACGGCGGGCCAGTTGGCGACGCAGGCTCGCTTGAGCCCGGCGGCGACGACGACGGCGATCCAGCGGTTGACGCACGCGGGGCACCTGACCCGCCGGACGGCGACGGACGATCGCCGCCGGGCGGTGGTGGAGCTGACCCCGGAGGCGGCGAAGCTGCTGGAGGAGATCTACGCGCCGATCGAGCGCGCGGGCCGGGCGATCCTCGAGGACTACACGGCGGAGCAGCTGACGCTCGTGGTCGAGGTGCTACGCCGGGGCGAGCGGATGCAGCTGAGGGAGGCGGAGAGGATCCGCGCGCTCTGAGAGGCCCGAGGACGGGCGGACGGGCGAGCAGGCGTCCTGACGGCTGCGCGGGGCCGGAGCCCGCGTACGGCGGCTCAGGGCGGTAGCGACGGCGCCTCGTGCGACGGTGGCGCGAATGCCTCGTAACGGACGATCCGCGCGGCGCGGTCAGTTTCGGCGGCGCGCAAGCGGCCGTTCGCGCGAGCCGGCCGGTTGCGCGGCCGGCAGGCAACGCGCCTGCGCGTCCGGTGGACCTACGTCAAGCCGCACGTCCAGCACGACATCAGCCGCACGCCGGATACGCACGAGCCCTCCACCGCCCGGGGGATTGGCGGTGGAGGGCTCGTGCTGTCACGGCTCGAGGCCGGACCTACGCATCACTGCGCGATCGTCACTTGGTGGCGATCTTCTGCCCGACGAGGATCAGGTCCGCGTTCGGGATGTACTTCGCGTTCAGGTCCTGCAGCTTCTTGTAGCCGCCATCGACGCTGAACTGCTTGGCGATCTTGGACAGGGTGTCGCCCGCCACGACGGTGTAGTCACCGGCCGGGTTGGAGCTGGCCACGCCGGTCGCCGCCGGGGCCGCCGCCTGCTTCGGGGCGACCGTGGTCTTCTTCGGCGTCGTGGACTTCTTGGTGGTGGTCTTGCCGGTGCTGGCCTTGGGGGCCGACGAACCGCCGCCCTTCTTGCCGCAGACCGGCCACGCGCCGATGCCCTGACCCTGCAGGACGCGCTCGGCGACGGCGATCTGCTGCTCGCGCGAAGCGTTCGCCGCGCTGCCGGTGCCGCCGTAGGCCTTCCACGTGCTCTGCGAGAACTGCAGGCCGCCGTAGTAGCCGTTGCCGGTGTTGGTGTTCCAGTTGCCGCTGCTCTCACACTGCGCGACGGCGTCCCAGTTGGTCGCCGACGCGGGGGTCGCGGCGATAGCGAGGGGCGCGCCGACCGCAATGCCCGCGATGGCGACGCGAGCGACGGTGCGGGTGGCAGCGGACATCTTGCGGTGCTTGCCTCGGTAAGACATCTGAATGCATCTCGGTTCCCAGCGCCTACGACCTTGTGGTGAGGGTCAGGATCGGGGTCCTGGCGCCGGCCGTCTCAGACCGGCAGGCGAATCCGACGCACGGCGCGTCTTCGTCGTCCCCTCGTCCCTGTCCGGAAATGCTTTCGCTCGGGGTATGGGTCCGGGGATCCGTCGGACAGGGCTAGGCGCTACGGATTCCCGGTCGTGCTGGTTGGTCGGGGCCAACCGAAAAGCGACGGTACGTAACGAGAGCCGTGATCGGAAATTATTCGGGGCGTGACCTACGTCACAGTAACAGCACGCAACCTCTGCCGATGCGACCGTTTGCGCAGGTCAGCGGGCCGTTATCTGCTCGTTTCCTTGTCGAGATAAAACACGGATCGTGAGGCTTGCATCACGTGTTTTGCGCAGCGAATGGCCCATTCGCGACGCACTGTCCGCGATTGAAGCGCGCATCTTATGACCGGTCGCGAGTGTGCGCCAGACTTGACAACTGTGCCTCATGTGCCCCTTGAGTCACAGCAGTCCCACCTCTTCGTGGGGTTTCGAGTCACACCTGGAGCGACTCCGGCCGGCGCCGACGTCCAGGTGGGTCAACACACCGCGACGGACCAGGCGAAACGTGTCACCGGATGGCGTTGCGGCGGGACGCGATCAGCTTCTCGCGAACACCCCGGATCCGGTGACGCGCCACGCCGGGAGCCGGCAGCGGCTTCGCCGAGCGGTCGGCTGCCGTACCCGAACGGTCGGCGCATATATAGAGAGGACGAACGCGCGTACCCGGACGGACGGCTTGCGTACCCAAGGAGTCGGCTCGCGTACTCAGAGGGTCGGTTCGCGTGCCTGGACGGACGACACGGCTGCCCAGGCCGTGGTCAGGCGGGCATTACACGTGATTGAGGGGGCATCACGCGTGATTGGAGGGGCATCACGTGTGATTGGAGGGGCGACACGCCGGGGTCAGCCGCCGGCGAAGGGCGGGAGGACGTCCAGTTCGGCGCCGTCCGCCAGCGGGCGGGCGAGGTCTCGCACCGCGAAGCCGTCGAGCAGGTAGCTGGCGGCGTCCAGGACTCGCGGCAAGCCCACAGGGTGGAGCCGGCGCAGCTCGGCCACGGCGTCCGACACGCGAGCGCCGGCCGGCAGCTGCACCTTCTCCTCTTCTTCGCCCGCCGCGGCCCGCGCCGAGGCGAAGTACCGCACCACGATGGTCAAAGTCGACATCTCAGCCGCCGATCGCGCTCATCGGCCGGATCGGCTGCGCGAACCCGGCGTCGTTGATCTCGTGTCCCGCGAGCTTGCCCCACATCGTCGCGCGCCAGGCGTCGGCAATCTCTTCATCGCGCGCGCCCGCGCGCGCGAGAGAGCGCAAATCCGTTTCGTCGTTGCTGAAGAGGCAGGAGCGCACCGCGCCATCCGCGGTCAGCCGCGTCCGCTCGCACGCCGCGCAGAACGGCCGGGTCACCGACGCGATCACGCCGACGTCGCCGGGTCCGCCGTCGACCAGCCAGCGCTCGGCGGGCGCGCCGCCCCGGGCGACCGGGAACGGCGACAGCGTGAACTCCGCCTCGAGCATCTCGAGGATCCCGGCCGCGGTGATCATCTCGCCGCGGTTCCAGCCGTGCTGGGCGTCCAGCGGCATCTGCTCGATGAACCGCAGGTGGTAGCCCTCGGCGAGGCAGAACTTCAGCAGCGGCACGGCTTCGGTCTCGTTGAGCCCGCGGATCAGCACGGCGTTGACCTTCACCGGCGTCATCCCGGCGTCCCGCGCCGCGGCCAGCCCGGCCACGACGTGCGAGAGCCGGTCGCGCCGGGTGATCTTCACGAACGTCTCGGGGTCGACGGTGTCGAGCGAGACGTTGATCCGGTTCAGCCCGGCCGCCGCGAGCCCGGCCGCGCGCTTGGCGAGCCCGATCCCGTTGGTGGTCATGGACAGCCGGGGCCGCGGCGACAACGCCGTGACCCGCGCGACGATGTCCTCGAGGCCCGCCCGCAGCAGCGGTTCGCCGCCGGTGAGCCGGATGTCGGTGACGCCGAGCTGCTCGACGGCGATCCGCATGAGGCGGACCAGCTCGTCGTCGGACAGCACCTGCTCGCCCGGCATCCAGTCGAGGCCCTCCGCGGGCATGCAGTAGGTGCAGCGCAGGTTGCACCGATCCGTCAGGGAAACCCGGAGATCGGTGGCCACCCGGCCGAAGGTGTCGATGAGTTGCGGGTTCTCGGGCCTGGGCACGCGAGATGACCCTCGTGTACCGGGGACGCGAGGAAACCCGAGATCCACTGCCGTCATTACGCCCAGCCTAGCTCCGGAACGTGCGAACGGACGCGATCGCTAGGATACTTTGAGGAGTGAGTGGTTCAGTTGCCGAACTAACGAGGGCCTGTGACGGAAAAGACTTACCCGGTCACCGATGAGGAGCTGTTCCGCTTCGCGGAATTGGGTCGCCAAGGCAGCACGTTCACCGTCCTCCGGCACGCCCGGATCGCCGAGCGGATGGGTCTGTCCGGGACCGACCACAAGACGTTCGACCTGGTCATCCAATCGGGCGGACCGTTGACCGCCGGCCGGATCGCCGAGCTGACGGGCCTGTCGACCGGCGCCGTGACCGGGGTCATCGACCGGCTGGAGAAGGTCGACCTGGTCCGCCGGGTCCGCGATCCCGAGGACCGCCGCAAGGTCCTCGTCGAGGTCGTCCCGGGGGCCGAAGCGCGCTTCGCGCCGCTCTTCCAGTCGGCCTTCGACACCCTTCGCGAGACGCTGGCGCAGTTCTCCCCGGCCGAGCGAAAAGCCATCGAGCGTTATCAGAATGTCATCCTCGAACAGGTGCGCGCCGAAGTCATGGACAATTCCCGCCCCGCGTAGCTTTTCCTCAAGTGCGGAGATAATGTCTGCGGCATGCCGCAATTTCGGTTGTCCGAGGCCGCGCGCCTGCTCGGCGTCAGTGACGACACCGTCCGGAGGTGGGTGCGCGCGGGGCAGCTGACCGCGACCGACGACGCCGCCGGCCGCAAGGTCGTCGACGGCGCCCAGCTGGCGGGGTTCGCCCGGGCCCAGGCCTCCGGTCCCGAAGATCCCTCCACCGTCGGCCGCTCCGCCCGCAACAGGTTCGTCGGGCTGGTCACCGAGGTCATCGCCGACAAGGTGATGGCCCAGGTGGAACTGCAGTGCGGGGCACACCGGGTGGTGTCCCTGATGAGTACGGAAGCCGTCCGCGAGCTGGGCCTGCGCCCGGGGGTGCTCGCGGTCGCGGTGGTCAAGGCCACCACTGTCGTCGTGGAAACACCGGAAGGAAGTCGATGAAGAAGCTTGCTCTGGCCGTCGCGGCCGTCGCCCTGTTCGCGGGCGCGTGCAGCAGCTCGGACGAGCCCAGCACGCAGTCCGGCGGGTCGTCGGCCAGCGCGCCCGCGCCGAAGGGCAGCGGCGACGCCGGTACCGGCACGCTCACCGTGTTCGCCGCCGCGTCCCTCACCGAGTCGTTCACCGCGCTCGGCAAGCAGTTCGAGGCCGCGCACTCCGGCGTCACCGTGAAGTTCAGCTTCGCGGGCTCGTCCGGCCTGGTCCAGCAGCTGACCAACGGCGCGAAGGCCGACGTCTTCGCCTCGGCCGACCAGGCCAACATGGACAAAGCCGTCCAGGCCGGCGTGATCGACGGCCAGCCGACGGTCTTCGCCACCAACAAGCTGGCCATCGCGGTCGCACCCGGGAACCCCAAGGGCATCAAGTCCTTCGCGGACCTGAACAAGGCCGGCCTGACCGTGGTCACCTGCGCGCCGCAGGTGCCGTGCGGCTCGGCGACCAAGAAGGTGGAGACCGCCACCGGCGTCACGCTCAAGCCGAAGAGCGAAGAGCAGGACGTCAAGCAGGTGCTGAACAAGGTCCAGTCCGGGGACGCCGACGCGGGCCTGGTCTACGTCACCGACGCCACCTCGGCCGCGGGCAAGGTCGACAAGGTCGACTTCCCCGAGGCGAGCGGCGCGATCAACACCTACCCGATCGCCGCGGTCAAGGGCGGGCAGAGCGCGCTGGCCAAGGAGTTCGACGACTTCGTCCTCGGCACCGAAGGCAAGACCGAGCTGAGCAAGGTCGGGTTCGGCCCTGCGCAGTAGGCGTCTCGCGAGCGGCCGGCCGGGATCCGTCCCGGCCGGCCGTTCGCGCGTCCCGTGGGTGCTCGCGATCCCGGCCACTCTCGCGCTGGCCCTCGTCGTGCTGCCGGTCGTCGGGCTGCTGGTGCGCTCGGACCTGACGCGGCTGCCGTCGCTGATCGTCTCGCCGTCGTCGTGGCACGCACTGCGGCTGTCGCTGATCACGGCCGCCTTGTCCACTTTGGCCTGTGTGCTGCTCGGTGTGCCGCTGGCGGTTGTCCTCGCGCGGGCGCGGTTCCGCGGCGTCCGGCTGTTGCGCTCGATCGTCTTGCTGCCGCTGGTGCTGCCGCCGGTCGTCGGCGGCCTCGCGCTCCTCTACCTGCTCGGCCGCAAGGGCTTCCTCGGCATGCTGATCACCACGCTGACCGGGGAGTCGGTGCCGTTCACCACGACCGCGGTGGTCATCGCGCAGACGTTCGTCGCGATGCCGTTCCTCGTCGTCAGCCTCGAAGGCGCGCTGCGCGGGGCCGGCGACCGCTACGAGCAGGTCGCCGCGACGCTCGGCGCGCGCCCGTGGACCGTCTTCCGGCGCGTCACGCTGCCGCTGCTGCTGCCCGCGCTCGGCTCCGGCGTCGTCCTGAGCTTCGCCCGCGCGCTCGGCGAG
This sequence comes from Amycolatopsis ponsaeliensis, assembly GCF_030182635.1. NCBI lineage: Bacteria > Bacillati > Actinomycetota > Actinomycetes > Pseudonocardiales > Pseudonocardiaceae > Amycolatopsis > Amycolatopsis ponsaeliensis. Next base: position 15,891 of record NZ_JAPZLD010000081.1, read on the forward strand.
TTCGGCGCGACGATCACCTTCGCCGGCAGCCTCGAAGACGTCACCCGCACGCTGCCGCTCGAGGTCTACACGCAGGCCGAAGTGGACATCGACAGCGCCGTCGCCCTTTCCTTGCTGCTCATCGTCGTGGCGGTCCTCGTCATCGCCGTCGCGCGGCCGCGTTCGTGGGAAGGCGGGCTGCGGTGAGCCTGACCGCCCGGATCGAGGCCGTCCGCGGCTCGTTCTCGCTGGACGTTGACCTCGACGTGCCCACCGGGACGGTGCTCGCGCTGCTCGGCCCGAACGGCTCGGGCAAGTCGACGGTGCTGGGCTGCTTGGCCGGATTGATCACGCCGACGTCGGCGGAGATCACCGTGGCCGGGCGCGCCCTGGCCGGCGTGGCACCGCACCGGCGGGGGATCGGCCTGCTCTCCCAGGACGCCCTGCTGTTCCCGCACCTGTCCGCGGCCGACAACGTCGCGTTCTCGCCGCGCTCGACCGGCGCCGGCCGCCGCGCCGCGCGGGAGCGCGCCTTCTACTGGCTGGGTGAAGTGGACGCCGTCGCGCTCGCCGGCCGGCGGCCCGGGCAGCTCTCCGGCGGCCAGGCCCAGCGCGTCGCGATCGCCAGGGCGCTCGCCGCCGAGCCGGACCTGCTGCTGCTCGACGAGCCGTTCGCCGCGCTCGACGTCGACGCCGCGCCGGCGATCCGCGGCCTGCTGCGGCGGGTGCTCAAGACCGGGCCGACGACAGTGCTCGTCACGCACGACCCGCTGGACGCGCTCGCGCTCGCCGACCACGTCGCGGTGATGAACGACGGCCGGATCGTCGAACGCGGCCCGACCCGCGAAGTCCTTTCGGCACCGCGGACGGCGTTCACCGCGCGGATCGCCGGGCTCAACCTCGTCGCCGGCACCGCGGTCGACGACGGCCTGCGGACGCCGTCGGGCGAGGTGGTGGCCGGCATCCCGGCGGCGGACGTCGTCGCGGGGGAGCCCGCGGTGGCGGTGTTCCCGCCGAACGCCGTCGCCGTCTACCCGCACGACGGCGAGCACCGCGGGAGCCCGCGCAACACGGCCGACGCCGTCGTCGCGGCCCTGGAGCCGCACGGGCCGGTGATCCGCGTCCGGGCCGAGGGCGACGGCTGGGCGCACGGCCTGACCGCCGACCTCACCCCGGCCGCCGTGGCCGAGCTCGCGCTGGAGCTCGGCTCGGCGGTGACGCTGTCGGTGAAGGCCGCGACCGTGGCGGTGCACCCGGCCGCGGCCTCCTGAGTCCAAGACCGGTCGTGAGTGAGAAACAGGGCTAGAACCCTGTTTCTCACTCACGACCTGCTGGGTCAGCCCTCGTGGTGGTGGCCGCCGCCCGGGTGGACGTGGAACTTCGCCACCTCCGGCGGGTGCACGACGAACGGCCGCATCATGCCTTCGTCCTCGTGGTCGAGGATGTGGCAGTGGTACATGAACTCGCCGGTGCCACCGCCGAACTGCCCGGCCACGCTCACCCACTGGCCGGGGTTCACGATGATCGTGTCCTTCCAACCCTCTTCGTACTTCTCCAGCGGGACGTCGGTGAACCCGCTGATCGGCGCCGTCGTCCGCTCCGAGGCCTGGTCGAACGTCGTGGTGAAGCGCCGCCGGAACAGCGCCTGGAACTCCGTCAGGTGGATGTGGACCGGGTGCGCCGGGCCGCCGTTCGCGACGTGCAGGATGTTCCACACCGCCCACCGGTCGTGGTCGATGAAGATGCCGGTCGTGTCGTCGAAGAGCCGCCCGATCATCCGGAACGTCTTGAGCCCGCCGGCCGGGTCCTGGACCTGGATGATCCCCTCGCCGCCCGGGTCCGCCTCGACCTGTTCGAGGTCCCACATCTCCGGGTGGCCCTCGGCGTTGAGCAGCAGCGCGATCCAGACGTGGTCGTGGTCCTCCGGCAGCGTCGTGCCGTGCACCAGCCGGGCGTAGGACGACGAGACCTTCTCCGGCAGGGAGAAGGAGTCGTGCTTCGCGTGGCCGTCGACCCGGAACTCCATGAGGTCCGGCTCGATCCCGCCGAGCCGCGGGTCGGCGTTGCGCAGCCTGAGCTTCTGCCCCTTGAAGCGGCTGAAGTCGATCAGGACGTCGAAGCGTTCGGCCGGGGCGACGGTCAGGCCGCCGCCCGGCAGCGTCGCGGGCGCGGGCAGCAGGCCGCCGTCGGTGCCGATCAGGCGGACGGCGTCGTTCACCGATTTGTCGTTCTCGTCGACCAGGTTGAGCGTGTAGAACCGCGAGTTGGCCGCGTTGAGCAGCCGGAAGCGGTACCACTTCGCGTCGACGTCCAGGTGTGGCCAGATCACGCCGTTGACCAGGTTGAACGGCCCCGAGAACGGGATCATCGGGCCGTTCGGGACGTACGGGAACTTGAACAGCAGCTGCCCGGTGAGCGCGCCGGTCGCGTCGGTGTCCAGGTTGCGGTCGGTGATGATCAGCGGGAGCTCGCGGTCGCCGTGCGGGAGGTCGAGCGCGTCCTCTTCGTCGTCGCGGATCAGGTACATCCCGGCCAGGCCGGTGTGGACGTTGAAGCGCGTGATCGCCATGGCGTGGTCGTGGTACCAGAGCGGCATCGCCGGCTGCCGGTTCTGGTACTCGGCCAGCTGCGACGTGCCCTTGAGGCCCGCGTTGTGCGCCCAGCCGTCGTTGCCCGCGTTGGTGCGCGCGCCGTGGAGGTGCACGACGGTCCACGCCGGCAGGTCGGCGACGCCCTCGACGACCGAGTAGCCGGGCCGGTCCAGCTCGCGGCCCGGGCGGCTGGTCGGGGCGTCCGTCACCGGGCCCTGAACGGCCACCAACGGGAACTCGCCGTCGATTTCGTTCGACCACGAAATCCGCAGCTGCTTACCGCTGCGCACTTCGATGGTCGGACCCGGGAAATGGCCCGCGTACGTCCATAATGTACTTTCGGGCAATTGCGAGTGCAGTCGCTGCTTGTGGGTCACCATGGGAATGGTGATCGTTTCCCGGCTCCGGGCACGCAGGGCCGGCGGAACCGGTAGTGGGTCGAGGAACTTGGTGAGTCCCCAGTTCGGCCCGGTGATGGGCCCGGCCGTGGCCGGGCGCTCGATGATGTCGGTCATGTGGTTTCCCCCTTCGCGTTCGGGGGCAGGACGAATTGCGCCCCGGCGATTACTCCGGTGACGTCGAAAAGAATTCCCCCGAACCCCCTCGGTGGCCGGGCACGCGACTCCCCTCGCGATACCGGCAATTCCCACTGTAGCCGTTTTCGTGGTGGGCCGCAGGTGCCTCGCGCGCGTGATAGGTTCCGCGCATGAACGATCGCCGGTGGACGTATCTCTCCGACATGGACGGCGTCCTGGTCAAGGAGGAGCACCTCGTCCCCGGGGCCGACGAGTTCCTCGCCGAGCTGAAGTCGAACGGCATCGACTTCCTGGTGCTGACCAACAACTCGATCTACACCCCGCGCGACCTGCGGGCCCGGCTGGAGCGCACCGGGCTCGACATCCCGGAGGAGGCGATCTGGACCTCGGCGCTGGCGACCGCGAAGTTCCTCTCGTCGCAGCGGCCGAACGGCTCGGCGTACGTCATCGGCGAAGCGGGCCTCACGACGGCGCTGCACGAGGTCGGCTACGTGCTGACCGAGCGCGACCCGGACTACGTCGTGCTGGGCGAGACCCGCACGTACAGCTTCAGCGCGATCACGCGCGCGATCCGGCTCATCGAGGGCGGCGCGAAGTTCATCGCGACCAACCCGGACGCGACCGGCCCGAGCGTCGAGGGCTCGATGCCCGCCACCGGTTCCGTCGCGGCGCTGATCGAGAAGGCCACCGGGCGCTCGCCGTACTACGTCGGCAAGCCGAACCCGCTGATGATGCGCTCGGCGTTGCGCCGATTGGGTGCACACTCGGAGTCGACGCTGATGATCGGCGACCGGATGGACACCGACGTGCACTCGGGCATCGAGGCCGGGCTGCAGACGATCCTGGTGCTCACCGGCATCTCCACCCGGGAGTCGGCCGAACGCTATCCGTATCGGCCCACCCTGGTGCTCGACTCGATCGCCGACCTGATCGGGCGAACCACGGACCCGTTCGGCGAAGGCTGACGACGGGCGTGGTGCGTCTAGGGCTTATCGTCACCGGATGAGCAAGTCCACGTACGTAGTGGGCGACGTGCACGGCCACCGTGACGAACTGGCCTCCGCACTGCGCGCCGAAGGCCTGGTCGACGACGAAGACAACTGGTCGGGAGAAGAAGACCAGCTGTGGTTCCTCGGCGACTTCGTCGACCGCGGCCCGGACGGCGTCGGCGCGATCGACCTGGTCATGCGGCTGGAGGAGCAGGCCGCCGAGGCCGGCGGCCAGGTGCAGACGCTGCTGGGCAACCACGAGATCCTGGCCCTGGGGATGTACCACTTCGGCGACGAGCCGGTGCCGTCCGACTTCGGCCCGCGCAGCTTCGCCCGCAGCTGGGAGATCAACGGCGGGCTCCTGTCGGACCAGGACCGGCTGACGCCCGAGCACATCGAGTGGCTGGCGGCCCGTCCGCTGGCGGCGGTGGCGGCCGACCACCTGCTGCTGCACTCGGACACGCTGGAGTACCTCGACTGGGGGTCGACGGTCCCGGAGATCAACGAAGCGGCGGCCGAGATCCTGACGGGCTCGGACATCGAGGCGTGGTGGGACGTGTGGCGCCGCATGACGACGCGCTACGCGTTCCGCGGCCCGGACGGCGAGGAGAACGCCCAGAAGCTGATGGACGCCCTCGGCGGGTCCCGGATCGTGCACGGGCACAGCGTCATCGCCGACCAGCTCGGGATCCACCCGACGCAGATCGAGGGGCCGTTCCTGTACGCGGGCGGGAAGGCACTGGGCGTCGACGGCGGGCTGTTCGTCGGCGGGCCGTGCCTCGTGGTGGAGCTGCCGTACGAGCCGGAGTCCTAGGGGATCTCGACGATCTCCTTGCCGAGCGGCATCAGGGACACCGGGATCATCTTGAAGTTCGCCACGCCCAGCGGGATGCCGATGATCGTGATGCACAGCGCGATGCCGGTGAAGATGTGGCCGATGGACAGCCAGAGCCCGGCGAAGAGGAACCAGATGACGTTGCCGACGAAGGACGCCGCGCCCGCGTCGCGGCGTTCGACCACCGTGCGGCCGAACGGCCAGAGCGCGTAGTTCGCGATCCGGAACGACGCCAGCCCGAACGGGATCGTGACGATCAGGACGCAGCAGATCACGCCCGCGAGCAGGTAGCCCAGGGCCATCCAGAAGCCGCACAGGACGAGCCAGATGATGTTCAGCAGCGTGCGCATCAGACGTGCAGCTCCCCACTCACGATGGTGACGGCCTGGCCGGCGAGGTGGACGCGGTCGCCGTCCTGGCGGGTCCGGACGATCCCGCCGCGGGCGGAGATCTGGTGGCCGGTCAGTTCTTTGCTTTGGAGTTTTTCGGACCAGTACGGCGACAGGATGCAGTGCGCCGAGCCGGTGACCGGGTCTTCGTCGATGCCGACGCCCGGCGCGAAGAAGCGGCTGACGTAGTCGTCGCCCTTCGCGGTGACCAGCAGGCGGCCGGTCCAGGTCGTCTTGAGCTTCGCGAGGTCGGGTTCGAGGTTTTTGACCGTTTCGGCGTCCGGGACGACGGCGAAGAGGTTCTCGACACCGCGTCCGACGTACTCGATCTCGACACCGGGAAGGATTCCGGACAGGTCGTCATCGGTCGGGGTCGGCGGGTCGGACGGGAAGTCCAGCTCGACCCAGCCGCCGTCGGCCTTGGCGCGCAGCTCACCGCTCTTCGTGGTGTAGGTCTGTTCGCCGCCGAGGACGTGGGTGACGGCGACGGTCGCGTGGCCGCACAACGCGACCTCGACCGCCGGGGTGAACCAGCGGAGCGACTTGGGGCCGGTTTGCGTGGTGACGACGAAGGCGGTCTCGGCGTGCTTCATTTCGGTGGCGACGGCTTGCATCCAGGTGGGGTCGGCGGGTTCGTCCAGCAGGACGACCCCCGCGGAGTTCCCGGCGAAGGCCCGGTCGGTGAAGGCATCGACGACGAAGAAGCGCATGCTCCCAATGTAGCCCGTGACCTGGGCGTGTTGATCTTTTCTCAGGGAGATTCAGGGGTTGTCCCTTACGACTCCCCGATGGTGGGCTTGACGATCTTTTCGCCGTCCGGGCCGCGTTCGGGCTTGAGGTCGAAGACATCCTCATCGACGGCGTACTTGTTCTTGTGCTCTTTGTCGTCTTCCTTTTTCTTGCCGGCTCCCGCACCAGCGGCGCCGGCACCGGAGCCCTTGCCCTTCGCGGCCGCGGCGGCGGTGGCACCGCGTTCGAGGCGTTCACCTGGCGCTTTCCCGCCGGTTTTGGCACTTTCGCTTTCCTTGGGACCACCGGTGAGGCCGCCCCCGGAGACACGCGAGCCGGCAAACCCGGCCCCGGCGCGCCCGGCACCGGACTTGCCGCGGGTGATGTCACCGCCACCTGAGGTGCCGCTTGTCGTGCCTGGCATGGCGAGGCCGTCCGGCGTCATCCGCGGGAAGGCGCTCGGGGCGGGCCCGCCGCGGAGGCCGGTGTTGCCGCCGCCGAAGTTCGTCCCGCCGATCCCACTGGTGGTCCCGGGCTGCACGAAGTTCGGCGGCGTGGTGCCGGGGGGCGTGACTCCGGGTGGGGTCGTGCCGCCGGGGACGTAGCTGCCGCTCGTCCCGCCTGGGCCGGTGCCGCCGATTGTGGGGGTGCCGGTGAAGCTGGTGCTGCTGGTGCCGTGGAAGCCGGAGACGGAGGTGGAGTCACTCCCGAGTTGTGGCGGCGGCGCGTAGGTGGGTTGGGAGCTGGCGGTCTCGTGGTAGGTGCCGTCGAGGTTTTGGAGTACTTGGACGGCTTGCTGGTGGGCGGCGTCGGCCTGTTGTTGTTTGGCTTGGATGCCGGCCATGGTGCCGCTCATGCCGATGAGGTCGCCGGAGTTGTACTGCTGTTTCGCCTTGTCGAGCTCGGCTTGCTGGTTGAAGCCGGTGGGCTCGGGCATGTTGTTCTTGGCATACGACGCGGCGGCCGACTGCTGGGAGTAGTGGTTCGACGCCAGCTGCATCGCGCTGCCGGTTTGTTCGGTGTGGCCGGCGGTGCTCTGGAAGAAGCCGTTCGCCTGGTCAGCGGCGGGGCCTTGCCAGGAACCGCCGGATGCGGTCGCGGCGTCGCGGAACTGGTTGGAGGCGTCGGCGAGCCAGTTGCCGTAGGTGTTGGCCACCCTGCTGCGCTCGTTCAGGTCCTCGAGATTCAGGTTCTTGTGAATCATGTCGTACAGGACTTCATGCGGCTGGTTTGCATAGTTTTCGTTGGGTGCCGGAGCACCGGACCGCAGGGTTTGCCCTTCCTGCAGGAGCTTTCCTTGAGCAACGGAATAGTCCGAAGCGGCCTGTTGAGTGACGCGCTGGCCGTCGGCGCTGTGGCCTTGAAGCTTCTGTGCGGTTTCCGCGTAGTAGTCACCCTCGGACTGGCGATGCTGCGCCCGGTGCGGCTGACTCATGACAGGACTCCGTATCAGTTGTTCTTCGGCAGCAGTGGCTCGACCTTCGGGGCGATGTCCTTCGCCTGCTGGCAGGCGCCCGCGGTGTCCGACCCGAAGCTGATCGACATCAAGGCCCGCGAATCCCGCACCTGGAACCGGACGGCGCACTGGCCCTTCACGTGCAGGGGCTCCTGCTCCTCGATGGCCGGGCGGCCGTTGACCGTTCCTTCGCTGGCCTGGGCCGGATTGTTGACGTTGTCCCTGTAGCTCGCGCCGGCCTGGAGGATCAGCCCAACAACCAGACCCGGTGTGGTGCCGGAGGTAGGCCTGTTGATCTTGCAGGTGTTGTTCGGGTCCGCGACCCCCGGCACGGCCTGGGGGAGGCCTTGTCCGGCGAGGGCCTGGTCGAGGACGGTGCAAGCGCTCAGCCCCGCGAACGGGTTGCTGGGATCAGCGGTCGCGCTGTTCGTCGTGGAAACCGATGTGCTGGGGTTCGCTTGCCCGCCGACCTCGCTCGTGCAGGCGGCGAGGCCCAGCCCCACGGCCAGGGCGGCGAACGCGATAGAGCCGCGTCGTGCGATCACTTCTCCTGCAGTCCCTTGCTCAGCTGCGCGAACGTCGTGCTGTGGGCATCCTCGGTCTCGCGGTAGTTCTTGCGCGCAATCACCATGGCTTCGCGCGCTTGGCGGACACCGTCACGCATCTTCTCGAGGTTGGGGATCAGCGATTCCGGGTCGCCGTTGGCGACCTGCACGTTGAATCCGGCTACGGCCTTCGCGTAGTCGCTGCCACCCATCTGGGCCGGGCTCGCCAGTTTATAGACTTCGAAGATCATGTCGTCGAAGCCATCGATGAAGTAGTCGCAGGCCTTTATATAGGCCTGAAAGCCTTCTTCGTTCACGGCGAACTGGCCGCTTTCGGCGAGAGACTTCAGGTGGCGACCACCTTCGCCGACCTGCCGGGCGGCCTGGTCATCCACCGGTCCGGTGAGCAGGCCTGAGATGAAGTTCGACCCCGCGTCCCCTTCGCCGGCCGGGGGTGTGAACGATCCCGGTGCGCCGAACTGCGAACCGCCCATGACGCCCTCCCAGTCGTCCGTTACCACCCTGCGTGGTCCTCTCGCACTGTACTAGTGACGAACCGGCCGCGTCAGTGGTTCCGGCCACGCTCGTGGAGCCACCTGCGCAGGTGAGAACCATCCGATGGGGTGAACGTCACCCGGGTCTCGCCGCCCGGTAGCGCCTCGCTGAACATCAGGAAGCGGCCGCCCGCGTTGTCCACGAACGTCACCGTTCCCGTCGGCCGGAGGACGTCCGCCACACGAACCGACAGCTCGAACGTGCCGTAGCGGTGCAGGGGCCACGAGGAGAACTCCGTCGCCGCGTCCGCGTCGCGGCGGGTGCCCGGCTCGATGAACGTCAGCTCCGCCAACGGCACCGGACGGTACGCCGGGAGCATGCCCACCACCAGGTCGGCCAGGCGGTCCGGGCGGGTCTGGGCGAACAGGACCTCCTCGCCCGCCAGCTCCGAAAACACCCCCAGGCCGTGGCCGATGGCCGCGCGGTAGAACACCGTGCGGCCCTCCTCCACCGCGCGGACGACGACCAGCACGTCCGGCTGGGTCCACGCCCGGAGCGTCTGCTCCACCTCGATGTCCAGCTTGTCCGGACCCGCGAGACCCCGCGACCGCATGGACTCCCACGAAGAAGCCGCGATGCGTTCGTTCTCCGTCAGCGTGCGGCCGGGGCTGCGAATTTCGAACGGGTGCCAGTTAGCCGGAAGACCGGTACGCCGGACCGCCGCGTCGACCTCAGCCAGGCCCAGTGAAAATTCCTCCGGCACGTCCCCGAGCGTAGCGGAACGGCCACCCCGCGCTCAGATGTCGAGCTGCCGCACACCCGTCTCGCGCAACGCCACCCGGCCGGCCGTCGCCCGTTTGCGCAAGCGGACGATTTCGTGTGGCTGTAACCCGATCGCGACGCCGAACGCCTCCACGTCCGGGAACCCGCCCTGACGCTGCCGCAACTCCAGCGCCTTGGCCACCTGCTCCGGCGAAAGCAGCCGCGCCAGCTCCGGCCCCGAAGCCGCGTTGACGTCCACGAGCGCAACAGGAGCAGGGGCAGGAGCAGCAACAGGCGGCGGAGCCAGCACCGGCGCGTCCGCCGGGACGTAGGCCTCGATCGTGTCGTTCTGGTGCAGGTCCCGGAACGCCAGCCCGACGGTGAACGTCCGCGCCCCGCCGTTCGTCCGCGCCGCCACCCCGCCCGTCGCCAGCGACAGGATCCGAAGGTCCGATGCGATGACCGTGCTCCGCTCGTTGAACGTCGTCCCCGCCGGCCGCAGCACCCGCGCCCGCGTGCCCACCGTGAACACCGAGCCCCGCCCCTCCGGGACCTCGACCGCCGCCACCACCGAACCGTTGCCCAGGTCGTTCAGGCCGTGCACGACGGCGACGCCTTCCCGCCGCTCCAAGTGGTCGTGAGAAGGCTCGTGGAACGCCGTGAGCGCGTCACCCGCCATCGGCGGCACGTCGCACTGGAAGCCGAGCAGCACCGTGCCCGGCTGCCCGGCCGGCAGTTCCTCCACCGGTCCGGGACCGAACAGCCCGAGCACCCGCATCGGCTGGCCTCCGCGCGACAACGCCGTCAACGCCCCGAACCGCAGGACGCCCTCCCGGACGAGCACCTGCACGTGGAACCCGGTCAGCTGGTCGTACGCCGGCGCGACCACCTGCGCCACGCCGTCCTGGCCGCTCAGGTCCGGGCCGACCCGGTCGTCGGTGTACAGCTCCAGCGCGTCGCCGTTGCCGAGGTCGCGCCGCCCCACCGCGACGAAGACGTCCTTGAGGAACCCGGCGTCGGTCACCGGCTCGAGGTCGCTCGAGAAGAACTTCTTCCGCACCATGATCCCGAGGCGCAGGTTGTCCGCCAGGATCCGGTCGGCGCGCTTCAGCCGCGCGCGGGCGCCGCGGACCGCGCGCCCGATGCTGACCTGACCGCCGGGCAGCTCCCCGAGGCCGGGGAGGGTGACCGAGTCGTTGAGCGCCTTCCCGAACTCGATCAGCCCGACCCTGACCTCGGTCACGACGTGGCGGCCAGGGTGACGCTGATCGACTGGTCGGCGTTGACGCGCTCGGATTCGACGACCATCCCGTTCGAAGCCGCGCGCTCCTTAAGCCTGGCAAGAACGGCGCGCTGCACTTCGGCCGCGTACGCCTCGTCGACCGACAGCACCAGCCGCTGGGCTTCGGCCTCCGCGAGGCCAGGGCCGTCGACGTGGGCCATCTGGACGCCTTCGGGGCCGTAGACGAACGTGATCCGCCTTCCCTCCCACGCGGCGACGACGGAATTGCCGTCGTCGGTGACCTGCGCGCGCAGCCCGGTCAGCGCCCGGGCGAGCAGGTCGCGATGGCGCATCCGGGTCCGCACGGTGACGACGCCGGGCTGCGCCTGCGCGTGCGCGGCGATCGTGGCGGCGTTGAGCTGGGCCAGCGCCTCACTGCGCAGCTTGAGCGTGACACTCATCGGTGATCCCCTTCGAGCAGCGCTTCGAGTACTTCGGTGGTGGCGAACCCGTTCAGCTCGATCGCGCCGTCCGGGGCGATCGTGAGTTCCAGGCGGTTCGGGGTGGTGAAGATCGACTCGTCGTAGCGGTCGGTCAGGAAGTGGAAGCGCTGGTTGACCGAGCCCACCCACGGCCGTGAGGTCTCCGGCCGGTCGGCCAGGAAAGGGCCGTCGACCAGCAGATCCGTCGCATCGAGCAGCTTCGACGGCGGCAGGTCCTCCAGGACGTTCCCGGTGAACGTCATCACCGAAAGCCCCTCGGCGCGTACGGCCGCGGCGAACTCGCCCAAGGGTGAAGGCTGGTCGAACGGCTCGCCGCCGAGCAGCGTGACACCTTCGATGCCGTCGATCGCCAGGACGCGCGAAACCAGGTCCTGCCACGGTACGAGCGTCCCGCCGCGGGTCGTCCACGTCTGCGGGTTGAAACAGCCGGGGCAGCGCACCGAGCAGCCCTGCGTCCACACCGCGCACCGCAGGCCGGGGCCTTCGGCCGCGGTGACGTCGACGATCCGGTGGAGGTTCAGGAGTTCCATTGCGACTGCTGCTGCGACGCCGTGTTCTCCGCCTGGGCGGACGTGCGCCGGTAGTCCTCGGTGAACTCCGACGTCACGGTCTCCGCGCCCAGCAGGTCTTCGAGCAGCGGGATGTAGTCGAGGCACTTCGACCCGGTCACGCCGTGGGTTTCGGCGCTGATCGAGCCGTCCTTGCCGATGGTGACGGTCACGCGGTGCGTCATACGTCGATCGTCCTTCCCCTCGGGGACTCCGGCAGCGGCGGTGCGACCGGGGCCGCCTCGACCTCGGCTTCCGTGTCCGTCGCCGCGACGGCACGGGTCTCGGCCCAGTTCCGGATGGCCAGGATTTCGTCGGCCTGGGTGACCGACAGCGGCACGGTCGTCTTCACCGCCCGCACGAGGTCGTCGCGGCGCAGCGGCCGTTTCTCGGCGAACGCGTCGACCAGGCCGGCCAGCACGGCCTGCTCGATCTCGGCGCCGCTGTAGCCCGCGCTGACGTCGGCGAGCTCGGCGAACAGCGCGTCGTCCAGCCGCAGCTCACTGGCCACGAACGCGTCGGTGACGCGCCGGCGCAGGTGGATCCGCCAGATCGCGACGCGCTCGGGCGCCGAGGGCAGGTCGACGAAGAAGATCTCGTCGAAGCGGCCCTTGCGGAGGAACTCCGGCGGCAGCGAGCCGACCTGGTTCGCGGTGGCCATCACGAACACCGGCGCGGTCTTTTCCTGCATCCACGACAGGAACGTGCCGAAGACGCGGCGCGCGGTGCCGCCGTCGCCTCCGCCGCCCGCGCCGGCGAGGCCCTTCTCGATCTCGTCGACCCACAGCACGCACGGCGCGATGCCTTCGGCGGTGCGGATGACCGTGCGGATGTTCTTCTCGCTGGAGCCGACCAGGCCGGCGAAGACGCGGCCCAGGTCCAGGCGCAGCAGCGGCAGCCGCCACATGTTCGCGACGCACACCGCGGACAGGCTCTTGCCGCAGCCGGGGACGCCGGTGAGCAGCAGGCCCTTCGGCGCCGCGAGGTTGTACGCCGACGCGGCGGGCGTCCACGTGCCGGTGCGTTTGGTGAGCCAGCGCTTGAGCCGGTCGAGGCCGCCGACGGCGTCGAAGCTCGTCTCCGCGGGGACGATGTCGAGCATCCCGGAGCGTCGGACGGCCTGGCGCTTCTCGGCGAGGATCAGTTCGAGGTCGCTGGGGTCGAGGCCGCCGCCTTCGACGAGCGCCCTGGCGAACGCGTTCTCGGCCTCGGGCAGGGTGAGGCCGCGCGCGGCGGCGACGATCATGTCCCGGTCGTCGCGGTCGATGCTGATCCGGACGTTCTGCCGGTGCGCGGCGACCATGCCGTCGAGCAGCTCGCCGATCTGGCGCTGGTCGGGCAGCGGGAAGTCGACGACGGTGGCGTCGTGCTCCAGCTCCGGCGGCACGGGCAGCGACGGCGACACGAGGATCAGGCTGAGCGGCACGGGCCGGGTCTTGAACGCGGCGGCGAGCTCCCGCAGGCGCCGGACGACCTCGGGGTCCGGCCGGTGCCCGCCTTCGGAGACCAGCTGCGGGTGCAGGTCGGCGAAGACGAAGACGGCGGGCTCACCCCAGCCGTAGACGCGTTCGAGCGCGGCGGACGCGGCGCGGGTTTCGCTGATCGGCGGGCCGCCGGCCGGGGCGAGGCCGGTGGTGGAGGACCAGACGTAGACGCGGCGAGGGGTCCGCAGCCGCTGCTGGTCTTCGGCGACGGCGCGGATCTCCCGCAGCACCCGCTGCTCTTCGTGCGTCTCGACGACCAGCAGCGGGTACCGAGCCTGCAGCAACTGGGTCAGCTCATCGCGAAACCCCTGGCCGGCCATCGATCGCCCCCTCGAAGTCCGCCCGGACATTACCAGCGCCCTGATCTCGAAACGGCTCCGAGCAGTCGCGACCGGCGCGTTCCGTTCTTAGACTCACCAGGCCCGACGAAGACGTCTACGGGAGGCACCATGCCTGACGCGCCCGCCCTGCCGAGCTATGCCTCGGGGATCTCCGAGGTTCCGCTGCTCGGGGACACCATCGGTGACAACTTCGATCGGACGGTGGCCGCGTTCGGGGGTCGTGATGCCCTCGTCGACCGGACCGCCGGCCGGCGGTGGACCTACCGGGAGCTGGCCGCCGAGGTGAACGCGCTCGCGCTGGGCCTCGTCGCGCAGGGTGTCGGGAAGGGGGACCGGGTCGGGATCTGGTCGCCGAACCGGGCGGAATGGACGTTCCTCCAGTACGCCACCGCGAAGATCGGCGCGATCCTCGTCAACATCAACCCCGCCTACCGGTCGCACGAACTCGAGTACGTGCTCAACCAGGCCGGCGTGAAACTGCTGGTCGCCTCGGACAAGTTCAAGACCTCCGACTACCCCGCGATGGTCGACGAGGTGCGCGGGAAGTGCGCCGCGCTCGACCACGTCGTGATCCTCGGCGGTGAGAGCTGGCAGGCGCTGATGGACGCCGGCTGGCAGGGCGATCCGGCGACGCTCGCCGGGCTGCAGGCGACCCTCTCGGCCGACGACCCGATCAACATCCAGTACACCTCGGGCACGACCGGCTTCCCCAAGGGCGCCACGCTCAGCCACCACAACATCCTGAACAACGGCTACTTCGTCGGCGAACTGTGCAACTACACCGAACAGGACAAGGTGTGCATCCCGGTGCCCTTCTACCACTGCTTCGGCATGGTGATGGGCAACCTCGCGTGCACCAGCCACGGCTCGTGCATGGTGATCCCGGCGCCGGCGTTCGACCCACAGGCGACTCTCGACGCCGTCGCCGCCGAGCAGTGCACCTCCCTCTACGGCGTGCCGACGATGTTCATCGCCGAGCTGAACCACCCGGACTTCGGGAGCTTCGACCTGTCGTCGCTGCGGACCGGGATCATGGCGGGCTCGCCGTGCCCGGTCGAGGTGATGAAGCAGGTCATCGACCGGATGGGGATGGCCGAGGTGTCCATTTGCTACGGCATGACCGAGACGTCTCCGGTGTCGACGCAGACCCGCGCCGACGACTCCATCGAGCGTCGCGTGTCGACGGTCGGGCGGGTCGGGCCGCACCTGGAGAGCAAGGTCGTCGACCCGGAGACCGGCCTGACGGTCCCGCGCGGCGAGCCGGGCGAGCTGTGCACGCGCGGGTATTCGGTGATGCTCGGGTACTGGGAGCAGCCGGACAAGACGGCCGAGGCGATCGACGCGGCCCGCTGGATGCACACCGGCGACCTGGCGGTCATGGACGCCGACGGGTACGTCAACATCACCGGCCGCATCAAGGACATGGTCATCCGCGGCGGGGAAAACCTGTACCCGCGGGAGATCGAGGAGTTCCTCTACACGCACCCGGACATCCGGGACGCCCAGGTCATCGGCGTCCCGGACGAGAAGTACGGCGAAGAGCTGATGGTGTGGATCCAGATGCGCGAGGGCGCGCAGCCGTTGACCGCGGAAAAGGTGCGCGAGTTCTGCGAAGGCAAGCTCGCGCGCTACAAGATCCCGCGGTACGTGCAGCTCGTCGAGGAGTTCCCGATGACGGTCACGGGCAAGGTCCGCAAGGTCGAGATGCGCGAGAAGTCGATCACGTTGCTGGGCTTGGAAAAAGCGGCGTCGACGAAGCACGCCTAAACCGGCCGGCGCGGTCGGGCGTTACAGCTTCGCAAGGTATGTCTCGCGAAGGGAGTGAACGTGACTCGAGGTTGGGATTGGTCCCGTGGGAACGACTGGAACCGCGGGAACGAGCGGCTCCGCGCCTGGGACTGGTGAGTACATGAGGGGCACCTTCATGGCCTTTAACGGGCTCTTTGCACCGATGTGTGGGTGGTTGAGCGTGGCGTGAAGGGGCGCACGCCGTTGTCCGGCTTAGTTTCTGGCTTGTCGAAGGTCAGCAACCAAGTGATCGGGGAACG
>NZ_JAPZLD010000082.1:0-30699 GCF_030182635.1 Amycolatopsis ponsaeliensis
GGCGGCGCGCTCGCGCGGGGGGCCCCGCCCCCCCCCCCCCCCCGGCGTGGGGGGGGGGTCCACCCCGTCTACAAAACCTCCCCCCCCCCCCCCCCCCAGCCGGGCCAGTTCGGCGGGCCGCGAGACGTGCGGGCAGTGCCCGGCGTCCAGCTCGACCGGCTCCACTCCCAGCCGTTCGCGTGCCGCGCGGGCCATCCAGTCCGGGCGCAGCGTGCGGTCGGCCGTGGGCACCACCACCGTCGACGGGATCCCGGGCACGGGGCCCGCCGGGTGGGCCGGAAGCGCCGGCGGGTGGAACAGCCGCAGCGTCCCGTGGGCCCACTCCCGCACGTCCGGCGGGCAGTCGTGGAACAGGAACCGGTCCGCGAGCGCCGGGTCGCGGGTCGGGTCGACGCCGACCCACTCGCGGTGGAACATCGCCGTGACGTCCGCCGCGGCCTCCTCGGCGAGACTGCGCCCGCCCGCGAAGTCGGGGATGTACGCGCCGACCCACACCAGCCGGGACGCGCCGAGCGCCGCGGCGACCGCGGGCAGCAGCACCCCCGACCCCGAGTGGGCGACCACGACCGGCTCGCGCACGTCCGGCAGCGCCCGCCGGACGGACGCGGCGATGGCCGGCACCGTCGAGGTGTCCGCGCCGTCCAGCAGGTCGGCGGCGAAGACGCGGTGGCCGGTCAGCTCCCGTGCCAGCAGGTCCCAGCCGCGGGGCGTCTGGGTCGTGCCGTGCAGGAGGACGAAGTCCACCTCAGAGCTTGACCGGGTAGACCGGCTCCGGGATCTCGGGCTTGATCCGGTGCTCGACGAAGATCCCGTGCCACAGCATGAACACGATCAGCGCCCACAGCTGGCGGCTGCGGTCCAGCTGGCCCGCCTTGTGCTCCTCCAGCAGCGCCAGGATCGCCTTCTTGTCGAGCAGCTCCTCGGTCTTCGAGTCGTTGATGATCCCGCGAGCCCAGTCGTACATCTCGTTGCGCAGCCACAGCCGGATCGGCACCGGGAAGCCCAGCTTGCGGCGGTTCAGCACGTGCGCCGGGATGATCTTGGCCAGCGCCTGGCGCAGTGCGTACTTCGTCGTGTTGTGCGCGAGCTTCTGGTCCAGCGGGATCGACGCGGCGACCTTGAACACTTCGGCGTCGAGGAACGGCACCCGCAGTTCCAGCGAGTTCGCCATGGTGACCTTGTCGGCCTTGACCAGGATGTCGCCGCGCAGCCACGTGTAGAGGTCGACGTGCTGCATGCGGGCCACCGGGTCCCAGCCGCGCGAGACGTCGTACCAAGGCGCCGTGACGTCCTTGAAGCCGACGCCTTCCTGGTACGTCTTCAGGACGTTGCGCAGCTGGTCGTCGCGGAAGTTGCGGGCGTTGCCATAGTAGCGGTCCTCCAGCGGCAGCGCGCCGCGGCGCAGCAGGTCCTTGCCGCGGGTGCCCTCCGGGATCTTCGTCGACACCTTGCCGATCAGCTTCCGCATGCCGCCCGGGATCTTCTCGAACGGCGCCAGCGAAATCGGCTCGTTGTAGATCGTGTAGCCGCCGAACAGCTCGTCCGCGCCCTCGCCGGACAGCACCGCCTTGACGTGCTTGCGGGCCTCGCGCGCGATGAACCAGAGCGGGACCAGCGCCGGGTCGGCCACCGGGTCGTCGAGGTACCAGACGATGAGCGGCAGGACCTCCATCATCTCGTCCGCGGTGACCGTGCGGACGACGTGCTTCACGCCGATCGCGGCGGCCGACTCGGCGGCGACGTCGACCTCGGAGTAGCCCTCGCGCTCGAACCCGGTGGTGAACGCGATCAGGTTCGGGTTGTGCTCCTTGGCCAGCGTGGCGGTGGCCGTGGAGTCGATGCCGCCGGACAGGAACGCGCCGACGGTGACGTCGGGGTCGGAGATCATGTGCTTGCCGACCGAGTCGCGCATCACATCGGCGATGCGCTGGTGCAGCTCTTCGGCCTCGGCCTGGGTGTTCACCGGCTTCGCGGTGAACTGCGGGTGGAAGTAGCGGGTGAACTTCACCTCACCGCCGGGCACGACCTCGAACGACGTCCCGGACTCGACGCGGCGGATCGCGGTGTGCAGCGACTCGGGCTCGGGCACGTACTGCAGGACCAGGTAGTGCTGCAGCGCCTTCCGGTCCAGCTCCTGCGCGACGCCGAGGGTGTCCGACAGCTCCAGCAGGCTCTTCTTCTCGCTGGAGAACGCCACTCCGCCGGGGCCGGCCGAGTAGAAGAGCGGCTTGATGCCGAACGGGTCGCGCGCGCCGAAGACGCGCTTCTCCTGGGAGTCCCAGATCATGAAGGCGAACATGCCGCGCAGCCGCTTGACCCAGTCGGCACCCAGGTAGTGGAAGCCGGCGACGATGGCCTCGCCGTCACCCTCGGTCTCGAACTTCGCGCCGTGCTGCTCGGCCAGTTCGGCGCGCAGCTCCAGGTAGTTGTAGATCTCGCCGTTGAAGTTCATCGTGTAGCGGCCCGGCGCCTCCGGCGGTCCCCAGACCAGCGGCTGGTGGGCGTGCTCGACGTCGATGAAGGCGAGCCGGTTGAAGCCGTAGACGACCTCGGCGTCGGCCCAGGTGTCCTGCTCGTCGGGGCCGCGGTGACGCTGGCAGCGCATGGCCGCGCCGACGGCGTCACGCGCGTTCGCGGCGCCGGTCTCGGTCGCGCAGATCAGTCCAAGCAGGCCGCACACGGGTACTCACACACCTTCAGGGTCTTCGTGGGGCTGGGGAGCGCCCAGTATGCCGGGCGGGCCGTGGCGAGGACCACGCGCGTCGAGAGTTACCCCTTGGTCAGCGCGGAGCGCCAACTCGGCTAGGCTCCGGCCTGTCACAAAGATCTGTCGTAGGAGGCTCTGGGTGAAAGGGCGAGGCGCAGTGGGACAACCCAAGCGCACCCTGGGGAAGCGGACCGTGCGCGTCGCCGCGCTGGCCGTGCTGGTCGCGCTTACCGCGACGGGCTGCTCCGGCGACGAGATCCTGCGGTTCGGCTGGCCGGTGGGCGTCACGCGCCAGGCCGAAGACATGCGCACGCTGTGGACCTGGACCGTGGTGGCCGCGCTGGTCGTCGGCGCCATCGTGTGGGCCCTGATCTTCTGGACCGCGGCGTTCCACCGCAAGAAGAAGACAGTCGACGGCGAGCCGGAGGAGCTGCCCCGGCAGTTCCAGTACAACATCCCGCTCGAGCTGTTCACGGTCGTCGTCCCGACGATCATGGTCTGCGTCCTGTTCTACTTCACCGCGACGACGGAGTCGAAGGTTCTGGACAAGATCCCGAACCCGGACGTCAAGGTCCAGGTCGTGGCCTTCCAGTGGAACTGGGAGTTCAAGTACGAGGACGCCGGCGCGGCGAAGCCCGACGGCAGCGGCCAGGTGAGCACGGTCGGCTCGTCCGGCGAGATCCCGCTGCTGGTGCTCCCGGTCGGCAAGACGATCCAGTACGACCTGATCTCGACGGACGTCATCCACTCCTTCTGGGTGCCCGAGTTCCACTTCAAGCGGGACGTCTTCCCGAACCCGGACAAGAACAACCAGGACAGCTCCTTCCAGAACACGATCGACCGCGAAGGCTCCTTCGTCGGCCGGTGCGCGGAGCTGTGCGGCACCTACCACTCGGTGATGAACTTCGAGGTCCGCGCCCTGTCGCCGGACAAGTACGACGCGTACATCGCGTTGCGCAAGCAGGTGAACCCGGCCACCGGCCAGACGTTCACCGCGTCCGAAGCCCTCACGAAGATGAACTGTGGCGAGCTGTGCACCCCGCACGCGGTCACCACCCAGCCGTTCAACACCGACCGCACGGCGCGGACCGCGTCCAACTGACGCCGCAGCCACACAGGGAGTAGGAAAGACCCATGAAGGCCGAAGCGCGCATCTTCTTCATCGTGGCAGTCTTCGCCGTGATCATGGCGGGCGTGTACTGGGTGTGGGCCGTGCTGGACCCCCGCTTCGGAGGCAGGCCCGAGCCGGTGGGCATCGTCTCGCTGGTCCTGACCGGTGGCCTCGCGTTCCTCGCGGGCAGCTACATGCAGTTCGTCTCCCGGCGCATCGAACCGCGCCCGGAAGACCGTGAGGACGCCGAGATCAGCGACGGCGCCGGCGAGCTGGGCTTCTTCAGCCCGGGCAGCTACTGGCCCGTCTCCATGGCGGCCACCGCGGCTCTCGCCGCGCTGGCCCTGGCGTTCTTCCACATCTGGCTGCTCGTCATCGCGCTGGTCGCGCTGCTGATCACGATCGGCGGGCTGGTGTTCGAGTACCACACGGGTCCGTCGCACGACTGACCTGCGGTTTTACTGACTGGCCGCGGCGCTGAGGACTCAGCGCGGCGGCCAGTACTGCGAGCATCCCCAGTGCCTCCGGCCAGGTCGGGCGGTGGCCGTAGAAGGCGACGTCCACCAGCACCGCGACCACCGGGTAGAGGTAGGACAGCAGCGCCACCGTCGTGGTCGGCAGCTTGCCGATGCTCGCGTACATCAGGACGTACATCAGTGCCGTGTGGACGGTGCCCAGCAGCACCAGCCAGAGCAGCTCGCGCGGAGCCGTCGGCAACGGCGTGACGAGCAGCACGGGCGCCAGCAGGATCGCGCCCACCGTCGTCTGCACGGCCGCGAGCAGGTGCGGGCGGATGTGTTTCAGCTGCTTCGCGACGAAGGACGCCCCGGCGTAGAGCAGGGCCGCGCCAAGTGCCAGCCCGATCCCGGCGAGCTGGACGGGTTTGCCGTCTTCACCGTGCGCGGACAGGGAGATCAGGGCCACGCCGCCGAACGCGATCGCGGCCCGGACCAGGTGGCTCTTGGCGACCTTCTCGCCGAGGAACGCCGCCGCCAGGCCGACCAGGATGAGCGGCTGGGTGTGGTAGACGACTGTGCTGACCGAGATCGACGACAGCGCGTAGGACGCGAACAGCAGCACCCAGTTGCCGACGAGGAACAGTCCACCGAGGACGGCCAGCCCGAGGTCGCGCTTCGAGGGCCGCCAGGCCGGCAGCCAGCCGCGGGCGAGGCACCACAGCACCAGGAGCGTCCCGCCGACGAAGCAGCGGGCGAAGGCCACGGCGGGCGCGGCGGCGCCGCTCTCGAGGACGACGGCGCCGATCGTGCCGGACATCGCCATCGCCGCGGACCACTGGAGCAGCGGGCGGGTTTCGGAGTTCGTCATGGTCTTCAGGTTCGTCCGGTTGTGGTGGGTCAACCAGTGTCAGAGATGACAACGGCCGCAAAACTTGTGACATGCTGGCCGGCGTGGACGTCAACCGGGTCGCGGTGGTGCTCGCGGATCACGTTTCGCCGTTCGAGCTGGGGGTCGCGTGCGAGGTGTTCGGCACCGACCGCAGCGCCGACGGCATCGAGGGCTGGGAGTTCGGGGTCTGTTCGCCCGCGGGTGCCGCGGTCTCGAGCTGGTCGGGCTTCGGGCTGACCGGGCTTCGCGACTTGGACTTCGCGGCAGCGGCCGACCTGCTGATCGTGCCGACGTGCGCGCCCCGGACGGCGGCCCCGCCGGCGCCGGTGCTGGACGTCCTGCGCGAAGCCGCGGCGCGGGGCGCGTGGGTGGCGGGGTTCTGCGCGGGCGTGTTCACGCTGGGCTACGCGGGCCTGCTCGACGGCCGCCGCTGCACGGTCCACTGGGTGTACGAGGCGGAGTTCCGCGCCCGCTTCCCGGCGGCGGTCGTGGACACCCAGGCGCTGTACGCGGACGACGGCGGGGTGCTGACGAGCGCGGGCACCGTGGCGGCGGTGGACCTGTGCCTGCACCTGGTCCGGCGGCTGCGCGGCGTCACGGCGGCGACGACGCTGGCCCGCCGGATGGTGGCGGCGCCGTTCCGGGCGGGCGGGCAGGCGCAGTTCGTCCAGGCACCGGTGCCGTCGGTCCCGGACGACTCGGTGGTGGCGGAGGCCCTGGAGTGGGTGGAGCGGCGGCTGGACCAGCCGTTCACGGTGGCCGAGCTGGCCCGCCGGAGCGGCGTGGGAGAACGAACGTTCCTTCGCCGCTTTTCGGCGGCGACGGGGACGACACCGCACCGGTGGTTGACGGAGCGGCGGCTGGACCGGGCCCAGGCGCTGCTGGAGGAGGGGCGGCTGTCGGTGGAGGACATCGCCACGGCGTGCGGGTACGCCTCGGCAGCGGCGCTGCGGCACCAGTTCAGCCGGCTGCGGGGGACCAGTCCTTCGTCGTACCGGACGGCTTTCCGCGGCTAGGTTTCGCCGGGCCGGGACTCAGCCGAAGGCGATCCAGCGGTCCAAAAGGGCCGCCGCCGCCCCGGAATCGATGGCCTCCGCAGCCCGCGTCAACCCGGCGCGCAGATCGTCCTCGAGAGACCCCGAGAACCCGCTGAACGCCGCCAAAGCCGCGGCGGCGTTGATCAAAACCGCGTCGCGCACCGGACCCGGCTTCCCGCCGACCAGCTCCCGGACCACCTGGGCGTTCGAAGCGGCGTCGCCACCGCGTAGATCCTCCGCCGTGGCCCGCGGGATGCCCAGCGCCGCCGGGTCGAACGACGTCCTGGTCACCGTTCCGGCCGACACCACCCACACCGACGAGGTGGTCGTCGTCGTGATCTCGTCGAGGCCGTCGTCGCCGCGGACCACCAGCGCCCGGGTTCCCCGGCGGGCGAACACTTCCGCCAGCACGTGCGTCTTGTCCTCGTACGCGCAGCCGATCAGCGCACTTCCCGGCTGGGCCGGGTTCGTCAGCGGGCCGAGCAGGTTGAACGTCGTCGGGATGCCGAGCTCGCCGCGGACCGGGCCCGCGTGCCGCAGGGCGGGGTGGAACGCGGACGCCAGGAAGAACCCCACGCCCACCTCGGTGAGGCTGCGCTGGACCTCTTCCGGGGGCAGCGAAATCGTGACGCCGAGCGCCTCCAGGACGTCCGCCGCGCCGGACTTCGACGACGCGCTGCGGTTGCCGTGCTTGGCCACCGGGGCGCCGGCCGCCGCCGTGACGATCGTCGCCATCGTCGAGATGTTCACCGAGTTCGAGCCGTCGCCGCCGGTGCCGACGATGTCGACGGCCGGGCGGTCCAGCTCGACCCGCCGGGCGTGCGCCAGCATCGTGGCCGCCATACCCGAGATCTCCGAAGGCGTTTCACCCTTCGCGCGCAGCGCCACCGCGAACCCGGCGATCCGGGCCGGGCTCGCCGCGCCGCTCATGATCTGGTCCATCGCCCACGCCGTGTCCTCCTCGGACAGGTCGACGCGTGCGACGAGCTGCTTGAGCAGCGGCGGCCAGGTGCGGGGGACCGGGGTGGTCACCGGGCTCAGCCGTTCACGACGGGGACCCGTCGCGCGCGCAGCACGTCGGCGACGGTTTCCGCGGCGGTCAGCGGGTCCAGCGGGTGCACCAGCACGGCGTCCGCCTGCGACCACGTCGCCAGCCACCGGTCGTCCCGGCGCCGCACCGCGACCACGATCGGGGGACAGTCGGCGATTTCGCTCTTCAGCTGCCGGCACAGGCCGATGCCGCCGGTCGGCTGCGCCTCGCCGTCGAGGATCGCCAGGTCGACGTTGCCCGCGTCCACCTCGGACAGCACGTCCGCGATCCCGGCCGCCTCGACGTAGTCCACGCGCGCCAGGTCGGCGGACGGCCGCCGGCCGACCGCGTTCACGATCGCTTCGCGCACCTCCGCCTTGTGGCTGAACACCAGGACCCGCATCGACTGCTCGGCCATTTGAGCTGCCTCCGTCTCATTGCCGCACGACTCGCCCCGATCGTATCGGCCGAGACCGACATCACGCGGGCGCCTCCGGCTGGAGCGCGTCCCAGCCCAGCGCGTCACCGCCGAGCCGCTGCGCCAGACCCGCCATCCGGGACCGTTCCTGGGCGCAGTGCAGGGCGTCGAGCACCTGGACGCGCACCGCGTGCACCCGCACCGGATCGTCCGAAGGTGACACTTCTCGCAGGTCGTAGCCGTCCTGGGCGAGGATCGACGCCGCTTCGGCGACCCGTTCGGGCGGCAGGAGCAAGTGGTGCCGCAGGACGGCCGGTGCCGTGCTGACCCAGGCGGGTGAACCGGCGAGGACGGCCGAGTCCGCGACGACCGGGTCGAAGGCCTCGGCGACGATCTCCAAACCGGGCGAATCAGCGGTCAGACCGGGGCTTTCGTGCTTCTTGACCAGGTCAAGCAGCCGGTCGAGTAAACCCATGAGTAGCTCTCACCTTCCCGGGCGTCCGGTGTGATCGGTTACGCAGACGGCTCGCCGTGGACCCACCCGGCGGAGCGGTGGTGCGAGAGGACATAATGCGACGCGTGACAACGGCAGCTCCCACCATCAGTCAGCGGGTCCACTCGCTGAACCGGCCGAACATGGTCAGTGTCGGCACCATCGTGTGGCTGTCCAGCGAGCTGATGTTCTTCGCCGGACTGTTCGCGATGTTCTTCACCGTCAAGGCGCAGAACTCCTCCGGCCAGTGGCCGCCGCCGTTGCACGGCGAGGAGTTCCACCTCAACGTGGCGTACGCGATCCCGTTCACGGTGATCCTCGTGCTGTCTTCGCTGACTTGCCAGTTCGGCGTGTTCGCCGCCGAGCGCGGCGACGTCTACGGCCTGCGCCGCTGGTACATCATCACGTTGATCATGGGCGCCATCTTCGTCGGCGGCCAGGCCAACGAGTACCACAACCTCGTCGAAGAGGGGATGACGATCCCGTCCGGCCCGTTCGGCACGGTCTTCTACCTCGCGACCGGGTTCCACGGCCTGCACGTCATCGGCGGGCTCATCGCCTTCGTGTACCTGCTCATCCGCACGAAACTGAGCAAGTTCACGCCCGCCCAGGCCACGTCGGCGATCGTCGTGTCCTACTACTGGCACTTCGTCGACATCGTGTGGGTCGGCCTCTTCGGTGTGATCTACCTCCTCCCGTGAGGGCTTCACGCCCAGCCGCCACCACCTTCACCATCGGCCTGAACTGACAGCAAGGGTTGCCGCAAGATGACCACCAGCACCAAGTCCTCGGAGCGCCGCTACCGCGCGCGGTCGAAGCTGCGGAGGCGGTTCGCCGGCCTGCTCGCGCTCGGTATCGCGCTGGTGGGCGCCGGCGCCCTGTACGCCGTGTTCGCCCCGGAGCCGCAGACCGCGCAGGCCCAGGGCACACCGGCGCAGCTGCGCCTCGGCGAGCAGGTCTACAACAACACCTGCATCGCGTGCCACGGCGCGAACCTCGAGGGCGTGCAGGACCGCGGCCCGAGCCTGATCGGCATCGGCGACGCCGCGGTGTACTTCCAGACCTCCTCGGGCCGCATGCCCGCCTCGCGCCAGGAAGCGCAGATCGAGCGCAAGCCGCCGAAGCTGACCGAGGCCGAGATCGACGCGGTCGGCGCCTACATCCAGGCGCACGGCGGCGGCGCCCAGCGTCCCGCGGAGAAGGGCGAGGCCCTGCGCGGCTCCGACCCGGCCCGCGGTGGCGAGCTGTTCCGCCTCAACTGCGCGTCGTGCCACAACTTCACCGGCCGCGGCGGCGCGCTGTCCGCCGGCAAGTACGCGCCGAACCTGGACCCGGCCAGCGAAGAGCAGATCTACACGGCCATGCTCACCGGGCCGCAGAACATGCCGAAGTTCTCCGACCGGCAGCTTTCGCCGGAGGAGAAGAAGGACATCGTCGCCTACGTGAAGTCGGTGTCCGACGGCAACAACAACCCGGGTGGTAACGGCCTCGGCGGGGTCGGCCCCGCTTCGGAGGGCGTCATCGCCTTTATCGTCGGGATCGCCGCGCTGATCGGCGTGACGTTGTGGATTGGATCGAAGGCATGAGTGCCGAGGGGCCGAAGCCGCCGTCGGAGGCGGAGCTGGCGGAGATGGACCGGGACCAGCTGGTCAAGCTGGGCGGCGCGCTCGACGGTGTCGAGATCGTCGAGTACCCGACCCCGTGGCCCGTGGAGGGCACCCGCGCGGAGAAGCGGGCCGAGCGCCTGGTGGCGTTCTGGTTCGGGCTGTCCGCGCTGGCCGGGATCGGGTTCGTCGTCTCGCTCATCTGGTGGCCGTGGCAGTACGAGGCGCCGGACAACGAGAGCGGCCACTTCTGGTACAGCCTCTACACCCCGATGCTCGGCCTCACGCTCGGCCTGGCCATCCTCGGCCTGGGCATCGGCGTGATCCTGTACACGAAGAAGTTCGTGCCCGCCGAGGTCTCGGTGCAGGAGCGCCACGACGGTGACGGGCAGGGGTCGGCCGAGGTCGACCGCCAGACGATCCTCGCGCACCTGGCCGACGCCGGGAGCCGCAGCACCATCGCCCGCCGGTCGCTGGTCAAGCGCTCGGCGATCGCCGGGGCCGGCGCGCTCGGTCTCGCGGCCGCGGCGCTGCCGCTCGCGTCCTTCATCAAGGACCCGTGGAAGGACACCGAGAACCGGGCGTCCCTGTGGCACACCGGCTGGCTGCCGAACTACCCCGGCGAGAAGGTCTACCTGCGCCGCGACACCGGCAAGCCGGTCGAGGTGGAGCACGGCAAGGAAACCGAGATCGCGCTGCTCAAGGTCGAGGACCTCGACGCCGGCGCGATGGAGACCGTGTTCCCCTTCCGCGAGTCCGAGCGGAACGACGCCGAGGCTCTGGCGGCCGCGCTGACCCGGATCGACAACCCGGTCATGCTGATCCGCCTGCGCCCGACCGACGCCGCCAAGGTGGTCAAGCGGGCCGGCCAGGAGGACTTCAACTTCGGCGACTACTACGCGTACACGAAGATCTGCAGCCACGTCGGCTGCCCGACCTCCCTGTACGAGCAGCGGACCAATCGCATCCTGTGCCCGTGCCACCAGTCGCAGTTCGACGCCCTCCACTACGCCAAGCCGATCTTCGGCCCGGCGACCCGTCCGCTGGCCCAACTACCGATCACGGTGGACGAAGAGGGATACTTGATCGCGCGAGGCGACTTCATCGAGGCCATCGGTCCGGCCTTTTGGGAGCGTAAGTCATGAGTTCACTCACCACGCCGACCAAGGGCGCGAGTGCCGTCGAAAAGGCGCTGGGCACCGCCGCGAACGACGCCGACCAGCGGTACCACGCGGCCAAGGGCCTGCGGCACCAGCTGAACAAGGTGTTCCCGACCCACTGGTCGTTCCTGCTGGGCGAGATCGCGCTCTACAGCTTCATCATCCTGCTGCTCACGGGCGTGTACCTGACGCTGTTCTTCGACCCCTCCATGCAGGAGGTCGTCTACCAGGGCAGCTTCAAGAACATGCAGGGCCTGGAGATGTCGCGGGCCTTCGCCACCACCCTCGACCTGTCCTTCGACGTGCGCGGTGGCCTGTTCATGCGGCAGCTGCACCACTGGGCCGCGCTGATCTTCGTCGCGGCGATGGCCGTGCACATGCTGCGGATCTTCTTCACCGGTGCGTTCCGGCGCCCGCGTGAGGCCAACTGGGTGATCGGTGGGCTGCTGCTGATCCTGGGCTGCTTCGAGGGTTTCTTCGGCTATTCGCTGCCCGACGACCTGCTTTCCGGTACCGGTATCCGCGCGACCTTGTCGGGGATCGTGTTGTCGGTGCCGGTCATGGGCACCTGGATCCACTGGGCGTTGTTCGGTGGGGAGTTCCCGGGCGATCAGATCATCCCGCGGTTGTACACGCTGCACATCCTGCTGTTGCCGGGCATCATGCTGGCGCTGGTGGGGGCGCACCTGGCGTTGGTGTGGTATCAGAAGCACACGCAGTTCCCGGGTGTGCGGCGCAAGGAGACCAACGTCGTCGGTGTCCGGATCATGCCGTACTTCGCGTTGAAGGGCGGGGCGTTCTTCACGCTGGTCGTCGGTGTGCTGGCGTTGATGTCGGGGCTGTTCCAGATCAACCCGGTGTGGAACTTCGGGCCCTACAACCCGGCGCAGGTGTCGGCGGGCTCGCAGCCCGACTGGTACATGGCCTGGGCCGACGGCATGCTGCGGATCTGGCCTGCCTGGGAGGTCTACCTCGGGAACTACACGATCCCGGCGGTGTTCTTCCCCGGCGCGGTCGGCATGCCGATCCTGATCGGCCTGCTGCTGGCCTACCCGTTCCTCGAGCGGAAGCTGTCCAAGGACACCGCGCACCACAACCTGCTCCAGCGGCCCCGGGACGCCCCGGTCCGCACGGCGCTGGGCGCGATGGCGCTGGGCTTCTTCATGGTCATCGAGCTGTCCGGCTTCAACGACATCATCGCCGACAGCTTCGACATCTCGCTGAACGCGACGACGTGGGCCGGCCGCATCGGCGTGCTCATCGTGCCGCCGATCGCCTACTACCTGACCTACCGGCTCTGCCTGGGCCTGCAGCGGGCCGACCGCGAGGTGCTGGAGCACGGCGTCGAGACGGGCATCATCAAGCGGCTGCCGCACGGTGAGTTCATCGAGATCCACCAGCCGCTCGGCGGCGTCGACAGCCACGGCCACGCGGTGCCGCTCGAGTACCAGGGCGCCTCGGTGCCGAAGAAGATGAACAAGCTGGGCTCGGCCGGGCAAGCGGTGCCGGGCACGTTCTGGTCGCCGGACCCGGCGGAGGAGACCGTCGCGCTGCAGCGGGCTCACGGCAACGGGCACGGAAACGGCAACGGGAACGGCCAGCACGGCGAGATCGAGAGCGTGGAGACGGCCGAGGCCGCGAAGCACTCCGACCACTAGTTCCACTCACGACGAAGGCCACCTCCCGCGGGAGGTGGCCTTCGTTCGTTTCAGCTCTTGCCGCTCTCGCGGAGCCGTACGACGGTCTTCTGGGCCCGTGAGACGCGCGTTTCGGGCTTCTTGGCCTCCGCCACCCACTGGACGTATTCGCGCCGGTGTGAGGGCGGCAGGGCCTCGAACGCGGCCTTCGCGTCCGGCGCCGCGGCGAGGGCGTCGGTCAGCTCGGCCGGGAGCTCGCTCAATCCTCCGCGCCGATCGCGAAGGCCTGCTCGGTGTCGGCGCGGGAGTACGACCGGAACGCGATGTGCGTGACGGTGTCCAGCACCCCCGGCACCTTCCCGATCCGGCCGGGGATGAGGTCGGCCAGCTCCTCGTGCGCGGACACCTTGACGGTGGCGATGAGGTCGACGTCCCCGGCGCACGAGTAGACCTCGCCGACGCCGTCGATGTCGGCGATCGCCTGCGCGGCGTCCGGGATCGCGTCCGCCTCAACCTGGATCAGCACGATCGCGGTGATCACCTGGGTCCTCCAAGACTCGTCTGCGGGTGTCGCCCGCGATCCTAGGCCGCGGTGTGCGCCAGCCAATGGTCAGCCAGGACGCGGTCACCGGTGATGGTGACGTCCTCGGCGGGCCGTCGCCGGGTGAGGACGAGCAGCAGGTCCTGGACGGGGCCGGCCAGCGTGACGTCGGCGGCGCTCGTTTCCCGGGTCCACCGGATGCCGCCGGGGTCGCGGGTGATCAGCCAGCCCTGGTCCTGGTCCTGGTCCTGGTCCGGGCGGAGCTGGAGGGTTTGGCCGGTGCCGTGCAACTCGGCGAAGCCCGGCCGCAGGCTCGCCGTGACCGGGTCGGAGAGCACCTCGAGCCACTCGCTGATCGCGTCGGCCGCGAGGTCCGGGGCCACTTCGATGGCGGTTCCGGTGGTCAGCGCCGCGTCCGCGTGGTGGATCGTCGTGTCGTGGAGCATCCGGCGCAGCCAGAACCTCGCCGGCTGGGCGCCGAAGAACGTCCAGACCGGCGTTTCGCCCGCGTCCAGGACCGTCTTGGCGAGGTCGTCGGCGCCCTGGCGGAGCCAGTCGGCCCAGGTGTCGGGGGCGCCGGGGTCGGCGTCGAGCGGGTCGGGGACCGGCGACGGCCCGGACCGGACGATGTCGGCGGACCAGCGGTGGGCCTGGCCGATGTGGCCGACGAGCACGCGCAGCGGCCAGTCCGGGCAGGTGGGGACGCGGGCGTCCGGGTCGGCGCCGGTGACGGTCTCGGCGAACGCGGCGGCGCGGGCGTGCAGTGCCTCGGCGAGTCTGGTGGTGTCCATGGCCGTACCGTAGGAATTCCACCTGGCTGGAGGTTCGACCGAAGGTGACCGAAAACACACTCGGGATCGGCGACCTCGCGCGGCGGACGGGGGTGCCGGTCCGCACGATCCGGTTCTACTGCGACGAGGGGCTGCTGGAGCCCGCGCGCAGCGTCGGCGGCCATCGCCGGTTCGACTTCGGGGCGGTCGACCGGTTGACCCTGGTCCGGCGGCTGCGCGGGCTCGGGCTGGGGCTGCGGTCGATCACCGACGTCCTGACCGGTTCTTGTTCGCTGGACGAGGCGGTGGCTTCCGAGCGCGCGGCACTGGACCGCGAGATGGCGACGCTGTCCTGGCGGCGTTCGGTGCTGCGGGCGGTGGAGGAGTCGTCGCCGGCGGACCGGGCGGTCCGGCTCGAGCTGCTGTCGGCGGTGCAGGACGGGTTCGCGGCGCACGAGGCGCTGGTCCGCCTGTGGCACCCGATGACGACGGGCCCGATCCCGCCGGACACGGCCCGCATGTTCCTGGACATCAGCGCGCCACGGCCGCCGGAGCGGCCGTCGACGGGGCAGGTGGTGGCGTACGCGTCGCTGGTGGTGCTGGCGGCGGACCGGACGCTGGCCGGGCACGTCCGGGCGAGCACGTTGCTGGGCGGTGACCGGGTGGCGGACCTGGGTGCGTTGCACGCGGAGGTGGCGGAGGCGTGCTCGCTGGCGTTCGGGCCGGTGGCTTCGGGGGCGGCGCCGTCAGCCGGGCCGGCGCTGGACCGGTTCGTGGCGGCCCACGCGGCGGCGGTGGGGGCGGGGGACACGCTTGAGTTCCGCCGGGCGTTGAACATCCGGACGGCGCCGGACCGGGATCCGCGGGTGCGGCGGTATTGGCGCTTGGCGGGCGAGGTCACGGGGGAGGCGGCGCCGATGGGGGTCACGCACACGTGGCTGCTGGACGCCCTGGACCGGTCGGTCGCCTGAGCTGGGGGAGCGGAGACCAGGCCGGTTCCCGGCGCGGGGTGCGATCAGGGCAGTAACCCGCGAGTTCCGGCCCGGATCACGCGAGTTCCGGCCCGGATCACGAGTTCCGGCTTCGATCACGCGAGTTCCGGCTTCGAGCACGCGAGTTCTGGCCTCGGTCACGGGAGTTCCGGCCCGGGTCACGCGAGTTCTGGCTTCGATCACGGGAGTTCCGGCCCGGATCACGCGAGATGCGGCTCGGATCACGAGTTCCGGCCTCGACCACGCGAGATACGGCTCGGATCACGCGAGTTCCGGCTTCGAGCACGCGAGATGCGGCTCGGATCACGCGAGTTCCGTGGTTAAGCGGGTGCCAGGCCGCCTGACCACCGCTGCCCGCCTGCCCGCCTGCCCGCCTGCCCCGGTCCGCCTCAGCTCACGTGCTCCAGGGAATGCGCGGTCGAAACCAGATCCAGCCACCCCCGCCACCCGGCCACCGCGGCCGGCTCGGCCCATGGCCTGGTCGTCCTCACCAACCTCACCCCCGGGCGGGCCAGCCAGCGCAGCAGCACCCCCACCTCCTCCGGTGGCGCGCCGTTCAACGGCCCTGGGTCGGGCAGGACCGTCTCCGCCGAGGCCACCAGCACCTCCACCACCGGCATCGGCGGCACCCCACGCCGGGCCACCCCGGCCGAGGCCAGGCGGCCGTAGCGGATCACCGACAGCTCCCAGCCGCCGTTGCCGTCCGGGGCCGCCGCGATCAGCTCCGCGATCGACGCCAGCGCCGTCTGCCGGTGGGCCCGGCCCAGTGCGCGGATCAGACCCGCCAGCTCGTCGCGGTGGCGGGCCGCCTGCTCGAAGTGCCTGCCCTCCGCCAGCCGCTCCACCTGGGCCGCCGCCACGTGCAGGGGGCGGCCGTCGAGGCCCGCGATCAGCCCCGACACCGACTCGACCGCCGGCACGTACGCCTCCACGCTCTGCCGTCCCGCGCACGGTGCTCCGCAGCGCCCCAGCTCCGCCAGCACGCACGGGGTCCCGTTCGCCGTCCGCGGCGAGATCCGCTGCGTGCACGTCCGCAGCCCCGACGCCCCGGCCAAGGTGTCCGCGGTCGCCTTCGCGTCCGCCTGGTTGCGGAACGGGCCCAGCACCCCCGGCCGCGGCAGCCGGACCACCGACAGCCGCGGGAACGCTTCGTCCGTCAGCCCGATCCACCAGCCCTGGTGCCGGTTCTTCGACCGCCGGTTGTACGCGGGCCGGTGCGCCGCGATCAGCCGCAGCTCGCGCACCTCGGCCTCCAGCGCGTGCGCGCACACCACGTGGTCGACGCGCTCGGCCAGCGCGACCATCTCGCGGATCCGGCTCCGCCCCTCCGAACCCGTGAAGTACGTCCGCACCCGCCGCCGCAGGTCCTTCGCCGTGCCGACGTACAGGACCTCCTCCTTCGGCCCCTTGAAGAGGTAGACGCCCGGCGCCGACGGCAGGTCCGCCGCCAGGTGCCGCTTCGCCCGCTGCGCCACCGTGACCTCGGGCAGGTACCCCATCAGCTCTTCGAGCGAATGGACGCCCAGGTTGCCGACGCGCTCCAGCAGCCCGTGCAGCACGTCGACCGTCGCGCGGGCGTCGTCGAGCGCGCGGTGCGTCGGCCGCGTCCGCGCCCCGAACAGCAACGCCAGCGCCGTGAGGTTGTACCGGCCGACCTCGTCGCGCGGCACCACCCGCCGGGCCAGCCGGACCGTGCAGACGACCGTCAGCTTCGGCCACACGTACCCGTGCCCCTCGCACGCCGCCCGCATGTGGGACGTGTCGAACCCCGAGTTGTGCGCCACCAGCACCGCACCGCCGATGAACTCCAGGAACGCCGGCAGCACCTCCTCGATCGGCGGCGCGTCGTAGACCATCGCCTGGGTGATGCCCGTCAGCGAGACGATCTGCGGCGGGATCACCGCTCCCGGGTTCACGAGCGTCGCGAACTCGCCCAGCACCTCGCCCGCGCGGACCTTCACCGCGCCGATCTCGGTGATCCCCAACGGACCCGGCGCTGCCCCGGTCGTCTCGAGGTCGAACACCACGAAAGTCGTGTCCCGCAAGGGAGTTCCGAGCTCGTCGAACGCGAGCTGTGCCTGGATCGAACTCATGTGCGGAGACTAGGGGCGACCACCGACATTTTTCGGGGGGTCCGGGTGGCGGAGCCCCCGAATGGGCGCTGTCGGTTTTCGCTCCGTGCTGGACCGTGTGCCGCGCGGCGCGTGATGCGGGGCCGGGGCCTACCCTGGACCAATGCACCCGCAGCCGCTCGTGCCGGAGCCGCCCGGGGACCCCAGTGGTCCCTCGGGCGTCGCGTCGCGGCCTGAGCAGGCCGAGGAGCCCGAAGAGCGGCCGGA
Organism: Amycolatopsis ponsaeliensis; assembly: GCF_030182635.1. Classification (NCBI taxonomy): domain Bacteria; kingdom Bacillati; phylum Actinomycetota; class Actinomycetes; order Pseudonocardiales; family Pseudonocardiaceae; genus Amycolatopsis; species Amycolatopsis ponsaeliensis. The sequence continues at coordinate 17,187 of NZ_JAPZLD010000082.1, forward strand.
TCCGGCCACCTGGCCGGCGCTCCCGGAGCCGGTCCGCGACCGGATCGCCGAGCTCTCGGCGGCCGCCGTCGCCAAGCTGCCCGCCACGGACGTGCCCCGCCAGCTGCGGCCCGTCGCCAAGTTCGCCCCGGCGAAACGGGCCAAGCTCGGCGGTGCCGCGCTGCTCACCGCGCTCGGGGAGTCGTCCCAGTTCCGCACCGCGGTCATCGAATGGCTGCGCGAGCACCGCACCGATGCGCTCGACCCCAACGCCGCCGACTCGGTCGCCGCGGCGGCCGCCGCCGTGCTGCTGGGCGAGTCCGGCGCCGCCGGGCGCGTCCGGCTCGTCGCCAAGAACGCCGAGGAAAACGCCCTGCGCGCCGAACGCGACGCCGCGCTGGCCCGCAGCCAGCGCCTCGAAGCCGAACTCACGCAGCTGCGGGTCGAGCTCGCCGAGGCCAAGAAAGCCGCTGAGGGCGCCCGGGGCGAGCGCGAGGGCGAAGTCGAGAAGCTCTTGAAGCGCCTTCGCGAGCAAGGCGTCCAGCTCCGTCACGCCAAGGACGCGGCCGAAGCGGCGTCGGCCGAGACCGCGCGCGGGTCCGCCGCCCGCGCCGACGAGATCGCCGCCCTCACCACCCAGCTCGCGCGTGAACGCCAGCGCGTCGCCACCGAACGCGCCCGTGCCGAACGCGCGGTGGGCGACGCCGAAGTGGCCCGCCAGTCCGCCCGCGAGGCCCGTGAGGCCGACGAAGTGCGGCTGGCGCTGCTCATCGACACGATCGACGGCGCGGTCACCGGCCTGCGCCGCGAGCTCGCCCTCGGCGCCCGGGGCGCGCGGCCCGCCGACATGGTCCGCGGCGCCAGCACCGGGAGCGGCCAGGGCGGCAAGATCGCCGACGTGTCCACGTTGGACCGCTACCTGGCGCTGCCGAACGTGCACCTGATCGTCGACGGCTACAACGTCACCAAGACCGGCTACCCCGAGCTGGCGCTGGCCGACCAGCGCGACCGGCTGATCCACCAGCTGTCCGCACTGGCGGCGCGCACTTCGGCCGAGGTGACGGTCGTCTTCGACGGCGCGGGCGTGCTGTCGGTCCCGGCTTCGGTGCCCCGCGGGGTGCGGGTGCTGTTCTCCGACCGCGGGGTGCTGGCCGACGACGTGATCCGCAACATCGTGGCGGCCGAGCCCGCGGGCCGGCCCATGGTCGTGGCGACGTCCGACCGCGCCGTGGCGGACTCCGTGCGGAGCGGCGGGGCGCATCCCACGCCGTCCGCGGTGCTGGTCAGCCGCCTCTCGCGGGTCTGACCGACGGAAATTGTCGGTGGTGGCGCCTACCGTCCTCCTCAGTCAGTCCCGACGTGAGGAGGAGCACATGAACGACACCCCCGAGCTGTCCGAAGTGGACGTCTCGCACATTTCGGTTTCGGACATCGAAAGCGTCGTGGTCGACTGCGACCGCTGCGTCGTCCGGGGCATCTCCTGCCACGACTGCGTGGTGACCGTGCTGCTCGGCGCGCCACCCGCCGCGTGGGACGCCGACGAGCGCCGCGCCCTGGACGCGTTCGCCGACGCGGGGATGGTGCCACGGCTGCGATTGGTCGAGGGACCCCTTCCGCACACGGCCTGACGGGCCCGTTTCGTGTCGGCGCGCCGAGTGGTCGATCGGATCAGGTGAACGGTAGGTAGCCGAATCGGGCCCGGAAGAAACCCCAGCGTGTAACGCCCATCACATGTTTTCTCCGACGCTGGTCCGATGGTGTTTCCCGGCGCTACGGAGAGTTTTTGCCCTCGGGGTGGTGGACGTGGTGGCGGTCTTTTCGTAACCTGTCCGAGATCTCGTGGCCCCTGGCCGTCGATAAGGCGGCGACACGGGATCGCCGCCGGACGCAGCTTTGTCGGGAAGCTGGGAACCGGAACCACCATCGCGGGCTTACCTGTTGCGGGAGAGCGCGCGGTGCGGGACAGCGGCGAAGAGGAACCCCCCGACCTCTTCGTGCCCCGGTCCCCTTCGGCGGCCGAGACGCAAAGGAGACCCGCGCGACCGTGCAGTCGCATCCAGTAAGGCGCGTGGTTTCAGGTGCCCTCGCCGCGGCTTCGGTGATCACCCTCGTCACCGTGGCGCAGCCGTCGGCCACCGCCGCCCCCATCCCCGTCCTCCAGGCTCCGCCCACCGGTTCGGACGCCCTCGCCAAGTACCGCGACCTCGCGGCCCAGGCCGAAAAGCTCAACGAAGACCTGCTCAAGGCCCAGGACGACCTGAAGGCCAAGCAGGCTGATCTCGACAAGGCCACCGGCGACGTCAACGCGGCCAAGGACCAGGCCGCGGTCGCGACCGGGAACCAGAAGAAGTACCAGACCGAGGTCGACAAGTTCGCCGGCGCGTCGTTCACCAGCGGCGTCCAGCTGAACAAGCTGTCGGCGCTGCTGGCCGGGACGTCCACTCAGGACTTCCTCGACCGCTCCTCGGCGCTGGAAGTCATCGCGACCGAGAAGAACGGCGCGATGGGCAACCTCACCGGCGCCGTCCAGCAGGCCACCGATGCCACGAACAAGGCTTCCGACGCGGCGAAGCGCGCCACTGACGCGCGCGACGCGGCAGCGAAGCTGACCGATGACATCAGGGGCAAGCAGAAGGCGCTGAACGACCAGATCGACCAGCTCAAGGCGGCGAACAAGAGCCTGAGCGCGCTCGACAAGGCCCAGCAGGGCGACAAGGGTGGCTCGCCCACCGGCCTCAAGGCACCGACCGCGGCCGCCCAGGCCGCGCTGGACGCGGCGCTGAGCAAGCGTGGCAGCGCGTACGTCTGGGGTGCCACCGGACCGAGCACGTTCGACTGCTCGGGCCTGATGCTGTGGGCCTACAAGCAGGCCGGCCTCACGCTGCCGCGGTCGAGCCGCGAGCAGTCCACCTTCGGCGCCGCGGTGCCGCGGGACCAGCTCCAGCCGGGCGACCTCGTGTTCTACTACTCGCCCGTTTCGCACGTCGGCATGTACATCGGCGACGGCAAGATGGTCCACGCCCCCGACACCGGGGACGTCGTGAAGATCTCGCCGCTGCAGAGCCAGTACGCGGGAGCGCGACGCCCGACGTCGTGACCCACCGAGCAGTACGTGAAGGGGCGGTACCGCACACGCGGTGCCGCCCCTTCGCTGTCGGTGGCGGCCGCTAGCCTCAGGGGCGTGCTCAAGACCCTGCTCGTGACCAACGACTTCCCGCCGCGGCCCGGGGGGATCCAGAACTACCTGAACTCCCTCGCCACCCGGCTGCCGGCGGACGACCTGGTCGTCTACGCGCCGTCGTGGGAGTCGCGGACGGGGTCGCACGAGGAGTTCGACGCCGAGGCGCCGTTCGAGGTCGTCCGGCACCCGACGTCGCTGATGCTGCCGACACCGGACGTTCTTCGCCGGGCGAAGCAGATCATGCGGGCGCGAGACTGCGAAGCCGTCTGGTTCGGCGCCGCCGCGCCGCTCGCGCTGCTGGGGCGTTCCTTGCGCCAGGCCGGGGCGCGCCGCATCGTGGCGTCCACGCACGGCCACGAAGTCGGCTGGTCCATGCTCCCGGGCTCGCGGCAGGCGTTGCGGCGCATCGGGGACACCGTGGACGTCGTCACCTACGTCAGCCGCTACACCCGCGGCCGGTTCGCCGCGGCGTTCGGCCCGATGGCCGGTTTGGAGCTGCTGCCGTCCGGAGTGGACACGGACCTGTACAAACCGGACCCCGCCGGCCGCGCGGAAATCCGTGCCCGGCACGGTTTGTCGGACCGCCCCACGATTGTCTGCGTGTCCCGGCTCGTCCCGCGCAAGGGCCAGGACCAGCTGATCCGCGCGCTGCCGAAGATCCGCGAACGCGTGCCGGGCGCGGCGCTGCTGATCGTCGGCGGCGGCCCGTACCGCAAGACCTTGACCGGGCTGGTCACCGAGCTGGGGCTCGAGCGCGACGTCGTGCTCACCGGGTCCGTGCCGTGGGCCGAGCTGCCGGCGCACTACGCCGCGGGTGACGTCTTCGCCATGCCGGCCCGCACCCGGGGCAGGGGGCTCGACGTCGAGGGGCTCGGCATCGTCTACCTGGAGGCTTCGGCGACCGGCCTGCCCGTGGTCGCGGGCAACTCCGGCGGCGCGCCCGAGACGGTGCTCGACGAGGTCACCGGGCACGTCGTCGAGGGCCGGGACGTCGATCAGCTGGCCGAGACGCTGGCCAGCCTGCTCGCGGACCCCGTGCGGGCCCGCCGGATGGGCGAGGCCGGGCGCGCCTGGGTGAGCGGGAAGTGGCGCTGGGACGCCATGGCCGGGCGGCTGTCCGGGCTGCTGGACGGCGATCCGGTGGCCCAGCGGGCTCACGGCGTGTAGAGCGCCGGGTGCCGCGGATCGTCGACGCGCACGACGACGTCGGCGAGCGAGCTCGGATCGACCTCCGCCTCGTACCGCTCGTAGGCCGGGACCGCCCAGGCGTCCGGCACCCGGCGGCGCAGGGCGGCGGGGGAGAGCCACAGGTGCACGGCCAGGTCGAAGGCCAGGCCGGCACCCAGCAGCAGCTCGCCGTCGAGGAGCACGACCCCGCCTTCGGGCAGCGGCACCCGCTCGGCGCGGGTCGCGCGGTCGCGTTCGGCGTCCCACAGCGAGGGCAGGACCTCGCCGGACCCGGTTTCCCCCAGCGGGTCGAGGACTTCGCGGCGCAGGGCGCCGAGGTCGAGCCAGTCGGTGTAGCGCGCGTCGGGGTCGGTGCGGCCGTGCTCGAAGCGCAGGGACGCGGGCCGCAGGAAGTCGCGCGCCGAGACGCGCAGGGCTGCGCGGCCGCGCAGGCGCAGCGGGCCGACCAGGGCGTCCGCGAGTTCTGTGGCTTCCGTCGCACCCGCCGCGCCGTCGACGGCAACCGCGATCCGGCGGCGCTCGGTGAGGGCGTCGATGCGTTCGGTCAGCTCTTCGGCCAGGACGGCGGGGGAAATCGGGCGGTAGCGCACGGGTGACGATCCTGCACCCGGACCGGGGCCGGGTTTTGTCGTACCCCGGTGGGATGATGCCGGTATGACTTCTTCAGTGGGGAAGACGGCCGATGTCGGTTGGAACATCGGGGTTTCCCGCACGCTGCCCTACCGCGCCGAGAAGGTCTGGGAGTTCCTGGTCAGCCGGGACGGCGTCGCCATCTGGCTCGGTCCCGGGGTCGAGCTGCCGCGGGAAACGGGCGCGGAGTACGAAACGGCCAACGGCACGGTGGGGGAGATCCGCGGCTTCGTCGAGGGCGACCGGGTGCGGCTGACGTGGCGGCCGAGCGACTGGGACCACGACTCGACGGTCCAGGTGCGGCTCAGCGGCTCGGGCGCGAAGACCACGCTGCGGTTCCACCAGGAATGGCTTTCGGACGCGGAGGAACGCGAGGAACAGCGGGCATACTGGCAGGACGTGACCGAGCGCGTGGTGGCGGCACTCGCCGAGCGCTGAGGCTGACTGCAGGGGGCGGGATGACCACGATCGAAGTGGCGGAGGATTTCGCGCAGGACGCGCACCTGTTCGCGGGGCTGCTGCGCGCGGACGGGCCGGCGCGCCGGGTCCGGATGCCGCGCGGCCTGGACTGCTACATCATCACGGACTTCGCGCAGGCGCGGGCATTGCTGGCGGATTCGCGGCTGCACAAGGACAACCGGCGCGCGTACGAGCTGTTCGAGTCGAAGCTCCCGGCCGGGGCGACGAACCAGGGCGGCTTCGGCGAAGCGCTCGGCCGGCACATGCTCAACACCGACCCGCCGGACCACTCACGGCTGCGCAAGCTCGTGAACAAGGCGTTCACCGGGCGGACGGTCGCCCGGCTGCGGCCGCGGATCGAGGAGATCACCGCCGAGCTGCTCGACGCGCTGGCCGGGCAGGAGCGGGCCGACCTGCTGCCGTCGTTCGCCGCGCCGCTGCCCATCACGGTGATCTGCGAGCTGCTGGGCGTCGCCCCGGAGGACCGCACCGAGTTCTCCGCCTGGTCGAAGACGCTGCTGAGCTCGTCGACGCCGGAAGACGCGCAGCACGCGGCCCAGAGCATGCTCACCTACCTCACCGCCCTGGTCACGCAGAAACGCGCCGAGCCCGCCGAAGACCTGCTGTCGGACCTGGTGCACGCGAGCGACGACGGCGACTCGCTGTCGCAGGACGAGCTGATCTCGATGGCGTTCCTGCTGCTGGTGGCCGGGCACGAGACCACGGTCAACCTGATCGCCAACAGCGTCCTGGCGCTGCTGCGCGAGCCGGAGCAGCTGGCCCTGCTGCGCGCCGACCCGGCCCTGATGCCGGGCGCGGTCGAGGAGTTCCTGCGCTTCGACGGCCCGATCCACCTGGCCACGCTGCGGTTCACCGAGGAGGCGGTCGAGGCGGGCGACGTGACGATCCCGGCGGGCGAGTTCGTGCTGATCTCGCTGCTGGGCGCGAACCGGGACGAAGAGCGGTTCCCGGAGGCGGATCGCCTCGACGTCACGCGCGCGGCCGGCGGGCACCTGGCCTTCGGGCACGGCATCCACTACTGCGTCGGCGCGCCGCTGGCCCGGCTGGAGGCCGAGATCGCGCTGGCCGGGCTGCTGGCGCGGTTCCCGGGCCTCGCGCTGGACGCGAAGCCGGACGAGCTGGTCTACCGGTCCAGCTCCCTGGTGCACGGGCTGGAGGCCTTGCCGGTCCGCCTGCGGTGACGTCGTAGGGTCGGCGGATGGACTCCGCCGACCTGCTCGCCCTGGACGCCCAGCACGTCTGGCACCCGTACGCGCCGATGCCGGCGAAGGTGCCTTCGCTGCTGGTCACCGAGGCGAGTGGCGTCCGGCTGAAGCTCGCCGACGGCCGGGAGCTGGTCGACGGGATGTCGTCGTGGTGGTCGGCCGTCCACGGCTACCGGCACCCGGTCCTCGACGCCGCCCTCGCCGAGCAGGCCGGGCGGATGAGCCACGTCATGTTCGGCGGCCTGACCCACGAGCCCGCGATCACCCTGGCCAAGACCCTGGTCGACCTGACGCCCGAGGGCCTCGAGCACGTCTTCCTCTGCGACTCCGGTTCGGTGTCGGTCGAGGTCGCCGCGAAGATGTGCCTGCAGTACCAGCGTTCCCGCGGGCTGCCGGAGAAGCGGCGGCTGCTGACCTGGCGCGGCGGCTACCACGGCGACACGTTCACGCCGATGAGCGTGTGCGACCCCGACGGCGGCATGCACTCGCTGTGGCGCGGGGTGCTGCCCGAGCAGATCTTCGTGCCGGCCCCGCCGACCGGCTTCGACACCCCGCCCGAACAGTCCTATGTGGACACGCTGGCGGACGCGATCGGGGCCCACGCCGGGGAACTGGCCGCGGTGATCGTCGAACCGGTCGTGCAAGGCGCCGGCGGGATGCGCTTCCACCATCCCGCCTACCTGCGCGCGCTGCGCGAACTGACCGAGGCCCACGACGTCCTGCTGATCTTCGACGAGATCGCGACCGGCTTCGGCCGCACGGGCGCGTTCTTCGCCGCCGAGCACGCGGGCGTGACGCCGGACGTGCTCTGCCTCGGCAAGGCGTTGACCGGCGGCTACCTGAGCATGGCGGCGGCACTGTGCACGCCGGAGGTCGCGGCGGGAATCTCCCGCGGCGCGCTGCCGGTGCTCGCGCACGGGCCGACGTTCATGGGCAACCCCCTGGCCTCGGCGGTGGCGAACGCCTCGCTGGGGCTCCTGGCCGGCGGCGCGTGGCAGCAGGACGTCATTCGGCTCGAGAAGGGCCTGCTGGACGGCTTGGCCCCGGCGCGCGACCTCGGCTCGGTGGTGGACGTCCGGGTCCTCGGCGGGATCGGCGTGCTGCAGCTCGACCACCCGGTCGACATGGCGGTGGCAACCGACGTCGTCACCGCGCAGGGCGTCTGGCTGCGGCCGTTCCGGGACCTCGTCTACGCGATGCCGCCGTACGTTTCGACTGACGACGACCTGGCCGCGATCACCCGCGCGATGCTTGCCGTGGCGGAAAAGGCGTGAATTCAGCACATCGGGTGTGACCACGCGCACACCGAGACCCGAAGGTCCCTCACCGTCGCGCTGCGTGCCGGTGCGCCGTCCGCGCCACGCGATCGGCGGAGGTTCCCGGGCGCGGTTCGCCTGAAAGATCCGGAAAACCGAACCGGTCCGTACCGGGACAAACGCGAGAAATGCTTGCGTAGCGGACTTTTCGCGCGGTTTCGGTGATCCTGCGTCCATGATCGAAATCGTTCGCGGTGAACACGACACCGGACCCCCGACGGCCCCGCAACCCCTGGAGAACCTCAAACACGATGTCCTCGCTTCGCTAGTCGTCTTCCTCGTCGCCGTTCCCCTGTCCCTCGGCGTGGCCTTCGCCGCCGGGGCGCCGCTGCTCTCGGGCCTGATCTCCGCCGTCGTCGGCGGGCTGGTCGCGAGCCTCTTCGGCGGATCGCCGCTGCAGGTCAGTGGCCCGTCCGCCGCGCTCACCGTGGTGCTGGCCGACACGATCGCCACCTACGGCTGGCCCGTCACCTGCGCGATCACCGTCGCCGCGGGCCTGCTCCAGATCCTCTTCGGCCTGACCCGCCTCGCCCGCGCCGCGCTCGCCGTGTCGCCGGCCATCGTCCACGGCCTGCTCGCCGGCATCGGCGTCACGCTCGTGCTGGGCCAGCTGCACGTCGTGCTCGGCGGCTCGGCGCAGGGCTCCGCACTGGCCAACGTCCTCGCGTTGCCGCGGCAGATCGCCGCGCACCACGACCAGGCCGTGCTGGTCGGCGTCGTCACCCTAGCGGTGCTGCTGGCGTGGCCGCGGCTGCCGAAGGTCGTCCGCCGCGTGCCCGCGCCACTGGCTGCCGTCGCGCTGGCCACCGGCCTGTCCGTCGCGACCGGCATGTCGCTGCCGCGCGTCGACCTCCCCGCCGGGCTGCCCACGCTGCACGTCGTGCCGCGGCTGCCCGACGGCGGCTGGGGCGGCTTCGCGGTCGCCGCGCTCACCATCGCGCTGATCGCCGGCCTCGAGAGCCTGCTGTCCGCGGTCTCGGTGGACAAGCTCCGCGGCGGCCCGCGCACGGACCTCGACCGCGAGCTCATCGGGCAGGGCGCGGCGAACGTCGCCGCCGGCGCGCTCGGCGGGTTCCCGGTCACCGGCGTCATCGTGCGCAGCATGACCAACTACGAAGCAGGCGCGCGCACCCGCGCGTCGGCGATCCTGCACTGCGCCTGGATCCTCGCCGCGTGCCTGCTGTTCACCGGCGTGCTGCGGCTGATCCCCCTGGCGGCGCTCGCCGCGTTGCTGGTCTACGTCGGCGCGAAGCTCGTGAACGTCAACGGGCTCAAGGAAGTCCGGCGTCACGGCGACCTGCCGGTGTACGCCGTCACGCTGGCCGGCGCGGTCGCCGTCAACCTGCTGACCGGGGTCGCGGCCGGGATACTGCTGGCGCTCGCGCTGATGCTGCGGCGGATGATCTTCTCGGGCATTCACGTAGAGAAGGACGGTGATCGCCACCGCGTCGTCATCGAAGGCGCGCTGACGTTCCTGTCGGTGCCGCGGCTGACCCGGGTGCTCGCCGAGGTGCCCCCGCACGCGGAAGTCCGGCTGGAGCTGCTCGTCGACTACCTCGACCACGCCGCGTTCGACTGCCTGCGCGGCTGGCAGCAGGCCCACGCCGGGCCGGTGACGGTCGACGAGATCGGGCACCCGTGGTTCGAACGCGGCAGCTCGGGCGCGCCGACCGTGCGCCGCAGCGTCGCCGCGCGCGTGGTGCCGCGGTGGCTCGCGCCGTGGTCGGAGTGGCAGGCGGAGCACGTCGTGCTGCCCGCCCAGCGCACCGCCAGCTCCCTGCTGTGCCGCGGTGCTTCGGAGTTCCACCGCCGCACGGCGCCGCTGCTGCGCGACACGTGGAGCGGGCTGGCGCACGGGCAGCAGCCGCACACGCTGTTCATCACCTGCGGGGACGCGCGGATCGTGCCGAACCTCATCACCACCAGCGGGCCGGGGGACTTGTTCACCGTGCGCAACATCGGCAACCTCGTGCCGCCGGCGGACGGGGACGACTCGTCGGTCGGCGCGGCGATCGAGTACGCCGTCGGGGTGCTCGGGGTCGCCGAGATCGTCGTGTGCGGGCATTCCGGCTGCGGCGCGATGAAGGCGCTGCTCGGGCAGGCGCCGGACGGTCTCGTGCAGCTCGGCAGCTGGCTTCGTCACGGCGAAGCGACGTTGCGCCGCCGCGCCCGCGAAGCGCCGCTGCTGCTCGGCGGCGAACGGCCCGGCGCCGAGGCCGACCAGCTCGCGCTGCAGAACGTCGTGCAGCAGCTGGAAACGCTGCGCGGGTACCCGGTGGTCGCGGAGGCGCTGGCGCGGGGCGGGCTCCGGCTGACCGGGATGTACTTCGACGTCGGCGCCGCTCAAGTGTCCCTTTTGGACGATGCGGCGCGCGGGGGGTTCGTGCCGGCGGGTGTGCCGGAGTACTGATTACTGTGACTGAACGAAAGTCAGTGACTTGACTGAGTTCAGCCACTGAAAGCTTCAGTCGCTGAAGGCCGGCTCGGGGGCGCGGGTGCTCCGGGTCGGCCTTCAGTGCGTCCCAGTTCGTGGAACCCGTTGTGCCGTGCGGCTTTCAACTGTCACGCGACCGAAATGATCTTGTGAACGGCAGGTGAACAAGCCGCCCGATTTGTGACGTTCGAGCTAAATGTGGCCAGTTATTCACTCGAACGGGTGGCGCATAGCGGACATTTCACACGATTTCCGGTTGCATGGTGATCATGAGACCCCTCGCCGTGCTCCGCCACGACCTGCCGGCCTCACTGGTCGTCTTCCTCGTCGCAGTGCCCTTGTCCCTCGGCATCGCCCTCGCTTCGGGCGCGCCGGTCGCCGCCGGGCTCGTCGCCGCCGTCGTCGGTGGCGTCGTCGCCGGCGCCCTCGGCGGCTCCGCGCTCCAAGTCAGCGGGCCCGCCGCCGGCCTGACCGTCGTCATGGCCGAAACCATCCAGACGTTCGGGTGGGCCGTCACCTGCGCGATCACCGTCGCCGCCGGCGCGCTGCAGATCCTGCTGGGGCTGAGCCGGATCGCCCGCGCCGCGCTGGCCATCTCGCCGGCCATCGTGCACGGCATGCTGGCCGGCATCGGCGTCACGATCGTGCTCGGCCAGCTGCACGTCATCCTCGGCGGGAAGGCCCAGAGCTCGGCGGTGGAGAACATCGCCGAGCTGCCCGGCCAGATCGTCGCCCACCACGACTCCGCCGCCCTGATCGGCGTGCTCACCATCACGATCCTGCTGCTCTGGCCGAAGCTCCCGGCCGCCGTCCGCAAGGTGCCCGGGCCGCTGGCGGCGATCGCCGCCGCCACGGTGGTGTCCGTGGTCGCCGGGATGACGCTGCCCCGCGTCGAACTGCCCGGCGACCTGCTGGACATCCACCTGGTCCCGCAGCTGCCGGACGGCGGGTGGGGCGGGTTCGCGCTCGCCGTCGTCACCATCGCCCTGATCGCCAGCGTGGAGAGCCTGCTCTCGGCGGTCGCGGTCGACCGCCTGCACACCGGCCCGCGCGCCAACCTGAACCGCGAGCTCGTCGGCCAGGGCGCGGCCAACATGCTGTCCGGGGCGGTGGGCGGGCTGCCGGTCACCGGCGTCATCGTCCGCAGCTCCACGAACGTCGCCGCCGGCGCGAAAACGCGGGTGTCGGCGGTGCTGCACGGCGTCTGGGTGCTGTTGTTCGTCGTCCTGCTGGCCGGGCTGATCCAGAGCATCCCGCTGGCCGCGCTCGCCGGGCTGCTGGTGCACGTCGGCGCGAAGCTGGTCAACCCCGGGCACATGAGGACCGTCCTCGCCCACGGCGACCTGCCCGTCTACCTGCTCACCCTCGCCGGCGTCGTCGTGTTCGACCTGCTCACCGGCGTCCTCGCCGGGATCGGGCTCGCGCTGGTGCTGATGCTGCGGCGGACGTTGTGGTCCGGCATCCACGTCGAGGCCGAAGGCGACAGCCGGCGCGTGGTCGTCGAAGGTGTTTTGACGTTCCTGTCGGTGCCGCGGCTGTCGAAGGTGCTCGGCGCCATCCCGGCCGGGGTGCCGGTGCGGCTGGAGCTGGTCGTGGACTACCTCGACCACGCGGCGTTCGAAAGCCTCACCACGTGGCAGCAGGCGCACGAGCGCGCCGGCGGCACGGTGGACGTCGACGAGGTCGGCCACCCGTGGTTCGGCGAGGGCAAGGCGGGCCGTCCGACGCGGTCGCGACTGGCGGCGAGCCGGGCGGTGCCGCGCTGGCTCGCGCCGTGGTCGGAATGGCAGGCGGTGGAAGGGATCCCGGCCCAGCAGACCCGTCGCGGCGCGACGGAGTTCCACCGCCGAGCGGCCCCGCTGCTGCGCGACACGCTGTCCGGCCTCGCCGACGGCCAGCGCCCCCGCACCCTGTTCATCACCTGCGGCGACTCCCGGATCGTGCCGAACCTGATCACCACCAGTGGGCCGGGCGACCTGTTCACGATCCGCAACATCGGCAACCTCGTCCCGCCGGGGCAGGCCGACCCGTCGATGAACGCGTCGATCGAGTACGCGGTGGGGGTGCTCGGGATCGAGGAGATCGTGGTGTGCGGCCATTCGGGCTGCGGCGCGATGGCCGCCCTGGCCGACGGCCCACCACCGGGGCCGCTGGCGGTCTGGCTCCGGCACGCGGAGCCGAGCGCCCACCGGACGGGGTCGGCCACCCTAGACGGAGCGGTTCCGGAGCGTGAAGGGGACCGGTTGGCGCTGCACAACGTGCTGCAGCAGCTGGAGCACCTGCGGGAGTACCCGTCGGTCGCGGCTGCGGAGGCGGCGGGGAAGGTGCAGTTGACCGGGATGTACTTCGCGGTGGGGACGGCGCAGGTGTATTTGTTCGACGGGGTGGAGCGGACGTTCCGCCCGGCTGGGGCGTCGGTGGTGGTGCCGGGCGGGTGAGGTCGGCGCGGGCCGGGTCTGGTGGGGCCCGGTCCGCGGCCCCGCGGTAGGCCGGGCCGGCGCAGCCGGTGCGGCTTGCGGGGTGCCGGCGCTCCTGGTCGGAGCCGGGTGCAGTGGGGGTGGCCGGCGGCTGTCGCCTGGCTCGGCTTGGCCTTGCCGGGTCCGGTCCAGCCTGTCGAATCCGGCTCGGCCTGGCCTGGCCTGGCCTGGCCTGGCCCGGCCTGGCCCGGCCCGGCCCGGCTCGGCTTGGCCCGGCCTTGTCCGGCTCAGCCCGCCGAATCCGGCCCAACCCGGCGGGCTGGGCCGTCCCAGCGCGGCCCGCCCGGCCCACCCTGATCGGGCTCGGCTCGGCCTGGTCCGGCTCATCCGGCCGAATCCGGCCCGGCTCGGCTCGGCCTCGCGCAACTCAACTCGGCTTGATCCGCCTTGGCCTGAGCTGGGCTTGGCCCGGCGTTGAGGCAGATCGCAGGGGCCCGAGTCCGGTTCCATCGGCGGGTTGCGGTCGGTGCCGCCGAGTCGATGCGGCCGGCGGTTGCCGTGCACCCTCCGGTCGGGAGCCGGGAGCCGGGAGCCGGGAGCCGGGAGCCGGGAGCCGGGAGCCGGGAGCCGGGAGCCGGGAGCCGGGAGCCGGGAGCCGGGAGCCGGGAGCCGGGAGCCGGGAG
>NZ_JAPZLD010000083.1:0-28837 GCF_030182635.1 Amycolatopsis ponsaeliensis
ACATGCCCGCGGCGGTGGGCGAGCACCTCGAGGCCGCGCTCAGCGCGTTCGACGAGCTGTGACATCGGCGTGCCGGCCCCCCCCCCCCGGGGGGGGGGGGGGGCGGGCGTGCCCCCGCCCCCACCACGTGCACCCCTCAGCCACTGATCGCTATCTGTTGTCGCCGTCCTGCGGGATCGACGCCGGGACCGGCGGGCTCACGCGGGCGATGTCGCCGCTGAGCACCCACGCGCGCTGGCTGGGGGCGAAGCGCGGCGAAAGCAGCCCGTCGTTGATCTCCCGGGTGACCGCGACGCGGTTGTACGCCGTCGCGGGCAGGAACAGCCGGTCGTTCGACTGGCCACCGTCGGACGTGCCTTCGAGGTCCGCCTCGACGGCGTCGACGATGCCGTCGTGGTTGGCGTCGACCCGGGCGACCTCGGCCGCGTAGGCGTCGAAGATGCGCTGGCTCAGGCTGTGTTCGTACGGCTCGAAGGACGCGAGCCGCGCGTAGACGTCCAGCATGACTTCGTTGCCCAGCCCGCTCGGGACGAACCGGAGCCGAGTTTCCTTGTGGTCGTCGTTGTTCGGCATCGGGCGGTCCGGATCGTCCGGGCTGGTGTTGAGCAGCCGGTCCGGGTCGCGCGGGATGTTCGGGTTGTCGCCGTCGACCTGCGGCTTGTTCTGCACGCCCGAGGGACCCGAGCCCGGCACGATCGAGGACAGCGCGCCGATCCTGCCCTTTTCGAACGTGCCGGGAACCCCGCCGGTGAACGGGAGTTCGTAGGCCGGCGGCACCCAGTTGGTGTACTGGTTGAGCTCCCAGTAGGAGTGGATGTCGCTCTGTTGCGTCGCGTTGTAGGCGCCCAGCGACAGCTGGATCGGCACGAGGTTGGACACCTTGGCCGGCCAGTGGTCGTTCGCGGACGGCTCGTGCGGCGCCTTGCCGTCGGTGGTGAAGACCGCGCCCGGTATGTCGTGGTGGTCGCCCACCTTCGCCAGTGCCGCGGCGTCCGCGGCGGTGATCGTCCCGAAGGTGGCGTGCCGGTCCGCGCGCGGCGCCGCCACGTTCGGCACCGTGAGGTCGTGGATCATCCAGCCCTCGTACCAGCCGGATTCGTTGTTGATGACGAACAGGCCGGAGATGTCGGTGAACATGTCCACGAACGAACCCGGGTCGTTGGGATCCGTCGGCAGCCCGGGCTTGGGTTCGACGACGACCCGGAGCCCGCCGAGCGTGGGCAGATCGTGGTTCGGCCCGGTGGCCGTCGGCGCGACACCGTCGTTGATGCCCGGAATGGTCGTCGTGAACACGTTCGGTTGGAAGTTCTTCGTGTCGAGCAGGTAGTACTGGAATAACTGACTGGGTGACGGTGCTTCGGAAAACGCGGTCATCGGCGGAAATGTCGACGGTCTTCCGGCCAGTAGTGCGAGCCGGTCTTTCAGTGGCTGTGGCAGAGAGCGGATGTCGCCTCGGTCGGGGAAGCCGCCTCCCTGTTGGGCAACGGCTTCGGATCCGCCGGAAAACGCGACGGTCGCCCCCAGTGTCACGGCCGCGGCCATCGCGGTCGCGGCCTTGCGCTTGCTCATCATGATTGCTCCTCGCATGAAACGGGCAGTCCCCGCGCTCGCCGGCAGGGGCGCGGAGGAGAAATCAAGGTGGCCCCTCGCCGAGAGGTATGCACGGGGGTTACATCGGGTCCGTGTCCTTGTGGCTGTACCGCGGGCGAACGCGCCGAGTAGGATGCGGAACCATCGGAACTACGGATGTGGAGTCCCGATGGAGGGGAAGTCCGAACCGGACTGGGAAACCGTTTACCGGGAGAATGTCGTCTGGGTGTACCGGCTGATGTTGCGCAAGGTGGGAAATCCCGCGGACGCCGAGGATCTCACGGGCGAGGTGTTCCTCGCCGTGCTGAAACCGTTGCGGGGGAGCGCGAGCGCGGCGGAAATCCGCGCGTACTTGATGGCGACGGCGCGTACGGTGCTCGCCGCCCATTGGCGGCGCCTGTTCGGGCGTGAGGTCACCACGATCGGCCTCGACGAAACTGCGGATATACCCGACGCCGGCTATCGGACGGTGAACGGTTCGGCGGCGCCGGCGTCGGACCGGCGGGTCGACGCGATACTCGCCGAATTGCCCGAACGTGCCCGGAAAGTCCTGCGATTACGATTTCTGGAATCCTATTCCCTGCAGGACGCCGCCAACGAGCTGGGGGTGAGCCTGGCCAACGTCAAGGTGATCCAGCACCGGGCGTTGCGGCTCGCCGCGCAGGCCGCGGCACGGATCGAGGAACAGGCATGAACGACGTCGATCGCTTCGCCGACAGCCTCCTCGGGCACCGCACGCCGGAGCCGTTCCGGCCGGACGACGAGCAGGTGGCCCAGATGCGGGCGGCCATCGAGCTGCAGGCCGCCCGGCTGGGTGCGGCTCAGGCACAACCGCCCCCCGTTTTCGTCGCCCGGCTCGGACGCGAACTGGCGGCCGAGCTCACGCCACCGGACCGGCTCCGGACCCGCCGGCGCGTGGTCCGCACGGCCGGGGTCGCCGCCGCCTCCCTCGCGGCGGGCGTCGGGATCGACCGCCTGGTGCGCGGCCCGGCCCCTGCGCCGCCGGAGCAGGAGCCGGGCGAATGGCGAACGGTGGCGGCGAGCAAGGACGTACCGGACGGCGGCCTTCGCGAGTTCGAGCTGGACACCGTGACCGGCTTCGTCCAGCGGACCCCGGACGGCCTGCGCGCGGTGTCCTCGACCTGCACCCACCTGGGCTGCCGACTGCGGCTGGCGAACCCCGAACGGCAGCTGGTCTGTCCCTGCCACGGCGCGACCTTCGCGGTGAACGGGGAGGTCGTCCACTATGACCTTCCGGTGGAGATCCCGCCGCTACCCGTGTTCGAGGCTCGCGAACAGGACGGCGACATCCAGATCTACACCTCCTTCAAGCGAGCCTGAACCTTTGTCAGCCGATGCCGAGGACGGACTTGGCGGTGGTCCAGTTGTCGAGCATGGCGTTCTGGGCGGCGGAGAGGGTGGCCTGGCGGGCGCACACCGCTTTCTTGACCGCGTTCTCGACGGAGTCCTTGCTGTAGGAGTTCTCGTCCCCGGAGTGCGGCTCGGGCCAGAGGTTCCGCGGGTCCTTGGGTGCGCCGCCGAGCTCGAGGGGGAGGAAGTGGTCCTCTTCGTAGTCGGACATGCTGGTGTCGCTGAAGCCGTAGTCGATGATGCCCTGCTTCTTCAAGCCGTTGGTGTAGCTGGTGGACGGGCGGATCGTCGCGGTCCAGCCCGAGACGCAGATCGTCGAGCCGATGGTGGCCTGGGTGACGTCCGGGTTCTTCGCGCCCGGGGTGCAGGCCGGGTCGGGCAGCGGCAGATCGGCCTGCGAGCACGATTCGGCCGTGGTGGTGGCGTGGGCGGGCGCGTCGACCAGTCCGAGCGTGGTGGTCAGGACGGCGAGCGTGACGCAGGCACGGAAAACGAGGTGGCGCATGGGTGTTCCTTCCGCGTGGGGACCGGGAATCGGCCATCGCCCTGCGCGGGCACGGCGACGGCACGGTGACAGTGAAGAAGCCACGAGGTGCCTGCGCCAGGACGAAACTGTTTAACGGTGCGGGTTTGTGTCACACCGTCCGGAACATCCCGACCTTCGTCGGGTCCCCGGCACGGGTCGGGCTACGGCGACGAAGTGCGCCTGTCACCGGAAGTTCACTGGATGGGCACGTTCCGGGTCTCCTGCCGGCGAGGTGCGGCAGCCACGATTCCCGTGCCCGTACGGCTTTCGGGGTCGCCTTCCGGTCGGCTGCGGTCCTGCCTGCATCCTCGGCCGAGCGGGCGAACATCCTGTCCGCGGCCGTCGCCACACCGGGGATTTCGCTCGCGCTGCTGTTCGCCGGTCGGGATCGTGCCGGAAACGCCCGAGCACTTCGACAATCCGTCGACACTGCATCGACCAGGGGTAACTGTTCGCCGCAACGGCATCGGGCGTAGCGAGATTGTCGACGGATTGTCGACGGCTCGTGTCAGCGTGATCCCTACAGGGACTGGGGGTTCTGCCTCATGGAAGAGACACCACCGACGTTGCGGGTTGTCGTCATCTCACCCGTGCGCATCTACGTCGAAGGCCTGGCGCACCTGCTCGACGCCGAGCCCGGCATCCGCCTGACCGGGACGGCGGGTGGCGTCGACACCGCCATGCCCCTGCTGGACCGGCCGGACGTCGACGTGATCCTGCTCGACATGACCGGGGACATGGCCGGTGAGCGTGGACTGACCGTGCTGCACCGGCTGGCCGGGATCACCGCGGTGCCGTGCGTCGTACTGGGCATACCGGACCGGCCGGCCGAGGTGATCGCGTGCGCCGAGGCGGGGATCGCCGGTTACGTGACGAACGAGCACGGCTTCGCCGATCTCGTCGGCACGCTCCGATCGGCCACCAGGGGCGAATTCACCTGCGGGGCGGACATCGCCGCCGGACTGGTGGGCCGGTTGGCCCTGCTGGCTCGCGATCGCCGTCCCGCGGCGTTGGTGAACCTGACGTCCCGTGAACTGGAGATCGCCGCGTTGATCGAGTCCGGGTACTCGAACAAGGAAATCGCCCGGCTGCTGCAGATCCAGCTCACCACCGCGAAGAACCACGTGCACAACATCCTGGAGAAGCTGGGTGTCCGCGGCCGGGGTCAGGTGATGGCGGCAGTCCGCGGCCGGCAGTGGGGCACCGAGACCGCGCGGCCGCCGTTGCGGGTCCTGGCGGAATCCAGCTGACTCGGATCCTTTGCAGACCGAAGCCTGATCCCGGGGATTCATGACGGTCGCCGCACCGGCCAGCAGACTTGGTGTCCGAGGTGGTGAACGCCGATGGGTCCGATCCGAGTTCTCATCACGCACATGGTCGCGCTCGATTGCGACATCGTGCGGCGGATCGCGGGGGAGCGGACCGACATGACGATCGTGGGCTCCGTGAGCGGGCCCGAGGAGGCAGCCGAAGCGCTGTCCTGTCCCGGGTTCGACGTCCTGTTGCTGTCCGCGTCGCAGCCGGATTCGCTGTGCGGCTATCTCGACCTGATGTGGGAGAACCCGCGGCTCGGTGTCGCGGTCGTCGATCCGACCGACCGGCTCGGGTTGGTCCGGGTGTGCCGGATCGTCGAGCGGGTGCGGGGCGCCGGTGCGCGGTGGCCGGAGTACCTGGCGGCCGTGCTCCGGTCGGCCGCCGACCCGGGCTGACAACCAAACGAGGAGGAACGAACATGGCCGTGCGGATCAGGAGCCTGCTCGTGTCCGGCCCGATCTTGGTGCCGCTGAGCACCGGCCGGACCGTGCGCCTGTCCCCAGGACAGGAGTCGGACGAAGTGCACGACGTCGAGGTCGCCGGCAGCGACAAGGTCGAGAAACTGCGCAGGCGGGGACTCATCCACCTCGAGTCGGTCGACGACGCCGCCGAACCGGCGCGGGAGCCGGAGCGCCCGCGTTCCCGGAAACGTCCGGACACCACCGAATGAGCGAGAGGAGACGATCATGCCGACCCTGAGCTATCCGGGTGTCTACGTCCAGGAAGTGCCCGGCGGGGTGAAACCGCTGGACACCGCGAGTACGTCGACGGCCGCGTTCGTCGGGCTGGCCGAGAGGGGGCCGGACACCGGCCCCACCCTGGTGACCAGCTGGACGGGCTTCCAGCGCACCTACGGCTCGTTCATCGCGGACGGCTTCCTCGCGCACAGCGTGTTCCAGTACTTCAACAACGGCGGCCGGCAGTGCTACATCGTGCGGGTCATCCGCTCCAACGCCACCGTCGCGAGCGTGACGGTGAACAACAGGGCCGCGATCGCCGGCTTCACCTTCAGCGCCAAGAACAAGGGCGCCTGGGGCAACACCCTGCTGCTGCAGATCGAGGACGGCACGCTGGACCCCGGCAACCTGTTCAAACTGTCGGTGCGCCGCCAGGACAACGCGAGCGTGCTGCCCGATGATCCGCTCGGCATCGTCCCGCTGGAGGTGTTCGACAACCTCAGCATCGACCCGGGCTCGCCGGACTACGTGGTCGGCGTGGTCGGTCAGGGTTCCGCCCTGGTCGACGTGCAGGTGCTCCCGGCCAACGCCGCCAGCCTGCAGCACGGCGTGCATCGCGGCGGTGTCAACCCGGTGCTGCCGCTGAACACCAACCTCAGCTTCCGGATCAATGTGGACGGTGACGGGCTCCAGACCGTGACCCTGCCCACCGCCGCCGGCACGACGACCGCGCTGACCGATGTCCGCGACGCGATCCAGGCCGCGGTGCGGTTGCTGGTCAAGAAGAAGACGTCCACCGACCCGGCGGCGTTCACCACCTTCGCGTGCTCGGTGGAGACCGTCGGCGCGCAGTCCCGGCTGGTGCTGCAGTCCGGCACCGGTACGGCCACGTCCTCGGTGGCGGTGCAGCCCGCCGCCGCGAATGACGCGTCCATCCAGCTCAAGCTCGGTGACGGCGGCGGTGGCCGGTCGGAGAGCGGCAACGCCGTGCAGCGGCCCGCCAACGCCGCCGTGATCCAGGTCGGTGACGCGGCCGTGGCCGCACCGGTCACCGCGGCGGTGGCCGGATCCGACGGCACGGGCGCGATCAGCGAGACGAACTTCAGCAACGCCTTCCCGCTGCTGGACCGCGTGACCGACTTCAGCCTGCTCGCGGTGCCGGGGGAGAGCACCCCGGCGATGGCCGATCTCGGCATGGCCTACGCCGCCAACCGGCCGCTGCAGGACGTCTTCTACATCGGTGAGACCGGTTCGCACGACGACACCGTCGCCGAGGCGACCGCGTTCCGCAACCAGCTCACCACGGCGAACTCCTACGGGGCGGTGTACTTCCCCTGGGTCAAGGCACTCGACCCGACCGGCCAGTCCAGGGACCCGATCCTGCTGCCGCCCTCCGGTCACGTCGCGGGCCTCTACGCCCGGATCGACGCGGCTCGCGGCGTGTGGAAGGCGCCGGCCGGCACCGAGGCGAGCATCAACGGCGTCGTCGGCCTGGCCGTGGAACTGTCCGATGTGGACCAGGGCAATCTGAACCCGAGAGGTATCGATGTCATCCGCCGGTTCCCCGGCGCGGGTGTGGTGGCGTTCGGCGCCCGCACCATCTCGTCGGATCCGTCGTGGCGCTACGTTCCGGTCCGCCGCACCGCCATCATGCTGCGGGTCAGCATCTACAACGGTATCCAGTTCGCCGTCTTCGAGCCGAACGACGAACCGCTGTGGGCGCAGCTGCGGCTGGCCATCGGGTCCTTCATGACCGGGCTGTTCCGCCAGGGTGCCTTCCAGGGCGCGACGCCGGCCCAGGCCTTCTTCGTGAAGTGCGACGCGGAAACCACGACGCAGGCCAACATCGACGCGGGCGTGGTCAACGTGCTGGTGGGCTTCGCGCCGCTGAAGCCGGCCGAGTTCGTCGTGGTCAGGATCAGCCAGCAGGCCGGCTTGGCCTCCGGATAGTGCTGCGGCGCAACGAAAGGAGTACGGCCAGATGGCCAAGTTCACAGTCAACACCGCACGGTTGGACCCCTACCTGGGGTTCCGGTTCAAGATCAAGGTGGACGGCCAGTACGTGGCCGCCATGAACAAGTGCGGCGCCCTGAAGAAAACCACCGAGGTCACGCCGTGGTACGAGGGCGGCGACGCCAGCGGTCCGCACCAGATACCCGGCAAGACGAAGTACGACCCGATCGTCATGGAGGCGGGGGTCACCCACGACACCACCTTCGAGGACTGGGCCAACAAGGTGAACAACTTCCAGGGCGACGCCGCGACGTCGCTGGCCACGTTCCGCAAGGACATCACCATCGAGGTCTACAACCTCGGCGGTCAGAAGGTGCTGGCGTACAACGTCTACCGCGCCTGGGTGTCGGAGTACCAGGCGCTGCCCCAGCTGGACGCCGGTGGCAACGCGGTGCTGATCAGCACGGTCAAGCTGGAGAACGAGGGCTGGGTTCGGGACACCTCCGTGACCGAGGTCAAGGAGAACTGATGAACCTGTTGCCGGGCGGCTACCGGGACGCCGGCGGGGTGCTGCACCGCGAGTTCGAGCTGGCGCCGCTCACCGGTCGCGAGGAGGAGTTGCTGGCCCGCCGGTCGGCAGCACCCACCGCGGCGCTGGTGACCGACGTGCTCAGCCGCTGTGTCGCCCGGCTGGGGGCGATCAGCCCGGTGCCCCAGGACGTCACCCGGCACCTGCTCGTCGCCGACCGGCTCTACCTGCTGCTCCGGTTGCGGCAGTCCACGTTCGGCGATGTCGTGCGGGCCGCCCTGACCTGCCCGTGGGCGGAGTGCGGCGAACAGATGTCCGTCGACTTCTCGATCGCCGACGTACCGGTCGACGAGCAGCCGGACCGCGCGCCGCAGTACGCGATGACGCTGTCCGGCGGCACGGAGGTCGCGTTCCGGCTGCCGACCGGCGCCGACCAGGAACTGCTGTCCGAGCGGCTCGCGGCCAACGAGGCCGAGGCGCTGACCGCACTGCTGTCCCGGTGCGTCCTGCGGATCGGGGACCGCCCGCCGGACCCCGACCGCGTGGCGGCACTGCCGGCGGCCGCCCGGCTGGAGATCGAGGAACGGATGCGGGAGCTGGCGCCGAAGGTCGAGCAGACCCTCGCCGCGCGATGCTCCGAGTGCGGCCGGACGTTCGTGGCGCCGTTCGACGTCCACCGGTTCTTCTTCGGCGAGCTGCGCACCGACGCGACCGTGCTCTACCAGGAAGTGCATTACCTGGCCTACCACTACCACTGGAGCGAGGGCGAGATCATGGCGATGACCCGCGACAAGCGGCACACCTACATCGACGTGCTCGCCGACACGATCGAGGTGCTCAACAGTGGCGCCTGACGGTTACCTGCGCGGTGTGCTGGCCGACGGATCGCGGCCGTTCGGATTCCGGGCCGGCGTCCGCGAACTGCTCGGCGCACCCGACGACAACGGCGTGCGGGTCGCCTTTCCGCCACGCCCGCCGCGCGGTGGCTTCCGGTACGTGCGGCAGCACCCGGCCGCGCCGGGCACCGCCGAGTGGGACGACGGGTCGTACTGGCTGGCGGAGACGGACGACTTCGAGTTCGCGCCGGCACCGGTCCGCGAGGACGGTTCGGACGCGACCGAACGCTGGTCCGATCACCTGAAGCACGCCATCGAACCGCCGGCCACCGCAAATGCGGCGGAACCGGTGCGCTCGGGGACGGCCGCGACTGTTGTCGAGCCGGCGCGACGGCCGGTCGACGCGAGAGTGGCGGAGGTGCCGCCGGCCGACGCCGGAGCGGTGGAACCGGCGACCGCCGCGCCTCCCTCCCCGCCGGCGACGCAGGCGCAGAGTCCGGGGGCACCGGGAACATCCGCGCCGGCTTCCGGCTCCCCGCGGCCGACGTCGAACCTGATCCCGCCGGCCGAGCGGCCCGGCCCCCTCGGGCTCGCCGGCCGGCAGGACGCGCCGGCCGGCCGGCCGGAACCTGCCGTAGCCGCGACGGCGACGCCCGTCGGTTCGGCGCGGCCTGCCGCCCGGTCCGGTCCGGAACGGCCCCCCGAGACCCCGCGACCCGCGCCGGTGACCGGCCGCACCCCTGCTGCGCCCCGGCCGATCCGCACGCTACGCGCGGCGGCACCGGCGGTGCGACCGGAGTGGAAGCCGGACCACGGGCTGGGTGCCGTCCAGTCCGTGGTGGCCTCCAACCGGCCGCCGCACCGGCAGACCCAGACCCCGAGGCGGGACGTCACCGTCGTGGAGACGCCGCCGGTCGTCGCGCAGCCGTCCGCGCCACCGCAGATCGTCGTGGTGCACGCGCCTGACGAAGCCGTCGCCGTCCCCGCGTTCTGGGAGCGCCGGAACCTCGGCCGCCTGACGAACCGGATCGTGCGATGAGCGCGGGCACGGCGATCGGCATGGTCAGCTCGTCGCTGCGCAACCTCCTGGTCGGCGAGATGCGGCTGAACCCCGCGCCGGACGTGACGATCCTGGCGCCCGACGAGGCGAGCACGACCAGGCGGGTCAACCTGTTCCTCTACAGGCTTGCCGAGAACCAGTTCCTGAAGAACCAGGACTTCACCGTCAAGGCCGGCAGCCCGAACCAGCTGGTGCCGGCGCCGCTGTCGGTCAACCTGTTCTACCTGCTCACGTCCTACGCACCGAACGACCCGCTGGAGGGCAACGCCACCGCGCACCAGATCCTCGGCGAGGCGATGCGGGTGTTCTACGAGAATCCGGTCGTCCCCGCGATCTACCTCGATCCAGGACTCGCCGACGCCAGGGAACACCTGCAGATCGCCGGCGACCTGCTCGACCCCGAGGAGCTGCGCGGCATCTGGACCACGTTCTCCCAGCCGTTCCGGCTGTCGGTGATGTACCAGGTGTCCACCGTCCAGCTCGACCGGCTGCCCGCCGCGCAGCGCCCGCTGGCCAACCGCGTGCGCACGGTGGGCGTGCCGGAGATCAGGGCGCCGCTGGACCTGCCCGTGGTCACCGGCATGACGCCGGCCGCGGGCCCGGCGGGCACCGTCGTCACGTTCACCGGTGCGCACCTGGCCGGCTGGCGGGGCATGGTCTCGGTCGGCAACCAGACCGTGCTGCCCAGCCAGCCCCTGAGCGCCGATTCCTTCACCGCCGCGGTGCCCGCGCTGAGCGCCGGCTTCTACGAGCTGCGGGTGGACGTCGCCAAGTTGGCCCGGCGCACGTTCCTGTTCGAGGTCACCCCATGACGGCCTACCGCGACCCCGTCGAACACCTGGCCGACGAGCTCCGCCGGCTGGATCTGCTGATCGGCGCGCGCCTGACGTCGATGTCGCTGCGCAACGAGGAGTTCCCGGACACCCAGCCGGCGCGGGCGGTCTACATCACCCGGGACGAGGTCGACTGGCTGCTGGCCGACGGCAGGGACGTCATGCCGCCGATCGAGAGTGTCGCGCTGAAGCAGTTGTCCCTCGAGATCGACGCGAGGGTCGCGGCCGGCGATGACCTACCGCTGGTCACGCTCGGCCGCCTGTTCGGGCTGTCCGCCGTCGAGCTCGGTGCCGTGGTCGTCTGCCTGGCCCCGGAGCTGCGCCACAAATACGATCGCGTGTACGCCTACCTGCAGGACGACATCACCCGCCGGCGCCCCAGCGTCGACCTGATCCTGAAGCTGCTGTGTGACGGCGAACCGCGGCGGTGGGCGGCCACCGGCCTGTTCACCGCGACGGCACCGCTGCTGCGGTACGGCATCCTGCGGCCGGTCGACGACCCGCAGAGCCCGTCCGGCTCCGCAGACCTGGCCCGGTTCCTGGTGCTGGACCCGCACATCCGCCAGTTCCTGCTGGGCGCCACCGGCCTGGACCCGCGCCTGGCCGGTCACGCCCGGATCCACCAGCTGTCCGACACCGACGCCGAGACCGGGGACCCCGTGGTCGGCCACCTGGTCCGGCTCTCGCCGCGCGTGTGCTACCTGCACGGCCCGGCCGGTGCCGGCAAACTCGACCTGGCCGCCAGGGCGAGCCACCGGATGGGCCTGCCGCTGCTCAGCCTGAACGCCGCGACCCTGCCCGAGCGGGACGCCGCCGAGCTGATCCGGCTGACGTTCCGCGACGCCCTGCTGCGCGACGCGGCCGTGCACATCGCCGACCTGGCGCCGATGCACGAGCCCGCGCTGCGCTCGGCAATCGAGGACCATTCCCGGCCGGTCTTCCTCACCGGCGAGGCGGACTGGGCCGGCACGCTGGACGTCCACCCGATCGCCGTGCCCTTGCCCGACGCCGACCGTGCCGTCGAGCTCTGGAACCGGCACCTGGCCACGCACACCGATGCCGCCGCCGAGTGGGCGGCCGAACTCGCCGGCCGCTACCGCCTGCCGCCGGCCCGCATCCGGGCCGCCGTTCGCCTGGCCGACGACCTGCGGCTGGCGCAGCCGCGGCCGCGTGCCCTCACGCTCGCCGACGTCGCGGCCGCCTGCCGGCAGCAGTCCGCGCGGACCCTGGGCGGGGCCGCGGTCAAGGCGAACTGCCGGGCCGGCTGGGACGACCTCGTCCTGCCGGCCGACCGCGTCGGCCGGCTGCGCGACATCCGCGACCAGGTCGTGCACCGGCAGCGGGTGCTGAACGACTGGGGCTTCGGCACGAAACTCAGCCGTGGCACCGGCCTGACCGTGCTGTTCAGCGGCGGGCCGGGGACCGGCAAGACGATGGCCGCCGAGGTGCTCGCCGGCGACCTGGACCTCGATCTGTACACAGTGGACCTGGCCGGGGTGGTCAGCAAGTACATCGGCGAGACCGAACGCAACCTGGCCCGGATCTTCGAGGCGGCGGCGAGCAGCAACGCCGTCCTGTTCTTCGACGAGGCCGACGCGCTGTTCGGCAAGCGCACCGAGGTGAGCGACGCGCACGACCGGTACGCCAACATCGAGACCAGCTATCTGCTGCAGCGCATCGAGGAGTACGAGGGGATCGTCGTGCTCGCGACCAACCTCCGGCAGAACATGGACGACGCGTTCCTGCGGCGCATCCGGTTCGTCGTGGAGTTCCCGTTCCCGGAGGCCGAGGACCGGCGCCGCATCTGGCAGGCGGTGATCCCGCCCGGCGCGCCACTGGCACCGGACGTCGACTTCGCCGACCTGGCCGCGCGGTTCGCCGTCACCGGCGCGAACATCCGCACCATCGCGGTGAACGCGGCGTTCCTGGCCGCCGCCGACGGCGGCGTGATCCATCGGTCGCACATTCTGCTCGCTGTGCAAGGTGAGTTCGCGAAGATCGGCAAGTTGTGGACCGATCTTCCGGTCCGGACGGGGGAGTCATGAGCGACGGTTTTCCGAACAAGCCCAAGATCCTTCGGGGCGCCTTCGTCGAGTTCGGCCTGAGCGTGCCACCGCTGGTCGTCGTGTTCCAGTTCAACCCGGTGCAGTTGACCCGCAGCCGCGCGCTCACGTTCGCCTTCCCCGGCGTGCCCGGTCCGACGCCGGCCGGTACGGCGCCGGCCGCCGTACCGCAGCGCAGCCTCCGGCAGGCCCGCGCCGAATTCGGCGATCTGCTGGAGCTGCAGAAGCAGCAACTGGTCGCGGTGCAGGACCAGACGATCGCCTTCGACATCCGGCTGGACGCCACCGACAAGCTCGACGCCCGGGACGGCGTCACCGAGCAGTTCGGCATCGGACCGCAGATCGCCACGCTGGAACTGATGGTGGCGCCCAAGGACGAGAGCCTCCTGGGCGGCGCGGTCGCCGCGCTGCTGGGGAAGTCGAAGGGGTTCAGCTTCGCCAGGAGCCCGAACCCGCCGATGATCCTGTTCGTCTTCGGCCGCAAGCGGGTGCTGCCGGTGAACATCACCACGATGGGCATCACCGAGACCGAGTTCAGCGCCGATCTCAACCCGATCCGCGCGACCGTTTCGGTGAACCTGACGGTCATCGAGGGCAAGAACCTGCCTTTCCTGTACTCGAAGTCCATGCTGGAGGCGATGTCCGTGCTGAACGTGGCCAACATCGCCGACGCCGCGAACGTCGTGGTCCCGGGGTGATGTGACGTGTTCAGCAAGCTTTCCCGGTACCGGCTGGTGCCCGACATCGCCGTCGTCGACGCGCGCGGCAGGGTCGTGGCCGCGAAGGACTTCCGGCCGCTGCCCGAGGTGACCGGCACGTTCACGCACACTGTGGACAGTGGCGACCGCCTCGACCAGCTCGCGTTCACCTTCTACGGCCAGCCGTTGCAGTACTGGCACGTGTGCGACGCGAACCCGGACTTCCTGTCCCCGCTCGCCCTGCTGGGCCAGGAACCCCTGGTCACCACGCGGTTCCCGGTGACGGCCGCCGGCACGCCACCGTGGGCGGCGCTGCGGGCGGCGCTGTCGGCGACCGTCGGCGTCGACACGGTGGCCGTGACGGGCGACACCGTCGTGGTCACGTACAACCGGACCGACCTCGACGTGACCGCCGTGCTCGACGTGATCAAGGCGGCCGGCTTCACCGTCGGCTTCCCGGCCGACAGCGGCCAGCTGGGCCGGCAGATCGTCATCCCGCCGGCGGTGAGCTGACGTGAACACCGACCAACTGCTGATCGAGCTCGGCGGCGCCGAGGTGCCGGGGCTGGCCGACAACCTGATCAGCCTCGAGATCGAGCTGGACGACCAGCTCACCGGGATGGTCCGGCTGACCGTCGCGCTGCTGCTGAAGGCCGACGGTTCGTGGCCCTACGTGGACGACGACCAGTTCGCCGTCTGGACGAAGGTCGCGATCACGGCCGGCCTGCAGGGCGACTCGCGGCAGCTGTTCACCGGCTACATCACCCACGTGGCCCCCGAGTTCGGTGCCGGCCTGGAACAGTGCGTGCTGACGATCTGGGGGATGGACGCCGGCGTGCTGATGGACCGCGCCGACGTCCTGACGACCTGGCCGAACATGCGGGACAGCGACGTCGCGACCCTGCTGTTCGAGCAGGCCGGTCTCAAGCCGCAGGTCACCGACACCGGCGTCGTCCACGACGAGGACATCGGCACGATCGTCCAGCGGGAGACCGACAGCCGGTTGCTGAAACGGCTCGCGCGGCGCAACGGGTTCGAGTGCTTCGTCGACGGCGACACCGGCTACTTCCAGCCGCCCGCACTGGACGATGCGCACCAGGTCGTGCTCAACGTGCACGCCGGCGAGCAGTCCAACGTCAACCGGTTCCGCGTCGAGGTCGACGCGCTCACCCCGGCGGCCGTCGGGATGGCCGGGATCGACCACGGCACCGGCGAGGTGCGGGTCGAGGCGGCGCAGAGCGGTCACCAGCCGGCACTGGGTGCCCACCGGCCCGCCGACGTGCTGCCCGCCGGGATCACGGCCGGTCAGGTCCTCATCGGACAGACGGTGACCACCGGTCCTGCCGAGATGGCGGCGCTGTGCCAGGCCGTGTTCGACGACAACGAATGGTTCGTGACCGGTGCGGGAGAGGTGGCCGCGAACTCCTACGACGCGATCCTGCTGCCGCGCCGGACCGTCGTCATCAACGGCATCGGCGAGACGCACAGCGGCACCTACTACGTCACGCACGTCACGCACCGGTTCACCGACGACGGCTACGTCCAGCGGTTCCGGGTCAAGCGCAACGCAGTGGTGACCGGCGGCGGGGTGAGCGTGCCGTGACGCTGGAACGTGTCGTCGCCGGCCTGGCCGACAAGCTGGAACACCGGTACTACGGCAAGTACCGCGGGATCGTGAAGTACAACGACGACCCGGCCGGCCTCGGCCGGCTGCGCCTGCAGGTACCCAGCGTGCTGGGCATCGACGTCGTCACCGGATGGGCGACGCCGTGCGCGCCCTACGGCGGCGCCGCCGACCAAGGCGTCCTGTTCGTCCCGGACCTCGAGGCGGGGGTGTGGGTGGAGTTCGAGGAAGGTGATCTGGAGTTCCCGATCTGGGTCGGCACGTACTGGGCGAAACCCGAGCCGGGCAGCCAGGTACCCAAGCCGCAGCAGGCCGACGGCACCGAGTCCGGCGAGGTCCAGCAGCCGCCGACCGCCAAGATCATCCGGACCGGCAAGGGGCACACCGTCCAGTTCGAGGACAAGGACGGTGCCGAGTCGATCATCATCCGCGAAGGCGCGCAGGGGCATCTCGTGGTCCTGGACCAGGACGGCATCACGGTCACCGACGCCAAGGGCAACTCGATCGAGATGACCGCCGAAGCCATGACCCTGACCGCCGTGGTCCCGTTCAAGATCGACGCCGCGGGCCAGCCGGTGGAGATCGTCTGCGCCAGCATCGACCTCAAGAAGGGCTGAACCATGGGAAAGCTCGTCGTGGTGAAGGGAGATCCGGTGACCGGCACCGACCTGCACAACGTGTCCGGCACCAACGCCCAGGGCAGTCCCTACCTCGGTACCGGGAAGTTCGCCTACAACGGGTCGGTCACCGCACAGCTGAGCGGCTTCGTCTCGATCGGCGGCACGCCGGTGGCCCTGGTGACCAGTGGCAGTTCCCTCGGCCCCACCGAGACGGCGACCGGCGGTCACGGCCCGCTGAGCGGCAAGGACTTCAGCGCGCCGGGTCCGGCGCCGAATTCGCCGGTGTCGTTCCTGGACACGCCGCTGGGGGCGGGCTCACCGAGCAGCGGAGCGGGCAGCGGCCTGCTGACCGTCGACGGCGTCGAGGTCCTGCTCGACGGCGACGGCTTCGACACCTGCGGGCCGGCACCGACGGCGGCGGCGTCGTCGGTCGCGGCGCAGGGCCAGGACTTCGTGACATGTGCGGAGTGAGGGAGTGGGCCGGATGGTGACCGGGTTCGAGTTCCCGTTCGGCGTCGACGTGACCGGGTCGATCCGGCCGGTCGACGACGACGCCGTCCAGTTGCGCGGCAAGGTGCTCCAGGTGCTGTTCACCGCGCAGGGGGAACGGGTGAACCGGCCGGACTTCGGCTGTGGCCTGTTCAACCTCGTGTTCGATCCGGACAACGCGATCATGGCCGCCGCCGTCGAGTTCTCCATCGGTCAGGCACTGACCCGGTGGCTGGGCGACGAACTGGCCGTGGCCGGCGTCGACGTCAGCTCGGCGGACGAGGCGCTGACCGTGGAGGTGTCCTACGTGCGCCGCAAGGACCTCGCGCCGCAGGCACTTCGGGTCCACTTCAGATAGGGGAGCGTGATGGTGGACATCGTTCAGGTGAACGGCCAGCCGGTCATCGACTACGCGGCTCGGGACTACGAGAGCCTGCTGCAGGCCATGCGCGACCAGATTCCACGGAAACTGGCCCAGTGGACGGACTTCACCAACGAGGCCGACTTCGGCAACGTCCTGCTGCAGCTGTTCGCGCACATCGGCGACATCCTCAGCTACTACCAGGACCGCGTCGCGAACGAGAGCTTCCTCGGTACGGCGCAGACCCGGCGCAGCGTGATCGAACACCTGCGGCTGATCGGCTACGAGCTGGGCACGGCCGCCGCGGCCGCGGCCGACCTGACGGTGACCGTGCCCGGGTCGGTGACGTCGACGGTGACGCTGGCCAAGGGCACCGCGTTCGCGACGAAGAGCGGGCAGGACCGGCCGGCTGCCCGCTTCGAGTACACCAGGGACTCGCCGCTGGTGATCGACTTCAGCACGATCACGGCCGATCCGTCGACCGGCCGAAAGGTGTTCACCGGACTGTCGGTGCAGGAGGGCAGGCTGGTCGACCGCGAGGTGCTCGGCACGTCCGACGGCACCCCGAACCAGCGCTTCCCGCTGACCCACCCCGGCGTCCTGCTCGGCAGGCCCGACGTCGCCCAGCCGACCGGCCAGGACATCATCGTGCGCACCGAACTGGCCGGCACGGTCGACGTGTGGACCCGGCGGGACACCTTGGCGTTCAGCCAGGCCGGGCAGCACGACTACGTGGTCGAGGTCGACGGGAACGACCAGGCCGAGGTCATCTTCGGAGACGGCGGCTTCGGTGTGGTCCCGCGGCAGGGAGCCCTGATCACGGCCACCTACCGCACCGGCGGCGGCCAGGCCGGCAACGTTGCGGCGGGCACGATCACCACCATCGCCGACGCGCCCACCCTCGCCCTGCTGGGCGCGACGGTGACCAACCCGGCGCCCGCGACCGGCGGTGCCGAGCGGGAGACCGTCACCCACGCCGTCGCCCAGGCACCGTCGGTGTTCCGCTCGCTGCGCCGCGCCGTCACCGGAGCCGACTACGAGGCGCTGGCGCTGAGTTACAAGGGCGTCGGCAAGGTGCGGGCCGCCGCCACCGGCTGGAACACGATCACGCTCTACATCGCGCCGGAGGGCGGCGGCAAGGTCAGCGACGTGCTGGAAGCCGGTCTGATCGGCTACTTCGAGGACAAGCGGATGCTCAGCCAGATCGTCGAAGTGTCCGATGTGGACTACGTGCCGATCTTCGTGACGGCCGAGATCGCGGTGCGGAGTTTTTTCGTGGCCGCCGACGTCCTCGCCGCGGTCCGGCAGGCCGCGGCCGCGCTGCTCGCGTTCGACAACGTCGACTTCGGCCAGTCCGTGTACCTGAGCCGGTTCTACGAGGACAGCCAGAACGTGCCGGGTGTCCAGTTCGTCAACATCACCGAGTTCCGCCGCGGTGACGTGACGACTCCCGCCGTGGAACCGCACGGCACGATCGTGCTCGGCCCGAACGAGGTGCCGATCGTTCCCACCGTGTCCGCCTACGCCCTGGGCCTGAACGTGGTGCTGGTCGACCAAGGAGGCCGGTGACGATGCGTCTCCTCGGCATCACCGCGACCGCGCACAGCGACGGCAACCGGATCGACCTGTCCTGGTCGTTCCCGGATCCGAAGCACCCGGTGAACGTCCGGGTGGTCCGGGCGGAGCACACCCATCCGGTGAAGCCGGAGGACGGCGTGCTCGTGGCGCAGGGCAACGGGATCACCACGGCCACCGACACCGGCCTGCTCGGCGAGCACGTCTACTACTACACACTGTTCCCGTTCACCGGGAGCCCGCCGGTGTACGACCCCGACCCGCACAACGCCGCCGAGGCGATGGCCACGGCCTCCTACGACTTCGCCGGCCGGCTCCACGCCCTGCTGCCGGCGATCTACCGCCGCTACGACGCCGAACGCCCGCCCGCGCTGCGGCCCGGGCAGTCACCGGTCACCGATCCCGGGCAGCTACGCGGGTTCCTGGACCTGCCCGGCGCCGAACTGGATCGGCTGTACAGCCTCAACCGGGCCGCGCTGGGCTTCCTGGACACCGATCGGGTCGACGGCCGGCTGCTGCCGCTCCTGGCTCAGTGGATCGGCTGGCCGACCGACTCGCGGCTGCCGGTCGGCGCGCAGCGCAACGAGATCCGCTACGCGCCCCGCCTCTACCCGACCGTGGGCGGCGTGCCGACGCTGGACGCGACCGTCGCCCGGGTCACCGGGTGGGCCAACCGCACCAAGGAGTTCGTGCACAACGTCGCGCGCAGCAACCAGCCGGAGCGGCTGAACCTGTTCTCCACGTTGCGAGACGCCACCGGCACCTGGTCGGATGCCGCGCTGGCGTCGGTCAACTTCGCCTACGACGGCCGCCCCGCCGCGGTCCGCGACACCGACGGCTCGACGCTGGTCTTCTTCCACACGCTGCGGCAGCACGGCTGGGACATCTGGGCCAAGCGGTTCGCCGACGGCGAGTGGCAGCCCAGCGTGCCGGTCGTCGACCGGCCCGGCATCGACAAGAATCCGGCCGCCGCGGTGCAGGGCAGCCTGCTGCGGCTGTTCTGGCAGACCTACGATCCCGCGTCGGGCTGGCAGATCTCGACCGCCACCCGGACCGGCGAGATCTGGTCGGCGCCCTCGATGTTCGGCGATCCGGGGACGCAGCGGCGGCTGCCGGCCGCCGTGGCCGACAACGCCGGTGGCGTCTGGCTGTTCTGGCTGGAACTCGTGGCGGGCGGTTGGCAGGTCCGCTACAACCGGCACAACGGCACGATGTGGCAGCTGACCACACCCGCCACCCTGCCCTCGGACGGCGGCGCGGACACCAGGGTCGAGGACGACCTGTACGTGCTGTTCCACCCGACCAGCACGACCCAGCGGCTGTGGTTGTTCTGGGCGCGGCACGAACCGGGCGGTCCGGCCGGCCAGACCCGGTGGAGCATCGTCCACCGCGTCAAGCAGGGCCTCGACCCGAACGTGTCGGACTGGTCGCCGGTCCGGTCCCTGCCGAAGACGACGACCGCCTACCACGACCGGCAGCCGGCCCCGCTGGTGACCGCGACCGGTGACATCGAACTGTTCTTCAGCTCCACCCAGAACGGTGGCTGGACCATCGTCCGCAACTCCCTGGCCGTCAGCACCCTCACTTGGGGCACGAACCAGCTGGTGGTCGACGGCCCGTACGCGCGACGCGGCCCGCTGGCGGTCGACCTGGGCACCGGCACCCTGCTCGTGCACCGCTCCAACGCGAGCATCCCGTACGCCAGCAGCGAGTTCGGCGCGACCGCGACGCTGGACAACCGCTACGCGGGAACGACCACGGTGGACACCGGTGGCGAGCAGAAACTGAAGCGGCGCGGGGCGTTCGACGATTTCCAGACCTACACCTACGACACCGGCACCAACGGCCGGCGCGACAACGACGTGCACGTCTCGCGGGACACCGTCGGGCTCTACCTCACGCCGACCGTCACCGATCCGGCACAGGTCAAGGCGACCACCGACCGGCTGGCCGGGGTGCTCGCCGGCTTCGCACCGGTGACGACGAGAGCCGTTTTCATCACGCCGCGAACCGGCAAGACCATCGCAGAGGGGGGTCATCGTGGGTGACTTTTCACGCAGCACGTTCGACCGCGTCAAGCACTACGTCGGTGTTCGCCTGCAGCAGGGCGTGCCGCTGGTGGACGCCGACTGGAACGAGCTGGAGGACATCCGGCGCTTCGAGGTCCAGGCGTTCCTCAAGTGGTTCGTCGGCGACGGTGTCCCGGCCGGCAACGACGGTTTCCGGATCGCGGCGGCCGCCGGTGGTGGCGTGAACACGATCCGGCTGACGTCGACGACGTCCGCGCCCGCCAACTCGACGGTGAGCGTGGACCTGACGCACTCCACGGCCGCGGCCGTACTCGGCTTCACCGCGCCGAACCAGCAGGCCGGTCGCCGGCTGGCGCCCGCGCGGCTCACCGGTGAGGCGACCGAGCCGTTCCCGCTGACCGCCGGCATGACGCTGGTGATCACCGCTGACGGCGCCGCACCGGAGACCGTCACGTTCTCCGCCGGCGCCGCGACGGCCGCCAGTGTGGTCTCCGCGATCAACGCGTCGGCGACCAGGGTCGTCGCGTCCGCCGGTGCCGGCGACGACTTCGTCATCACCGGGGGAGACGGCACGCCGGAGCACGCGGGGCGCTGCCTGGCCGACGGCCGGGACGCCGTCCAGGAAGGACGGTCGGCCTACGGTTCCCAGCCGCTGTACGCCAACAGCGCGCTGGCCGCCGCGTGGGGCGTGCCCGTGGTGGCGCCGCTTGCCGCGCCGTCCAGCGGCACCCGGTCGGACCTGGTGTACCTCGACGTGTGGGACCGGGAGGTGACCTCCACGGAGGACGGTTCGCTGGTCGACCCGTTCGTCGGCGTCGAGACGAGCGTGCGGCTCAAGCGGGAGTGGGCGGTGCGGGTCCGGGTGGGCGGCACGACGGTCCCGGTCAGCGGGGACGGTGACTTCACCGCCGGGCACTCCTACCTGCCGCTGGCCCAGCTGGCCCGGCAGGCCGGCGCCCCGGCGATCCTCCTGCCGGCACTGACCGACCTGCGGCCCCGCAGCCTCCAGATGGCGCCGAGCACCCTGGCGGAAGACATGCTCGGCGGTACGGCCGCCGACTACCGGCAGGGCCGCAACCGGCCCAAGGTGAACCTGCGCGACACGATCAACGCCCTGCTGACCGGTCAGCTGCCGGCCAGCCAGGACATCCCGGTGTCGCCGGCCACCGGGCTGGACGTGCTGAACAAGGCCAGCGTGGTGGACGCGAACGGCGGTCTGGTCGCCGTCTGGCAGTCCGCGCGCAGTGGGGGCACCAACCAGATCCTCGCCGCCCGGCTCGACCCGGCCCATCCCGAACTCAATTTCACCACCGCGCCCGCGATCACCAGCGGTGGTGCGCACCTGGAGCCGGCCGCCGTCGCGTTGCCCAACGGCGACGTCCTCGTCGCCTACCAGACCGGGGGGTTCGACCAGACCGGCACCGACGTGATGATGAAGCGTGGCCCGCTGGCCACCATCGGCACCCTGGCCGAACAGCCGGTGGCGAACACCGCCAATCCCGTCGCCGACCAGGCCGCGCGCGCGGCGATCGCCGGGGACCAGGTCGTGTTCTTCACCCATCAGAGCAGTTCCACGCTGAAACAGTGGTTCTACCGGCGCTACCGGCACACGGACAACACCTTCCTGGACGGGGCACCGGTGGCGCTGTCCGCGACCGGCCTCACCCAGCGGAACCTGCACTGCGCCGCGGCGGGCGGTGTCGTGTGGGTGGCCTACGCCGACGGCACGAAACTCCAGACGCTGCGGTTCAACCCGGTGCCCGCCACGACGAACCCGCAGGACCCGCCCGTCATCGACTTCACGTTCAACACGGCGGCGACCGGCGCGCTGGACGTGTTCGTGCTCGCGCTCAGCGCCACCGACGCACTCGTCTGCTACGACGACGGCAGCGCCGGGCTGGGCATCGCCGCGTGCAGCAACGGCACGTGGACGACCAGCCACATCGCCGACTCGGACACCATCGACGGCTTTCCGACGTTGGTGCGCGATGCCGACGGCACCGTCTACCTCGTCAACGCCCGGCTGCTCTCCACCAGCGTCATCGATCTCGTGCTGCGCCGGCGCAGCACGATCAGCGGTGGCTGGGCGAACGCGCAGCGCCTGATCACCAACGTCCAGATCAACCAGACGCCACACCCGCTCCTGGTCCCGAACCTGGGCCTGTGGCTGCTGTGGCAGAGCAATCGCACCAACGCCGATTTCGACATCTACGCCAAGCAGCTCATCACCGCAATCTGAGGGGAACCACCATGCCAGACCCGATCATCAACCCGACAACCGGTGGCGCCGCCGCCTACACGATGTCGGACACCAGCGCGTTCGTCACGGTGTTCTCGGTGGCCCTCCAAGCGGGTGGGGGCTCGCAGGAGAGCTACACGCTGCAGTACGCCGACGCGGTGACCGGCGTGACCTCGTCGCTGACCCACATCGACGCCGGCACCGGGGCCCGCATCACCCAGCAGCTGCCCGCCAACGGCACTCTGTTCGTGCCACCCACCGGCACCCACCAGTACCAGATCGACGTCGTGACCGACACCGTCCAGGGCGACACGGTGAACGTCGGCGTCACCTTCACCGACCTGAACGGCGGTGTCGTCGACGGTGAACTGTGGGAACTCCGCGTCTCCGCCGGTACTCCGGCCGGCTGGTCGCTCGGCTTCTCCAGCGGCAACGTGGAGGTCCAGTGGGCCGCCGTCAACCCGGTGGCCACGCTGAACGTGCCGGCCACGGCGGTGGAACTGCAGAACCCCGACCTGCACGCCGGCAACGCCTTGTCGGACAAGACGCTCGCCGGTAACCCACCGGACTTCACCGCGAAATACGACTGGTCCTACACCGGCGCGGCTCCCATCACGGCCATCTCGAACAACCCCGCGGAGCCCACGGAGACCACCGAGCCGAAGCTGACGGTCAACCTGCCGAGCGTGTACGAACAGGTCCCCATCCAGTTCGGCCTGAACGTCAAGCTGACCGACACAGCCGGCATCTACACCGGATTCCTGCACAACTCCACGACCGCGCCGATGACGATCACCCAGCGCCGCAAGGACATCGTCTTCGTGCTCGACCGCTCCGGCAGCATGGCGCTGGAGAACCGCTTCGAGAACGCCAAGACCGCGAGCCGGGTGCTGGTCCACCTGATCAACGGCCTGCTCAGCGGCGTGGGCACCGACGACCGGGTGGCGATCGTCGCGTTCGAGGACGAGACCGTCGGCTTCCGCGCCGGCCCGCCGTCCAGCCGGATCGTGGCGCTGCTGCCGCTGACCCCGCTGGACGACGCCCTGAAGGCCATCAACAACCCGGCGTTCGACTTCGGCGCCCCGGGGACGAACACGCCGATCGGTGACGGGCTCATCTTCGCCATCGACCTGCTGGGCAACGCCGGGCCGATCACCGACCAGCGGTTCTCGATCATCGTGTTCACCGACGGTCAGGAGAACTCCGGCCACGTGGCGCTGGTGCCGGCCTCGGCGACACCCGCGAACGGTGCGATCTCCTTCCAGGACGCCGTCAACTCCAGCTCGCTGCGGCAGGCCGTGCTGGACCC
The DNA here is from genome assembly GCF_030182635.1 of Amycolatopsis ponsaeliensis. Lineage (NCBI taxonomy): Bacteria > Bacillati > Actinomycetota > Actinomycetes > Pseudonocardiales > Pseudonocardiaceae > Amycolatopsis > Amycolatopsis ponsaeliensis. The sequence continues at coordinate 23,698 of NZ_JAPZLD010000083.1, forward strand.
GAAACGCTGCGCCCTGTCGGCCATCGCGCTGGGCCCCACCGCCGACCAGGGCGTGCTCTCGCAGCTGTCGACGTTCCACGGTGGTGTGTTCGCCCTCGCCAACGACCCCAGCGAGCTGACCCAGCACGTCGGGGACATCCTGGCGGACGTCCAGAAGGTCAACGCGGTCACCAAGGCCACGACGCCGACCACGGGTGTTCCGGACCCGGACGCGCCGCCGGCACCCGCCGTGCTGCCCGCGGTCTACTTCTCCACCGAACCGAGCGTGGACCGGCTGGTCCTCGCCGTGACCCCGAAGGCCGGCACCACCGTCTTCACCGACACCATCCAGCTGTCGAGATGGGATGGTGCCTCGTTCCAGCCGTTCCCCGTGGAGATCCAGGAAACCCAGTCGGACCGGGCGCTGTCGGTGGCCCAGCTGCCTGCCGTCGCCAAGGGGAAGAAGATCGACTGGCGGCTCATCCACGGCACGGGGCCGTCCACCGCGGAGGAGCTGGACCCCAGCCAGGTGCTGGTGTACCTCGACCTGCACCTGCTCGCCGACGTGGTGCTGGACAAGCCGTCCTACCTGACCGGAGACCGGATGGTGCTGACCGTCCGCATCCGCCAGGACGACCAGCCGATCCGCGGTGCGACCGTCACGGCGACGCTGGACGCTCCGGCTGTCGGCCTCGGCCAGCAGCTGACGGCGCTGACCGGGGCGACCCCGAGTTCCGTCGCCGGCAGTCCGGACAAGCCCACCTGGATGGAGCAGCGCATCGGCGCGCTGCTCACCAAACAACAGTGGAAGACGCTGCCGCGTACCTGCCACGGCGGCAGCGGACTGTTCGTCGACGGGACGAACAGCCTGGTCGACCCGGACGGCGACGGCAACTACACCAACACGTTCGCCCAGGTGTTCAAGGAAGGTACGTACACCTGGCACCTGTCGGTGGCCGGAACGGACGTGACCGGCAACCCGTTCACCCGGGAGCTGACCATCTCCACGTTCGTGCGGGTCAAGGTCGACCCGAAGGCCACCAAGATCAAGGTGACCCGGATCGCGCACGACCCGAGCGGCATGCTGGCCGCGCAGGTGGTCGTCCTGCCGCAGGACAAGCGCGGCGAGGACCTCGGGCCGGGCAAGGACGACGAGGTCATCTTCGCGCTGCGGGACGGCTCGTTCCAGCACGTGGTCAACCACCAGCCGGCGCCGGTGGAGACCGACGGTACCTACCAGCGGGTCATCCTGTTCACCAACCACCAGCGACCGAAGCTGCGGGTGCGGGCCGCCGGCGTGCTGTTGCCGACGATCGACATCCGCCAGCGGCTGCTCGGTTTCGGGAACGACGACTGATCGGCGACCGGACGGAGGCTCCCGGGCCTCCGTCCGGTTCCGGCTTCGGAGGAGACATGGCCAGTAAACGTGTGCTGAGCAGGGAACCGAACCGGCAGGCCCGACCGGCCCGGACCGCACCGGCGGCCGTGCCGGTCAGCCCGGTGGCGGCCGTTCACCGTGCGCTGGGTAACCACTGGTGGGGCGCCGCGTTCGCCAGGGACACGGTGGCCCGCGGCTCCGGGACGCCGCTGCCGGACGGGGTGCGTTCGTCGATGGAGCACGCCTTCGCGGGTGCCGCCGTCTCGCCGGCGCCGGCATCGGCGCAGGGCAAGTCCGCGGTGAGCAAGGCCGGGGATGCCGGGGAGCGGGAGGCCGACGCGATCGCGGCCAAGGTGGTCGCCGGGCCCGCGCCGACGACCGCCCGCGGCCCCGACTTCGGTTCGGTGCGGGTGCACACCGGGCCCGGCGCCGAGCGCGCGGCGCGTTCGCTCTCAGCCGCCGCGTACACAGTCGGAGACGACGTCGTGTTCGGCGCCGGCCAGTACCAGCCGGACACGCAGGCCGGCCGGTCGCTGATCGCGCACGAACTCACCCACGTGTTGCAGCAGCGGGCCGGGGCGGAGCAGGTACACCGCAAGGAGATCGACTCGTCGCTGGCCGGGGGAAACCGGGCGAACGTCGGCCCGTCCGACTGGCTGGCCCTGGACCGGCAGGAATGGGAGATCCTCAGCCTCAACGGCGGCATCCGGTCGCTGTCCCCGTCCAACACGTTCATGCGCGCGGTGTTCTACAACACGCAGAACGTCCTGCCGGGCGAGTACACGACGGTACGGCAGCGCCACGACTACTACGACCTGATCAGCTACGTCCTCGAATTCGACCGGAACACGCCGGCCCCCTTGCGGGACATCCGTTTCTTCCACGCGGCCACGGTGGTCACCGGAACGCCCGGAGTCGGCTCGGTGGACACGGCGCTGGGCGCGAAGATGCTGGGCCAGGACACTCGCCAGATCCTCCGCGACGTCAACGAACAGCTGTTCGCCCTCAACATGAAGGTCATCCACAACCTGATCTTCGACTGGAAACAACCCCGCGACCCGGTGACCGGTGCGCCAGGAGCGATCGGCGGGTTCGATTTCGACATCCGGATGGTGCAGAACGAGCAGCGAACGGTCGAAAACTTCATCACGAAAGACTCTTCGCGGTTCACCGGTTCCGTCGTCAGTGAACTCAACGACACGTTGGATCCGGACAAGTTCGGCCAGTTCTGGAACCCGTCCAAGACCGGCTTCGAATGGGCGAAGAAGGCGCTCGGCGTGCCGGCTCTCGACTTCCGGAACATCGACCACCGGCAGGCGATCGGCTTCGCCGAGGTCCACCTCTTCCACCACAAGCCGTACGCCGACTACGAGGCGTTCGTGCGCGCCCGTAAGCCTGCGACCCCCAAGGCCGCCCCGTGATCGCCGTCGCCCGGGTCGGCCGAGCCCTTGGCAATCTTGTTACGGCTCAGGCATTTCAGCGCTGATCGAGCCCATTGCGCGGTCGAGTAGCCGACCCAGTTGTTGCGTGCCATCGCCGGCGATCCAAGTCGCAACGGCGGCCTCGAGACAACCCAGGGCGCTGGCGATGAGGGCACGTGGTCGCGGATCGGCCGGGTCGTCCGGGTCCGAACCGAGCCGGCGCGCGAGTTCGGGTGCGATCAGGGCGCGGAACTTCGCGTGCTTTCCTGGTTGAGCGCCGCGAGGGCGGGGGTCGCCACGGCGAGCGCGGCCAGCCGATGGGCGCGCTCGGTCTGGCTCGCGTAGTGCTCGACGAGCGGGCCCATCGCCTGGCGGAGCGCGGACCAGGGTCTATCCCGTGATCGGCTCTGGCGCACTTTCGGTGGTGGTGTGCTGGGTCCCCAGCGGAGACGGGTTTGGGGGTTGCCATGATCGTTTGTGGCTGAGATGGCGAAGCTGGTCGGTGCAGTGTTCTCGGGGCTTTCAGCGCTGTCTATCGAGAGCGTCGAGGACGCTGGCGATGTGATCGTTGTACGGGCATCAACCAGGGGCGATGCGGTGGCGTGCCCTGCCTGCGGAACGCCGACGGGCCGAGTTCATTCCTTCCACGAGCGAGTCCCCGCAGATGTGCCGGTCGATGGACGCCGGGTCCTGGTGAGGTTGCGGATACGCCGGATGCGGTGCCCTGTCACCGAGTGCGCGCCAGACCTTCCGGGAGCAAGTACCGGGCCTGGTCGAGCGATACCAGCGACGCACAGTCCGACTCGGCGAACAGGTCCGTGCTGTCGTGCGCGAGTTGGCAGGCAGGGCCTCTGCCCGGCTGCTGCCCAAAGTCGGGATCGCCCTCGGGCGTGACACCGCTGTACGGGTCTTGCTGGGCATGCCGTTACCGGATCACGCGGTGCCTCGGGTGCTGGGGATCGATGATTTCGGCCTGCGCAGGGGTCATGACTACGCCACCGTGTTGATCGACGCCGACACCGGCGTCCGGATCGACGTGCTGCCCGGGCGCGGTGCCGAGGTGGTGGCCGGTTGGCTGCGGGCACATCCAGGAGTCGAAGTCGTGTGCCGGGACGGTTCGGCAGCCTACGCGCAGGCCGTGCGGGATGCGCTGCCGCAAGCGATCCAGGTCGCCGACCGATGGCATCTCTGGCACGGTCTGTGCGACGCTGCGGGCAAGGAGGTCTCAGCTCACAGTGCGTGCTGGGCCTCGGCCACGGGACTGCGCGAGGGAAAGCTTGCCGAGACCACTCTCCAGCGGTGGCAGCAGATTCATGCCCTCCTCGAGGCCGGAGTTGGGCTGCTGGACTGCTCACGCCGTCTCGGCCTGGCGCTGAACACAGTCAAGCGGTACGCCCGCGCGGCGACACCGGAGCGCATCCAGCGGGTCCCCAAGTACCGGGCCTGCATGGTCGACCCGTATCGGGACCACCTACGCGCCCGCCGTGAACGGGAGCCGGGCGTCGGGGCGACCAGCGCTGCTGGGCGAAATCCGCGCTCTGGGCTACAACGGCAGCCAGAACCTCCTCGTGCGGTATCTGAACCAGGGACGGCATCTTGACGACCATCCGCACCTCTCGCCGCGCCGGGCCGCACGGCTGCTGCTGACCCGGCCCGAGAATCTCACCGAGCGGCAACGCGAACGACTCGAAGCTCTGACCGCGGCCTGCCCCGAAATGGCGGCGCTGGCCAGCGTTGTGCGTACCTTCGCTGCCCTGCTCGCTCCTCGCAGAGACAACCCGGCCAAGCTAGCGGCATGGACGACCGCCGCACGCGAAGCGGATCTACCACACGTGCACTCTTTCGCGCGAGGCGTCGAACAGGACATCGACGCCGTCACCGCTGCGATCACCCTCGAGCACCACAACGGGCGAACCGAAGGCGTGAACACCAAAACGAAGCTAATTAAGCGGCAGATGTACGGAAGAGCCGGCTTCGCTCTCCTGCGCCACCGCATCCTCCTCGGATAACCCACCACCGAAAGTCCGCCAGAGCCGATCTTGGAACAGTCCCCGCAGGAACCGGATGATCGGGCGTGCGCGTCCGGAGACGGCACTGAGCCCGCGTCGGTTGGCGAACGTCAGGGGCGGTGAAGGCCGATCACGGGGTGGAGGTCGATGTCGTCCCAGTACGTTCGAGGCTGCCAGCTCCGTGGGTGACCGGCCAGGATCCGGTGGGCAGCGATGCGGCGGGGGGGGGGGGGGGGGGGGGGGGGGGGGGGGGGGGGGGGCGGGCGGGGGGGGGCCCGCCCCCCCGGCGCGGGCCAGCCTGTGGTGATTCACCGGCCGGGTCAGGTCGTCGCGATGGACACCACGATCCTGCC
>NZ_JAPZLD010000084.1:0-27932 GCF_030182635.1 Amycolatopsis ponsaeliensis
CCGCCTGAGAGCACCACCCGGCAACAACCGGCAGCGCTCCGCTCGCCGGGGGCTACGCCCTGCCCTGGTCACCTCGATTCACATACCAACACTGTTTCCCACTCACGACCTTTTTGCTGCGCCGGGGTCAGAGGGCGAGGATGCGGTCGGCGGCCGTGACAGCGCCGCCGCCTTCGTGCGTGTGGTCCCGCATGGCCCGCATGCGTGCGCCGATGCTCTCGTCCGCCGCCACCGCCAGGACCGCGTCGCGGATCGCTTCCGGGGTCAGCTCTTCGCGGGGCAGCCGGCGGCCGAGGCCCAGCTCCACCACCCGCTCGGTGTTGACCTCCTGCTCGCCGTGCATCGGCACCAGGACGAGCGGCGTCCCGCAGTAGAACGCCTCCATCACGCTCCCCATGCCCGCCGACGTCACGAACGCCGACGCGTGCCGCAGCACCGCCGGGTGCGGAACCCACTGGCGCGCCTCGACATTCGGCGGCAACGGCCCCAGTGACGCCGGATCCACTCCGCCGCCCAGGGTCATCACCAGGTTCCACGGCAGGTCCGCGAACGCGCGGGCGCACTGACGGAAGAAGTCCGGCTGGTCGTTGAACGCCGACGTGCCCAGGGACACCAGCAACACCGGGTTCCCGTTCGCCGGCGGCTCCCAGCCGGTCAGCGGCCGCTGCGGGCCGAAGCACGGGCCCGTGAACGTATGCCGCGCGTCGAACGTCTCGCCCGCGTACTGGAAGTCGCGGGGGATCAGGACCAGCTTGTGGTCGCGGCCGTCGTCGAGGAACTGCTCCGCGGTCCGGCCGGGAGCCTCGGCCGCCAGCAGGGCCGTGAGATCGGCGAGGAAGTCGTAGGGCTCGTCGTCTACTGTGGACTCCGACGGGAAACGGGCCACGTGCGCCGGCAGGGAATAGTGCTCGTTGGAAGCGAAACACGCCGACAGCTGGACCGTCGGGCACGCGACGTCGTGGGCGAGCACGCGGCCCGCGATCCACATGGTCGAGTCGAACGCGAGCACGTCGGGCGGGTCGTCGGACAGGAGCTTCCGCACCGGCGCCAGCGGATCGAGGCAGCTGGACGCGCCGGTCAGCGCGGCGGCCAGGCGGTGCGAACCCGGGTCGTCGGCCGGCTCGTCGTAGCGGAGAGGCCGGGCGCCGGTCGCCGCGATCCGGTCGGCGAAGGCGCTTCCCGTCGCCACGGTGACCCGGTGGCCGCGCCGGACCAGCTCGCCGAGGACGTCGAGCACGGGCGTCACGTGTCCGTAACCGGGCAGGGTGCAGAGCACGACGTGTCGGGTCACACCAGTCATGCTCGCACCGCGTATTCAGGGTTTTCGCTAGACGTCCCGACGCTAGCCTCGGGCGCGAACCCTGGTGGAGGTGGGCGGATGGAGTTCGGCTGGACCGAAGACCAGCGGCAGCGCTACGACCGGACACTGGCCGACACGCGGGCGGCCTTCCCGGCCGCGCCCGAGTACGTGTTCAGCCGCGAGAAGTGGGCCCTGCTGGGCAAGTTCGGCGTCCTTGGCGCCAGCGTGCCCGCGGACCACGGCGGCGGCGGGCTCACCGCCCTCGAAACGGCGCGGGTGTTCGAGGCCGCCGGGCGCGGCTGCCCGGACACCGGCCTCGTCTTCGGCGCGGCCGCGCACCTGTTCGCCTGCACGATGCCGATCGTGGACTTCGCCCCCGAGGCACTGCGCGCCCGGCTCCTGCCCGGCCTCGCCGCCGGCGACCTGATCGCGGGCAACGCGATGACCGAGCCCGAAGCGGGTTCCGACGTCGGCGCGCTGCGGACCACGGCCACCGCGGTCGAGGGCGGGTTCGTGCTCGACGGCGTCAAGAGCTTCGTCAGCAACGGTCCGGTGGCCGACGTCCTGGTCACCTACGCGGTCACCGACCCGGCGGCCGGCCACTGGGGCATCACCGCCTTCGCGCTCGACGCCCACTCGCCGGGAATCGTTTTCGGCGAGCCGTTCGGCAAGCTCGGCATGGAAGGCTGCGTGGCCTCCGAGGTCACCTTCACCGAGTGTTTCGTGCCCGCGGACGCCGTCCTCGGCGAACCGGGCCAGGGCTCGGCGATCTTCCAGCACTCGATGGGCTGGGAGCGGGCCTGCCTGTTCGCGCTGTACCTGGGCGTGCAGGACCGGCTGATCGAGCGCTGCCTGGAGCACGTACGCGGCCGCCGCCAGTTCGGCAAGCGGCTCGCGGAGTTCCAGTCGGTGTCCAACCGGATCGTGGAGATGAAGCTGCGGGCCGAAAGCGCCCGCCTGCTGCTGTACCGGGCCTGCTGGGCACTGGACCAGGGCGAGGACGCGACGTTGTTCGCGGCGCTGTCGAAGCTTGCGGTGTCCGAGGCGGCGGTGGCGAGCGCGACCGACGCCGTGCAGCTGTTCGGCAGCCGCGGCTACCTGCGTGAGCAGGGGATCGAAGCCGCGTTGCGGGACGCGATCGGCGGCACGATCTTCTCCGGCGCGTCCGACGTGCAGCGGCAGCTGGTCGCGATGGAACTGGGGATGTGAGCACGGTGGAACTTCTGCACCAGCTGGTTCTCGCCGCGAAGGAGCGCACGCCGGATGCCCCGGCGGTGCACTCCGGCGGGACCACTGCGACCTACCGCGAACTCGACGAGCTGGCCGACCGGCAGGCCGCCGGGCTGCACGCGGCCGGTGTCCGCCGCGGCGACCGGGTGCTGATCTGGGCGGAGAAGAGCGTCGAGGTGGTGGCGCTGATGCAGGCGTCGCTGCGGCTGGGTGCGGTCTACGTGCCGGTCGCGCCGTCGAACCCCGTCTCGCGGGTGCGGCTCATCGCCGAGAGCTGCACGCCCGCGCTGGTGGTAGCCGACGAGGCCGGGCTTTCGGCCGACTGGGGTGCGAACCCACCGCCGCTGAGCTCGTTCGCCGCACTGTCCACAAGCGACAGTGCGCCCCCGCTCGAGCACGTCGGCCCGGACGAGCCCGCCTACATCCTCTACACGTCCGGCTCGACGGGCGCGCCGAAGGGTGTCCTGATCAGCAACCGCAACGCGCTCGCTTTCGTGGCGTGGGCCGCGGCGGAAACCGGGCTGCGCGCGGGGGACCGGCTGGCCAACCACGCGCCGTTCAACTTCGACCTGTCGGTGTTCGACCTCTACGGCGCGTTCTTCGCCGGGGCGTCGGTGGACCTGGCCGGTTCGGACCTGTCGTACTCGCCCGCCGAGCTGACGGACTTCCTGCACGGCCGCGGGATCAGCGTCTGGTATTCGGTGCCGTCGGCGCTGCTGCTGATGATGCGCCACGGCGGCCTGCTCGACCGGCCGGCGCCGGCTTCGCTGCGGGTCTGCGTGTTCGCCGGGGAGCCGTTCCCGATCGCCGGGGTGCAGACGCTGCGCCGCGCGTGGCCGGACGTCCGGCTGTTCAACTGGTACGGGCCGACCGAGACGAACGTCGTGACCAGCTACGAAGTGACGTCGGCGGACCTCGCGCGGACCGGTGGCCTGCCGATCGGGCGGGCGTGTTCGGGAGCGACGTTGACGGTGTCGCCGGACGGCGAGATCGTCGTCGACGGCCCGACCGTCATGCTCGGCTACTGGGGAAGGGCGCCGCAGCTGGGCGGCTACCACACCGGCGACGTCGGCCGGTACGACGCGGCGGGCGAGCTGGAGTACGCCGGCCGGCGCGACGCGATGGTCAAGATCCGCGGCCACCGCATCGAGCTGGGCGAGATCGAGACGGCACTGGCCCGCCACCCGGCGGTGGCCGAGGTGGCGGTGCTCGTCGCGGGCGCGGGCATCGACGCCCGCCTGCGCGCGGTGATCGTCCCGCGCCCGGGCGAGCGCGTGACGCTGCTGGGGATGAAGGCCCACTGCGCGGCCCACCTGCCGAAGTACATGATCGTGGACGACGTGAGCCTGGTCGCCGAGCTGCCCCGCACGGCGAACGGCAAGACTGACCGCGCCGCTTTGGCCGCCGCGCACTGACTTTCCCGCCCCGACCGGGAAACGAAAGGGGGCGGTCCCGAATTCGGGACCGCCCCCTCTTTGCGTGTCTTGAATGAGTCATTCAGGTCTTGGGAGGTCCTGAATGACTCATTCAAGACGTTTGCCCGGGCACCACGCCCGTCGAGCGGCGCCCGGGGTGGCCTGGTCGGGTGACTTTGCCGGAGCCCTCCCGGCCGGGGAGGTAAACGAGTCGTTCACGACAGCCGGGCTCGTCGAGGCCGACCCCGGACGAGCGGAAGGGGACCTTCCACGGCGCTGGGAAGGCCCCCTTGCCGCCGCTCCGGAACTTCAGGAGCGCCGGGCGATGACGTAGTGGGTCGGCAGGTTCAGGCCCGAGCCGTCGGCCAGGGTTTCCGTCGTGCGCAGCAGGAGTTCGCCGCCGTCGAGGATGGTGAAGCCGCCCACCTCGTAGACCGTCTCCAGTTCCGCCTCACCCGCCGCCGGCTGGAGGCCGATGCCGAAGTAGATCGACACCCGCTCCAGCTTGGGCAGGTCGTTGGCCGGGTCCGCGATCAGCTGCTGCATGTACGTGTAGCTCGCCGGCGTCAGCTCCTGGTTGAACACGCACCCGCGGTCCCCGGCCAGCACGGCCAGGTTCCGCGCGCACGCCACCCGCTTCTCGACCGGCAGCTGGTGGATCACGCCGGACAGGTAGATGTTCACGTCGCCGTACCGCTCGCGGAACGCCGCCACCGCCGCGTCGTCGAGCACGTCGAGCAGCTCGTACGCGACGTTGCTCCCGCCGTTCTCCACCCGCGCCCGGTTCAGCGCGGCTTCCGCGATGTCGACGCCGACGACCCGGTCGTAGAGCCCGGCCAGGTACTTCGTCTGGGTCCCGTTGCCGCAGCCCAGGTCGACCAGCGGGAGTGCCGGGTCGAAGTGCGCCTTGAACAGCTCGGCGTGCGCGGCCGCGCCGTCGGCGGGCTCGCAGTCCCAGAAGGCCGCGCCCGTCCGGTCCGGGAGGTCCGTCCAGTAGGCCTCCCAGACCTGCCCGTCCTTGTTCGCCATCGTCGGCTTCTCCCGCCGGGTCAGTTCTTCGGCCACGGGATTTCCGGGGCCGCGTAGTACTTCACGCCGAGAGCCGTCCAGCGCGGGCCCTGCGCGGCCAGCCGCGACGAGAACGACGTCCAGTCGTGGCTCGCCTGCGCCGACCAGCCGATCTCGGCGATCGCCGGCAGCCGGGGGAAGGCCAGGTAGCGGACGTCGTCGAGGCTGCGCACGGTGTCCGTCCACAAGGGAGCTTCGACGCCGTCGATGTTCGAGGCCAGCGCGCCGGGCACCACCGCGGTCGGATCCCAGCTGTACGCGGCCTGGACGCTGATGTCGCCCGCCCACTCCAGGCCGATGTCGGCCGGGACGCCGGGGGCGTACTTCATGTCGAGGTAGGTGTAGACGCACGGCGCCATGATCAGCTTCGCGCCCTTTTGGCTGGCTTCGCCGACCTCGTTCTGGGTGCCGTCGTAGATCCAGAACTCGCCGGTCGCGCCCTTCGGCGGGGTCGCGGTGAGCATCTCGGCCCAGCCCAGCAGCTTCTTGCCGAACTTGGCCACCATCGGGGCGATCTTCGCCATGAACGCCGTGTACTGCGCGTCGTCGAGGTCCTGGATCTCGTCGCCGCCGACGTCGAGGTAGCCGCCCGGGGTCAGGGCCGCGAGCTGGCCGAGCACGTCGCTGATGAACTTGTACGTGATCGGCTTGCCGACGCACAGGTCCGACCGCGGCGCGGGGGTGAGACCGGTGTAGACCGGCCCGGCGACGCCGTCGCAGTTGAGCTCGGCGTACGACGACAGCGCCGCGCCGAAGTGCGAGGGCATGTCGATCTCCGGCACGACCGTGATGTGCCGGCTCTGCGCGAAGGCGACGATGTCGCGGTACTGGGCCTGGGTGTAGAAACCGCCCGCTCCACCGCCGGAGCCGGTGCTCGCGCCCTTGGCGGTCAGGTTGGGCCAGCCGGTGATCTGCAGCCGCCAGCCCTGGTCGTCGGTGAGGTGCAGGTGCAGGTTGTTGACCTTGTACAGTGCGATGTCGTCGATGTACTTCTTCACGTCGGACACCGGCAGGAAGTGCCGCGCCACGTCGAGCATCGCGCCGCGGTAGGGGTAGCGCGGGTAGTCGAGGATGTGGCCGCCGGGCACCGTGAGCGTCCCGCTGAGCGAGGCGGGCAGGAGCTGACGCAGCGTCTGCACGCCGTTGAACAGACCGGCGGGCTTCTCGGCCCGGATGGTCACCCCGGACGCCGTGCTGTCGAGCGTGTAGCCCTCGGCCCCGACGCGGGGGTCGGCGCCGCCGAGCAGCAGCGAGATCCCGGGCAGCGCCTTCGGGACGCCGGGGAGGGCGGGAGCGGCGATCACCGGGACCCGGAACCGGGTCGCCGGGCGGAGCAGCCCGGCGAGGTAGTCGCCGACCTGGCGCGCGTCGGTGCCACCGGAGGTGAACACCACCGTCGCCGGGTTGAGCAGGTAGCGGACGGCCGGGTCCGGCGTCACCGACACCGGGGCCGGCACGACCTGCTGGAGGGTGGGTGCGGCCGGAACCGCCTGCGGTGCGGCGCCGGCGGGCACCGCGGGGGCGAGCAGGCCGAGGAGGGAGAGGAACAGCACCCCACGCCTGACACTTCGAGCGGTCATGAGCCGTCCATTGCGGATAGTGGTGTCGAAAAGACTGGCCCCTTTCTCTTAACGGCCTGGTGGGGCGCGAGTCCACCCGATCGGGCGACGTCTGGGGAGACTGCTAAGCCCCGTTACTCCGCACGCCGGAACAACTAAGGTTGTGAGCCGACAACCTTCCGTCACCGACTGTCAACCTTTGGCCGTTTTTGCCGGGCATGAGTTCCGCCAAGATCGGGTAATACGCCTAGGAACGCGTCCGCCAGGGGGAGAACCCGGCCGGACGCGGGGATCCCGGCTGTACCGACGAACGACTCAGAAACGGGTGACCGAAGATGACCGAGACGCCGACCGCCGTCCACTACCGCGCCTACCTGCTGGCCTACGACCTGGAGAAGGAAGATCTCTACGACCGCACCCGCACGGCGTTCCTGACCCGCGCCGGCGTGCTGACGGAGCTGGCGCTGCGCGGCAACATCGCCGACGAGGACGGCGACGCCGTCCTGGTCAAGTCGGACCCGACCGGCGACCCGGTGCTCGACCGGCTGCTGGCGCAGATCGGCAACGAGAAGCGCAGCTGGAAGTCGTGGCTACGGCACGACTACAAGGAGACCCTCGACGCGATCGAGGAGCAGCTGGTGGAGCAGAAGCTGCTGACGGTCCAGGAGAAGAAGGTCCTGGGCGTCGTGCCGAAGACCCACGTGACGGCCACCGACCCGGCCCTGGCCAAGGCGCTGCAGGAGCACGCGGTCGAGGTCCTGCACGGTTCGACCCCGGCCGCCCAGGTCGGCGCGGACGACGCGGCACTGGTCGCGCTCGCCGCCGCCGGGACGGTGCCGAGCGTCGTGACGCGCAAGGAGAGCAAGGGCGAGTACAAGGACCGCATCGAGGAGCTGACGGATCGCGTCGGCGAGGTGGCCCCGGGCCTGGAGAAGGCCCTGCGCGGCATCCGGCTGACGATGATCGCGGCCCAGGGTGGGCTCGGCTTCAGCGGCTGACCCTTTGCTACGACGGAAGGACCCGGTGGCTGCCCAGCCGCCGGGTCCTTCCGCTTCTTCACCCCTGGGAGGGGTCACCCGAGGGCGGGCATCACCTTGTCCGCGAACAGGTTCAGCGTGCGCGACATCGTCTCCAGCGACTGGCCGCCGAAGTCGAGGTTCCAGAGGATCACGTCCGGGCCCAGCACGTCGCGGACCTCCTCGATGCGGCCCAGCACCGTGTCCGGCGAGCCGACGACCGCCTTGGCCTCCAGGCCGTCGGTCTCCAGGTCGAAGCTGGCCATCTGGCGCGCCATCGCCGTGTAGCCCTCGTACGCCGGGGACTCGACGTTGTGCCAGGACAGGATCGCTTCCTTGAAGGCGTTGAACGACTTCAGCATGAACGGCACCGCCAGGTCACGGGCCTCTTCGTCGGTGTCGGCGATCAGCAGCGGGATGCTCACCGCGAACTTCGGCTTGCGGCCCGAGTCGCCGTGCTCCTCCATGAACGCGTTGCGGTACAGCTCGACGTACTCGCGCTTGCGGCCCATCTCGTTCAGCTGAGTCGAGCTGATCAGCAGGTTGAAGCCCTTGCGGCCGGTCCAGTCGAAGCTCGCCGGGGTCGCCAGCGCGGCCACCCACACCGGCGGGCCGGGCTGCTGCACCGGTGCCGGCAGCGAGTTCGCCTTCTCGTACTTGAAGAACGGCGTGTCCTCGGTGACGTCCTTCTCGTTCCACAGCCGCACGACCGCCTCGATCGTGGCGAGGAACCGCTCGCGGCTGGTGTCCATGTCGACGCCGAACGCCTCGAACTCGTACGGCAGGAACGCCCGCGCGAACCCTACGTCCAGGCGGCCGCCGCTCATCACGTCGACCTGCGCGGCGTGCGCGGCGATCTGGATCGGGTGGTGGAACGAGGCCTGGATGCCGCCGGTCATCAGGCGGATCGACTGGGTGCGCGCGGCCACGGCCGACAGGAACGCCAGCGGGCTGGGGGAATATCCGCCGTAGGAGCGCAGGTAGTGCTCGGTCATCTTGACGTAGTTCAGGCCGAGCTGATCGGCGAGCACACTGACCTGCAGCACATCCTGGAAGTACTGCGAGGCGGTCGTGGTCTCCGGGTCGCAGTCCGGCAACAGCGAGACGCCATACTCCACGTTCTGATACCTCCGGCGAATAGGGTGACGAGCCTGGATGGGCCGGCTGCCAGCTTTTTCCCACTCACGTCGCCCGCGATAGCCGCCCTACCAGGCCAACCCTGGGGGAACTCTTAAGGAGTCCCGCACCCGGAGCTGAGGTTTTGCCTAGAGACCCCATGCTAGCCCGGTTCCGCGCGTAAGGGGATGCGTAGCGTCGCGGCAGCCGCTTCGCAACCGTTCGTCAGGAGAATTCGGTGACTCTGGGATATCTGTTCGGCGCGAACATCTCCGATCCCGACCCTGAGCACGGCGCGAAGCTCTACGAGGCGTACCCGGCCATGCGCCGCTCCTACGAGCAGGTGCGCGACTGGACCGGTATCGAACCGCGAGCCCTGCTGCGCGGCGAGTTCGAGCCCCGGGGCGACCACGACCGCTTCAGCCTCGCCGGCATCCGGCTGGCCGCGCTGGCGTTCGGCATCCACGACGTGCTCGCCGAGTCCGACATCCACCCGGGCGTCGCCGGCGGCATCAGCCTCGGCGGCCTGATCGCGAGCTCCGTCGCGGGCGCGGTGGACCGGCGCACCCTGTTCGACCTGCTGGTGCGCGAGGCCAAGACGCCGCTGCCCGACCCGGCGCCCCCGGCGCAGGGCGCGGCCATCGCCTTCCTCCCGGTGACCGAGGACCCGACGTTCTACTACGGCGATCGGCGACCCGGGGTGTACCTCGGCGGCGACTTCGGCGTGCTCGAGAACGGCACCGCCCGGCTGCTCATGCTCAGCGGCACCGCCGAGGCCCTCGACAAGCTCGTCGCGCAGAGCCCGCCCGGCATGATCAGCGTCATCGACGGCCAGCCGTTCGCCGTGCACTCCCCGCTGCGCCAGTACGCGACCGACTTCATGGCGCCGAGCGTCGCGGCGATGGCGGTGACGGACCCGCGCAGCCCGGTGTGCTCGTTCCTCGAGGAACGCGCGCTGACGACCGCGGCCGAGGTCCGGGACCTGTTCCAGCGCAACAAGACCACCACGATGAGCCTGCCGCACGTGTGCGCCGGGATGAAGAGCCAGGGCGTCCGGCTCGCCTTCGTCCTCGGCCCGACACTGCCCGCCGGGGTGCTCGACTTCCCCTTCCCCGTCGTGCGCATCACCGAGCCCCACCACGTCACCGAGGCCATGACCGCGATTTACGACTACGCCGTCGACCTCGTCGCCCCCGGCGTCTGAAGCAAGGAGAAACCGTGAGCACCCGCACGCACGAACGTGCCAGCCTGACCGACCACTGGTTGTCCCTCGACCTCGACGCCTGGACGCGGCACGTGGTGCGACGGCACTTCAACCCGGAACTCGGCAGCCCGTACTGGCTGAAGCGCGCGACCGAGCTGTCGTTCGACCCGATGGACATCACCCGGTACGACCAGCTCGCCGAGTTCGGCCCGTTCCCGCCCGGCGACCTGCGCGGCATGGACCCCGGCGACCTGGTGCCGCGCACCGTGCCGCGGCCGCTGATCGGCCGCGTCTGGGAGTCCGGCGGCACGACCGGCGACCCCGTGCGCGTGTTCTACACCGAAGACATGATGACCCACCGCGTCGAATGGCGGCGCTGGTCGTACCTCTTCGACGGCTACCAGGCCGGCCGCACCTGGCTGCAGGCGACGCCGAGCGGGCCGCACCAGATCGGCAACGGCGCGATCGAGCTCTCCGAGCAGCTGGCCGGGCTCGTGTACGGCATCGACATGGACCCGCGGTGGATCAAGCAGCTCATCCGCGCCGGCAAGATGAAGGAACTGGGCGAGTACACCGAGCACGTGCTCGGCCAGATCGTCGACTGCCTGCGCTCGCAGCACGTCCACTACCTCAACACGACCCCGGCGCTGCTGCAGAAGCTGATCGCGCGGCACCCGGAGCTGGTCGCGGCGCTCGACGGCGTCCGTCTCGGCGGCACGCACATGAGCCCCCAGATGTACCAGGACTTCGTCAAAGCGCTCGACGGCGGGCTCGTGCGGTCGGGCTACGGCAACACCTTCGGCAACGCGGTGAGCCTGCACCCGCAGGACGGCGGCGCGATCCTCCCGTACGCGCCGACGTACCCGCAGGTGACGATGTCCGTGGTGGACCCGGAGGACTTCCGGAAGACCGTCGACAAGGGACAGTCGGGCCAGCTGAAGCTGACCGTGCTGCACGAAGACCTCTTCCTGCCCAACCTGATGGAGCGCGACGAGGCGACCCGCTTCGACACCAAGGGCGAATGGCCGGTGGACGGCGTGTACAACGTGCGCCCGCTGCAGGTGAGCCAGGCCGCGCCGGAAGGTCTCTACTGATGGCGCCGAAGGTGGTCGTCGTCGGCGCCGGGGTCATCGGCGCTTCGGTGGCCTATCACCTGGCCCGGCGCGGCGCCCGCGTGCACTGCGTCGACCGCGCGGACCGGCCCGCCTCGGGCACCACGGAGATCGGGTTCGCCACCGCGACGGCGTACCGGCGTTTCCCCAAGTCGTACTTCGAGCTGAACCAGGCCGGCATCGCCGAGCACGCGGCCCTGGCCGGCGAGTTCGCGCCCGCGTCGTGGTGGCACCGCACCGGCACGGTCGCGTGGACCGACGACGAGTCGTTCGCCGGCTACCTCGCCCAGCTCGACGAGTGGGGCTGCCCGGTCGACCGGTACGCGGGCGCGGAAGCGGCCGACACCCTCGGTTCGTCGGTGGTCTTTCCCACCACGGGCACGGTCGCCGTGCTGCCCGCCGAGGGCTGGATCGACGCGGTCGCGTTCACCCGGCACCTGATCGACGAGGCGGTTTCCCTCGGCGCCACACTGGAACTGAACGCCGAGGTGACCTCGGTGTCGAGCGACGGCGTCGGGCTCGCGGACGGCCGCCGGATCGAGGCGGACGTCGTCGTCAACGCCGCCGGATCGGCCGCGGACGAGATCGGCGCGCTGGCCGGCGCCCGCCCGTTCCTCGGCCCGCCGCGGCGCAGCCTGATCGCGCACCTGCTCGTCGACGGCGACCCCCTCGAGTACATCCTGCGCGCGCCCGAGGTCAGCATCCGGCCCGACGGCCCCGGCCGCGTGGTCCTGCGCTCGGACCGCGTCGACCGCGGGCTGCCGCCGCGCTCGGGGACACCTGACCCGGAGTACGTGAAGGACCTGCTGGACCGGGCGGCGAAGGTGGTGCCGCTACTGGGCACCGCGACCGTCCGGACGGCCGAGGTCGTGGACGCGCGCTGCGCCCGTGACGAGCTGCCCAGCGTCGGCCCGCTGTCGGCGGTGCCGGGCTACTACGAGGCCGTCGCGAGCGCGGGGGTCACCCTCGGGCCGCTGTTCGGCCGGGCGCTGGCCGGCCGGATCGTCGACGGCGTGGGCGACGAGCTCGTCGACGTCTTCACCCCGGACCGTTTCGGCGGAGCGGAGACAAGCTAGCAAGTTCCCCAAAAAATTCGCCGCATAATGATCTCGCACCGGGAAGCGGTGCGAAGGGGTGTAGCTCTTAACTGGCCAGAGCAGCGGTTTCCAACACCGACGGTTGCAGGTTCGAGTCCTGCCGCCCCTGCCACGAACTCAGCGCCACCGGTCCAGGCCGGGCCCGTGCCACCGATCCCCGCCCGCCGAACCGTTGGGAGTGCCCGAGGTGACCATCTGGACCGAGCTGCTCGGCAGCCAGACCCACGTCCTCGGCGAAAAGCACCGGACCCGCGTCATCGAGGCCGGGGACGGCGAGGCCCTGGTGCTGCTGCACGGCGTCGGCGGGCACGCCGAGGCCTACGCGCGCAACGTGAACCGGCTCGGCCGGCACTACCGCACGATGGCGATGGACCTGCTGTGGCACGGCTACTCCGCCAAGCCCGAGTTCACCCACGACGCCGTCGGCACCTACGTCGAGCAGGTGCTCGACCTGCTGGACTCCCAGGGCATCGAGCGCGCGCACCTCGAGGGCGAGTCGCTCGGCGGCTGGGTCGCGCTGACGCTGGCGCTGGAGCACCCCGACCGCGTCGGGAAGCTCGTGCTCAACACCACCGCCGGCATCAAGTGGGCGCCGGGCTCGGTGAACGAGCGGCCCGCCGAAGGGCGGGAAGCCCTGCGCGCCCGCTCGCTCGCCGCCATCGAGAACCCGACCCCCGAGACCATCCGCACCCGGCTGGAATGGCTGATGGCCACCCCCGACCGCGTCACCGACGAGCTGGTCGAGGTCCGCCGCCGGATCTACGCGGAACCGGCGGGCAACGCCGCGCTGCGCACGGTGTTCGAGAACTCCTTCGGGTTCGGCTCCGGGCCGAACCGGAGAATCTCCGAAGACCGGCTGGCGACGGTGAGCGTGCCGACGCTGGTGCTGTGGTCGGACCACAACCCCGGCAGCGGGCCCGACGTGGGCCGCAAGATCGCGAAACTCATCCCGGGCGCGGCGTTCCACTGCGTCGCCGACGCCGCGCACTGGCCGCAGTGGGAGCAACCCGAGGAGCACGACCGCGTGGTCCTCGACTTCCTGGGCCGTGCGGAGTGACCAGCAGGAGGACGAATCCCATGCGCATCCGCAGTCTCGCCTACGTCGGGCTGTCCACCACGGAGGTCACGGCCTGGGAGACGTTCGCCGCGGACGTCCTGGGCCTGCCCGGCCAGTGGGTCGACGACGGGCGCCTGCTGCTGCGCATGGACGAGCGGGCCTACCGCTTCGACGTGCGCCACGGCGAGCGTGAAGCGCTGTCCTGGCTGGGCTGGGAGGTGGCGAGCGCCGCCGACCTCGCCGCGCTCGAACACGAGCTGGCCGCGGCCGGCGTCGCGGTGACCCGGGCTACCCCCGCCGAGTGCGCCGACCGGCGCGTCGCGGGCATGGCCTGGCTCGAGGACCCGTCCGGGCTGCGCCACGAGCTGTTCTACGGGCAGGAGGCCGACTTCCGGCCGCTGCGCCTCACCCGGACGCTGGCCGGCTACCGGACCGGCGAGCACGGGATGGGCCACGCCGTCGTCGGCGTCACGAACTACGCCGAAACGCTGGCGTTCCTGGTGGACACGCTCGGCTTCGGCGTCAGCGACACGTTCAAGGGCTTCATCGCCTTCTTGCACTGCAACCCGCGTCACCACTCGATCGCGCTGGTGGAGACCGACGAGCCCGGCCTGCGGCACATCATGCTGGAGACGACGACGCTCGACGACGTCGGCTCGACCATCGACATCGCGTTCGAGCGCCGCATCGTGACCCGCACGCTGGGCAGGCACACCAACGACCGGGCCGTGTCGTTCTACCTCGAAACCCCGTCGGGCTGGGAGATCGAGTACGGCTGGGACGGCCTGGACGTGGACACCGCCGACTGGTCGACGCGGCAGCTGGCCGGGCCGACGAGCCTGTGGGGGCACCACCACGTGGCCGGCACCGAGATCAAGACCTCATGACCCCCGATCCGATCGACCCGGACATCACGCAGCTGTCCGGCTGGCAGCGGGAGTGGGTCAAGGCCGCCCGCGCCGCGGTCGACGAGGAAGAGCTGGCCCTGCTGTGCCAGGCGGCCACCGACATCCCCAGCCCGACCGGGTGCGAGCGCGAGCTGGCCGAGTACTTCCGCGACGTGATGACCTCGGCCGGGATCGACAGCCGCGTGCAGGCGATCGACGAACGCCAGGCCAACCTCGTCACCCGCGTCGGCACCGGCCGCACGGGCGCGCAGCTGCTCCTGCTCGCGCCGCTCGACACCGCGTTCGCGCCGGGACCGGAAGACGCGCCGTGGCTCGGCGAACGGCCTCGCGACGACTTCACGCTGCCCGCGCAGCGCTACGGCGACAAGGTCGTCGGGCTCGGCGCGGAGAACCCCAAGGCGTTCGCCAGCTGCGCGCTGGCCGCCGCGCTCGCCGTGCACCGCTCCGGCGTGCCGCTGGACGGGCAGCTGGTGGTCGCGCTCGTCGGCGGTAGCATGCCGGTGCTGGCCGGCGAGCTGTCCTCGCGGCGCAACTCGGGCATGGGCGTCGGCACCCAGTTCCTGCTGGACCACGGCCAGTGCTCCTCCGACCTCGCGATCGTGCTCAAGCCGGGCTACTCGGTGGTGCACGAGGAGGTCGGGTTCGTGATCTTCCGCGTCGTGGTGCGCGGTTCGGTCGGCTACACCGGCAGCCGGCACAAGGGGCACTACAACAACGCGATCCTCGCCGGTGCCCGGCTGATCGGGCGGCTGGAGAGCTGGTTCGCCGAGTACACCGAGCGCAACTCCTCGGGCCAGGTGGCGCCGCAGGGCGCGGTCACCGCGATCCGGGCCGGCGACGGGACCAAGCCGGCGTTCAACCCGGCGACCTGCGAGTTCTGGGTCGACCTGCGGATCAACCCGCGGACCACGGTCAACGACGTGGCCGGCCAGTTCGAGGCGATCGTCGCCGAACTGCGGGCGTCGGAGCCGGCCGTCCGGATCGAGGTCGAGCTGGTGGCGGGCCAAGCAGGGTCGGCCACGCCGGCCGACAGCCCGGTCGTCACCCGGCTCGTGCGGGCCTGGGAAGAAGTCGAAGGCCGGCCGCACGTGCCGGGCAAGCCGGGCAGCGGGCTGTCCGACGGCGGCGTGCTGCGCCGGCACGGCATCCCGACGGCGCGGATCGGCCTGCCGATGGCCGCCGAACCCGGGCCCTTCGAAGGGTTTTCCATGGGGGTCGCGGACCTGCCCGCCATGCGCCGGCTGGTCGACCTGCTGGTCGGTGTCGTGGTGGACGTGACCACCCGGCAGCGCGCCGAACTGTGCGAGCCTCCCGCGAGCAGCCGAGGAGACAACTGATGACCGACGTCATCCCCCCAGTCGACGACGAGCAGGTCCGCCCGGCGCGGCGGCAGGCGACGGTCGGCGGCCCCGGCCGCCGGGACTGGTCGACCTGGCCGCGCTACGAGAAGGCGGCGCTCGGCTTCCGCGAGTACTGGTACCCGGTGGCGTGGTCGCGCAAGATCGGCAAGAAGCCCCGGGCGATCCAGGTGCTCGGCGAGAAGATCATGCTGATCCGCGACGGCGGCGAGGTCCGCGCGCTGCACGACCGGTGCCCGCACCGCGGGGTCCCGCTGAGCCACAAGATGTCGTCGCAGGAGTTCCCCGGCACGTGGAGCTGCTGCTACCACGGCTGGACGTTCGACCTGGAGACCGGCGTGCTGGTCGCGGCGATCACCGACGGCCCGGAGTCGCCGATCTGCGGCAAGGTCACCGTACGCACGTACCCGGTCGAGGAGGCCCGCGGCCTGGTCTGGGTGTGGCTGGGCGACGGCCCGGCCCGCCCGTTCGCCGACGACGTCCCGGAGGAGCTGCTCGACCCGGACGCGGTCGTCGTCGGCCGCATCACCGTGCGCGACGGCAACTGGCGCTTCGGCGCGGAGAACGGCTTCGACGACGGACACGCGAAATGGCTGCACCGCAACGCGTTGTGGACCAAGCGGGTCAAGATGCCGGTGTGGAGCGAGATGAAGGTGATCCGCGACGGGCCGTGGATCACCCGCCGCAAGGACAAGATGCACTACAGCGCCTCGTTCCCCGGCCTGGGCGACTTCCCGAAGAAGAGTTGGTACCGCCGGCGCGAGGGCAACAAGACCAAGGTGTCGCTGCGGCTGCCGGGCACGCTTCGGGTGAAGTACGCGGAGTGGTCGCACTTCGAGTGGTGGGTCGCCGCGACCGCGGAGAACCACACGTACGTCCAGCTCGCCGTGATGAACCAGGGCAAGTGGCGCAACCGCAAATTTTGGCTCTACTACTGGACATGGGCCCGCTGGGTGTTCCACGGCATGTTCAACGACGAGGACCGGCTGATGGTGGAGGTCACCGACGCCCCGCCCGAGCGCCTGTACCGCCCCGACGTCTCGCTGACCGAGTGGCGGCGGATGGTCGAGGAGGAGGCCCGGCGCGGCCCGGTCGAGGAAGTCAAGGAGAAGCAGGCCGAGCGGAGGCAGGCGAAGCATGACTGAGCCTTTCCGGCTGGTGGTCGGGATGTCCGGCTCCAGCGGGGCGATCTACGGGATCCGCCTGCTGGAGATCCTGAAGGGCATGCCCGAGGTCGAGACGCACCTGGTGGTGACCCCGGCGGCGCGCCAGACGATCGCCTTCGAGACAGACTGGAAGCCATCGGACGTCTCGTCGCTTGCGGATTTCACTTATCGGCCGGGCGACATCGCGGCGCCGATTTCCAGTGGGTCGTTCCCGATCGACGCGATGATCGTGCTGCCGTGCTCGGTGCGTTCGCTCGGGGCCATTGCCTGGTCGCAGAACGACAGCCTTCTGGTGCGGGCGGCCGACGTGACGTTGAAGGAGCGGCGGAAGCTCGTGGTCGCGTTGCGCGAGACGCCGTTGCACTTGGGACATTTGCGTGCGATGACGCAGGTGACCGAGATGGGGGGGATCCTGGCGCCGCTGATGCCGGCGTTCTACGGACGCCCGAAGTCGCTGGGCGACTTGGTGGACCACCAGGTCGGCCGGCTGTGCGACCTGCTGGGGATCAAGCCGCCGGACGAGCTGGTCGAGCGCTGGCACGGCCCGGCTTCCCACTAGCCTGCCGCGCGAGCCGCTTCGCCGCCGGAGGCAGCGAGTGCGTTTGGTGCCGGCATGTCAGGCGGCTTGTCGTTGTGGTGGGTCGTGGGCGGTGTTGCGCAGGGGTTGTCGCTGCGGGTCGAGCCACGCGGGCGGGATCCAGTAGACGACCCCGTGGTGCAGTTCGAGGTCCCAGCCACCGTGGTGGATCAGCCGGTGACACTGTTCGCAGACGAGGGCGAGGTCGTTGACGTTGGTTTCGCCGCCCTGTGCGGCCCAGAACACCAGGTGGTGTGGTGTCGTCCACTTCGGACCCCGTGGGCAGCCGGGCCGGGTGCAGCCCCGGTCCCGGATCGCCAGTGCCCGCCGCTGCGCCGGAGACGCGGTCCGTGCCGAGCGGCCCAGGTCCAGTACTCGGCCTTCGCCACCGAGCACTGCCGGGTAGATCTTCGCATCGCACAAGAGCCGCCGCAGCTGGGACACGGTCAGCGTCTCGCCGCCGTCCAGGGTGACGAGGCCGGCTTCGCGCAGCAGATCCGCGTACGGGATGGTCACGGTGGCGACCGCGCGTTCCCCGGCCCGGACCGGCAGGTCATCGGCTCGCGTCGCCAAGTCGAATATCGCCGCGACGGCGTCACCCTGACGCTCCGCGGTGGTGCGGGGGTCGGGGTTCCCGTGCTCGTCCGCCGGGTCCGGCTTGGCCAGTGGTACGAACAGGTCTTCGGCGAGGTGCCCGGTTTCCGGGTCGAATTCGCCGGAGAACTTCATCCGTCCGTCGCGGGTCCAGGTGTAGCGGAACTCCCGCCGTGGCCGCGCGAGGTCATCTTCACGGTCTTCTGGGTTTGCGCTGTCGAGGTCCCAGTAGTCGACGATGCGCTGCCCGGCCTTGCGCACGGTGGCGGGGGTCGCCTGCCGCGCCAGCTCCACCAAGGTCTCCTCATGCGCCGCCACCTGCTCGGGGTGCACCGTGGGCGGGGCCTTGGCGAGGGTCTTCACGATCTCGGCCGCATGCTCCGCGCCGATCTCTCCCGCCGCCAATGCCGCCCGCACGACAAGCAGCTCCGCGGCGGCGATCGCCACCCTGGCCCGGGCGTCTTCCCACGAGATCCGCTGCGTCCCCACCAGAAACGCCGCGGTGTCCCGAGCCCCGTTCGACGGGCCGAGGCCCCGCCGGTCGGCTTCGGCCACCAGGTCCAGGTGCTGCGCGTACGCGGCACGCATGGTCTTCTCGGACGCACAGATCGCCGCGGCCAGCTCCCCATCGGAAAGCTGCCACGCTGCGGTCTGCCCGGGCTCGGTCATACCTCCACCCTACGCGAACACCTGTTCGAACATCATCACTCGATCAGGCAGTCTGCAGTGGGCTTCAAACCGTGGTGGAAGATCGCCCCCACCGGCGGTGGACCGGTGAGGGCGACCTTCAGTCCAGATAGGACGCCAGCGCGTCCCCGTCTTCCAGCAGTCCGCGGTGGTCCACCCGCTCCACCACTTCCGGCGGTACCCGGCACGACGGCGGGAACACCGCCGGCGGCACCGGCTTCGTGCAGTCGAAGATCAGTTTCGTCTCCATCGGGCCCTTCTCCTCCCGGTTGTGCCCGTAGGTCACCGGGTTGAGCTGGCCGCCGAGGAAGCCCGGCATGATCGTCAGGTCGCGGTCGGCCTGGAAGCGCGTCGCCAGGCACCACAGCGTCTCGACCTCGTTGAACACGTCCACGTCGTCGTCCACCACGAACACGTGCTTCAGCAACGGATCCACCGCCAGGGCAGCGCACGCCGCGAGCTTCGGCTCGCCTTCCACGCGCTTGCTCATCGACAGGTACAGGTGCGACCGCGCCATGCCCGACAGCGGGAGGTGGACGCCGGTCACCGTGGGCACCGCTTCCTTGACCCGGCGGTAGATGCTGCCCATCCGGGGGAGCCCGCCCAGCATGCTGTGCTCGGTGTGCGCGTTGAACACGTCGACGAAGATGGGCTTGCGGCGCATGGTGATCGCGGTGATCTTCACGTACGGTTGCGGGCCGGTGCGGGTGTAGAACCGCGGGTACTCGCCGAACGGGCCTTCGACGGCCGTCGCCTCGGGGTCGGTGTCGATCACGCCCTCGATCACGATCTCCGCGCGGGCGGGCACCTCGAGGTCGACCGTCTTGCAGGGCACCATCTCCAGCGGTTCGCCGAGCAGGCCGCCCACGACGTCGAGCTCGCCGCCGATGCCCTCCAGTTTGGACACCGCGCCCATCAGCAGCGCCGGGTGGTGGCCGATGACCAGCGCCACCTCCATCGGCTTCTTCTGCTCCCGCAGCTTGCGCAGCACGTAAGCCGTGTGGTGGGCCGGGTTGACCTGGATGCCCACCTGGTCGCGGCCCTGCTGCTGGTGGCGGAAGATACCGGCGTTGATCTTGCCGCTGTCCGGGTCGCGGCAGATGGTCACGGCCGAGGTGATGTACTTGCCCGCGTCCAGCTCCTGGTGCTTGAGCAAGGGCAGCAGGCCGACGTCGATGTCGTCGCCGGTGAGCACGACCTCCTGCACAGGCGCGGTGTCCACCGTGACCGGCTTGATCCCGGACCCCTCGCGCAGTGCGTATTCGGGCACCATCGAGTGCACGTCCGAGCCGATGCTGCGCGCGAGCCGCTCGTAGGTGCCGTGCAGGTTGATCAGCAGCGGGATCTCGGAACCGCCGACGTTCTCGAACAGCACGGCGGGGAACCCGGGGTAGGCCGGGTCGTCCTCCATCTTGTCGACGAGGGCGGTCACCTCGAACTCGGGATCGACGTGCTTGCGCACGACCTTCACCTGGTCCGGCGTCGCCGAGTTCAGCTCGGCCAGGAATGTCCGCAGATCCTTCGCCATCAAACGCCTTCCGTTCGCAAGGTGGCTCGCGAACCGAGTATCGGCCCCGGTCGGGAGGCCGGAGGAGCCGCCGTGGCAAGAACTAGGGGAATGCTTCGTCCTGACTCCCGGGTGGCGCTCGGCAGGGGTTTCGGGGTGCTAAATGGTCTCGTCCCCGAAGCCGCGCGTCGTCGTACGTCAGGAGAACGACATGACCGTCACCGCAGCGCCGCCCCGCGAAGCCGCGGCGGCCGAACTGGCCCGGTCCTGGGCCGAGGACCCCCGATGGCGTGGCGTCCGCCGGGACTACACCGCCGAGGACGTCCTGCGGCTGCGCGGCAGCGTGACCGAAGAGCACACGCTCGCCCGGCTGGGCGCGGAGCGGCTCTGGAACCTCCTGCACACCGAAGACTACGTCCACTCGCTGGGCGCGCTGACCGGCAACCAGGCCGTCCAGCAGGTGCGCGCCGGCCTCAAGGCCATCTACCTGTCCGGCTGGCAGGTCGCCGCCGACGCCAACCTCTCCGGGCACACCTACCCGGACCAGAGCCTCTACCCGGCCAACTCCGTCCCGCAGGTCGTGCGCCGGATCAACAACGCGCTGCTGCGCGCCGACCAGATCAGCTGGGCCGAGGACGAGCAGGGCGCCCCGCACTGGCTGGCGCCGATCGTCGCGGACGCCGAAGCCGGCTTCGGCGGCGTGCTCAACGCCTTCGAGCTGATGAAGGGCATGATCGCCGGTGGCGCCGCCGGCGTGCACTGGGAAGACCAGCTGGCCGCGGAGAAGAAGTGCGGCCACCTCGGCGGCAAGGTGCTCATCCCGACCTCCCAGCACGTCCGCACGCTGCAGGCCGCGCGCCTGGCCGCCGACGTCTGCGACGTCCCCAGCCTCGTCATCGCCCGCACCGACGCCCAGGCCGCGAACCTCATCACCAGCGACGTCGACGACCGCGACAAGCCGTTCCTGACCGGCGAGCGCACCCCCGAGGGCTACCACCGCGTGCGCGGCGGCATCGAGCCCTGCGTCGCCCGCGGCCTCGCCTACGCGCCGTACGCCGACCTGCTGTGGATGGAGACGTCCAAGCCGGACCTCGAGGTCGCGCGCCAGTTCGCCGAGGCCATCAAGGCCGAGTACCCCGACCAGCTGCTGGCCTACAACTGCTCGCCGTCGTTCAACTGGAAGCAACACCTCGACGACGCGACGATCGCGAAGTTCCAGCGCGAGCTGGGGCACATGGGCTACAAGTTCCAGTTCATCACCCTCGCCGGGTTCCACGCGCTGAACCATTCGATGTTCGCCCTGGCGCGCGACTACGCCGACGAAGGCATGACGGCCTACGTCGAGCTCCAGGAACGCGAGTTCGCCGCCGAGGCCGCCGGCTACACCGCGACGCGCCACCAGCGCGAGGTCGGCACCGGTTACTTCGATCTGGTCAGCACGGTCGTCAACCCGTCCAGCAACACCGTCGCGCTGATGGACTCCACGGAGAAGTCGCAATTCTACTGAGCAGGCACCCGCGCCAATTCTGAGGGTTTCCCCAGACGGCCTCGTGCTAGAAACAAATCGACGACACATCAGTCACGCGAAAAACGGAATTCAGGACGGTTGCCCATGCGCATGCCCGAGAACCTCGAAGACATGGTTTACGGAGTCTATGGAACCACTGAAATCGCGGTGAAGCCATGCCCGTTCACGCAGGCCGAGATCGATGAGCTCGAGTCCACCAACGAAATGCTCATCTACGTGCCCCAGGAGATCTCCGAGGCGCAGATGATCGAGACCGGCAAGCTCAACACGAACTTCCGCTGGGAAGTCGAGCAGAACATGATCAAGAGCCCGATGACCGACGAGTCGCACTGGCTCGTTTGCTCGGCCTCGCCGATCCCGGAAATGCTCGGCCAGAGCACGCAGGCCATCTCCCGCGTCTACGACGAAGAGGGCCTCGACGGCATGGACTTCCGCCGTTACCTCGCGTTCGTGCTCACCTACCGCCACCTCACCAACGAGTACCCGGACTTCCGGCAGTGGTGCCTGCTCGTCGGCGGCCACTACGACCGCAGCGGCATCTCGCTGGTCGGCTTCGACAAGCACGGCAACTTCGGGCACCACGGCTGGATGAAGAACTTCAAGGCCAAGATGTCCGGCGGCCGGTACGTCGCCTTCGCCCCGCGCAAGCACATCAACGCCGAGACCGAGCGCCTCGAGCGCCCCCGTCGTGGCGCGCGCAACAAGGCCACGCACGACGCCGGAACCGACTGATCTTTTCCGAATTCCCAGCACAACCCTGTGCGTGGAGCTGTGCCGTCACTGGAGGAAGAACCATGGCAGACGACGAGCGCGTGGACGTCATGCGGAAGCTCGTTGAGTTCGTCGAGAAGCACCTGTTGGACGGCAAGGACGTGGGGGAACTGACCACGACCACGCCGTTGCTGGACTGGGGCCTGCTCAACTCGATCGAAACCACCCGGCTGGTCGCCTACATCCGTGAGGAGTTCTCCGTGCGGGTGCCCCCGACGGAGATGGTGGCCCGTCACTTCAAGGACATCGAAAGCATCGCCGACTTGGTGACTTCGCTGCGCGCGCCGGTCGCCTGACCCCTTTTCGGATCTTGAACGGAGAACCTGTGTCTTACGACTACGATGTCGGCATCATCGGCGGTGGCCCGGCCGGTTCCACGGCGGCGTCCTACCTGGCGAAGGCCGGCCTTTCGGTGGTGGTCTTCGAGGGCGAAACGTTCCCTCGCGAGCACGTCGGCGAGTCCCTCGTCCCCGCGGTCATCCCCGTGATGCACGACATCGGGGTCATCGGCAAGGTCGAGGCGGCCGGCTTCCCCCGCAAGTACGGCGCCGCGTGGACCTCTTCGGACACCCGCCCGACCAGCACGCTGGACTTCGACGCCGGGTCGCACGGCCTCGGCGTCGCGGAAATCGCTTACGAGGAGCGTGACCAGGACGGCGTCGACCGCGTCTACGCCTGGCACGTCGACCGCGGTCAGTTCGACTCGCTGCTGCTGAAGCACTCCGAAGAGCTCGGCGCCAAGGTCTACCAGGGCGTCCGCGTCAACCGCGTCGACTTCACCGACCGCGACCGGCCGGTGCTGCAGGCCAAGATCGGCGAGCAGCCGATCGAGGTCGCCGTCCGCGTCGTGCTCGACGCGTCCGGCCGGCAGACCCTGCTGGGCCAGCAGCTCAAGGTCAAGGTGCCGGACAAGGTCTTCAACCAGTACGCGGTGCACACCTGGTTCGAGGGTCTCGACCGCGCGTCGCTGGCGCGCCGTCCCGAGGACGCCGACTACATCCACGTGCACTTCCTGCCGCAGGAGAACACCTGGGTCTGGCAGATCCCGATCACCGAGACCATCACCTCGATCGGCGTCGTCACCCAGAAGGAGAAGTTCAAGGAACACAAGGACGACCTCGAGGGCTTCTTCTGGAACTCCGTCGGCACCCGGCCGGAGATGCTGGACGCGCTGAAGAACGCCAAGCGCGTGCGGAAGTTCAAGACCGAGGGCGACTACAGCTACGGCATGAAGCAGATCGCCGGCGACTCGCTGGTGCTCATCGGCGACGCCGCCCGCTTCGTCGACCCGATCTTCTCCAGCGGCGTCAGCGTCGCGATGAACAGCGCCCGCCTGGCGGCCAAGGACGTCATCGCCGCGCACCAGGCCGGTGACTTCCGCCGGGAGCGGTTCGACAACTACGTCAACACCCTCCGCAAGGGCGTCAACATCTGGTACGACTTCATCTCGATGTACTACCGGCTGAACGTGCTGTTCACCGCGTTCATCGACGACGACCGCTACCGCAAGGACGTCATCCAGATGCTCCAGGGCGACGTCTACGACGCCGAGGAGCCGGCGGCCCTGACCGCGATGAAGGAGTACGTCGCCGCCGTCGAGGCCGACCCCACGCACCTGTGGCACGGGCACCTCGGCAGCCTCAAGGCCTCTTCTTCGGCACTCGCCCTGTTCTAGGCCAGACCCCCCGGTCGTGAGTGGGAAACAGGGTTAGAACACTGTTTCCCGCTCACGACCGGCTGTGTCCGATCGGAGAGACCAGCCATGTCATCGCTCGACGAGCGCACCACCGAGCCCGCCGCGCCCGAGGCCACCCGGAAGGGCCGGACGTGGATCTCGTACCTGGCCATGGTGGTCCTCCCGGTCGTGGCCGCGTTCTTCCTGCTGCGCACCGGCGGCGGGGACGGCCACGCCCCGACCGGGCACACCGGCGGCGCGGCCGACCCGGTGGCCAAGCTGCTGTTCGCCCTGCCGGTGATCTTCCTGGCCTGCCGCCTGCTCTCGGCGGGCGCACAGCGGCTCGCACAGCCCGCGGTGATCGGCGAGATCTTCGCCGGAATCCTCCTCGGGCCGTCGTTCCTCGGCTGGGTGTGGCCCGCCGCCTACCACTGGATCTTCCCCGACTACCTGGCCTCGACGATCAACACGCTCGCCCAGATCGGCCTGGTCATCTTCATGTTCCTGGTCGGCTACGAGCTCGACGTCGAGCTGGTCCGCCGCCGCAGCAAGGCCGCGGTGCTGGTGAGCCACGTCAGCGTCGCGATCCCGTTCCTGTCCGGCGTCTTGCTCGCGTTCGTGCTCCATCCGACGCTCGGCGCCGGCGTCGCCCGGCTGCCGTTCGCGTTGTTCCTCGCGATCTCGATGAGCATCACCGCGTTCCCCGTGCTGGCCCGGATCATCACCGACCGCAAGATGACGAAGCTGCCGATCGCCGCGCTCGCGCTGAGCTGCGCCGCCGTCGACGACATCACCGCGTGGTGCCTGCTGGCGCTCGTGGTCGCCATCGCCAGCGCGACCTCCATGGCCGCCACGCTGCTGACCGTCGGGCTCACGATCGCGTTCTTCGCCTTCATGCTGTTCATCGTGCGCCCGCTGCTGCGCCGGCTGTTCGCGCCGACCGAGCAAGGGCAGAAGGCGCTGCCGACCACGGCAGTCGTGTCCGTGCTGCTGGCCGGGCTGCTGCTGTCCGCGCTGGCCACCAACGCCATCGGCATCCACCCGATCTTCGGCGCGTTCCTCTTCGGCGCCGTGACGCCGCGCGGTTCGCTGCCGATCCGCCAGGCCACCGACCAGATGCACGCGCTGACGGTCACGCTGCTGCTGCCGCTGTTCTTCGTCTACACCGGACTCCGCACGAAGTTCGACCTGATCGGCTCCGACCCGGCGCTGTGGCTGTGGTGCCTGCTGATCGTCGCGGTGGCGATGCTGGGCAAGTGGGGTGGCAGCCTGATCGCCGCGCGGCTGTCCGGCATCGACAAGCGGGATTCGTGGTCGCTGGGCGCGTTGATGAACTGCCGCGGGCTCACCGAGCTGGCGGTGCTGAACATCGGGCTCGACCTCAAGGTGATCAGCCCGACGATGTTCGCGATGCTCGTGGTCATGACCCTGGTGACCACCGTGGCCACCTCGCCCGCGCTCTCGCTGATCGAGCGCTACAAGCGCCGGGGCGCGGAACCCCTTTCCGCCGCGTAGGAGCCGGTCATGACCGAAGCACGGGACATCGCTTTCCTGCCGTACCCGGCCTACGGGCACATGACCCCGGCACTGCCGGTGGTCGCCGAGCTCGTCCGCCGCGGCCACCGGGTCACCTGCTTCACCTCCGACGAGTTCGCGGACCGGGTCGTCGCGCTCGGCGCCCGGGCCGCGGCCTACGGCTGCGACCTGTCCACCGCGCAGCCGGACATCACCGACGCCGACGAGGCCGCCAAGGCCCCGCTGCACCTGCTCGAGCAGAGCATGGCCGTGCTGCCCGCCGTGGAACGCGTCTTCGACCGGTGCGCGCCGGACCTGCTCGTCTACGACACGACGCTGTGGGCGCCGGGACGGCTGCTGGCGCGCAAGCACGGGCTGCCGACCGTGCAGCTTTCGGCCACCGTGGCGTCCAACGAGCACTTCTCGCTCACCAAGGAGAACCAGACCTTCGGTGAGGCGGTCGACCCGGCGCACCCGGCGATCGCCCGGTTCGTCACACGCCTGGGCGAGCACCTGGCCGCGCACGGCCTCGGAGCCTTGACGCTGGAGGAGTTCTTCACCGGCGGCGACGAGTTCACCCTGGTCTTCCTGCCGCGGGCGTTCCAGCCGGCCGGGGAGACCTTCGACGAGCGGTTCGCCTTCGTCGGACCGTCGGCCGGCCCGGCCGGGGCGTCGTGGCACCCGCCCGCCGACGGCCGCCCGGTCGTGCTGATCACCCTGGGCACCACCGTCAACGACCGGCCGGAGTTCTTCCGTACCTGCGCCGAGGCGTTCGCGGACGTGCCGTGGCAGGTGGTGCTGACCCTGGGCAAGCGCGTGGACCCGGCGACGCTCGGGCCGTTGCCGTCCAATGTGGAGGCCCACCGCTGGGTCGCGCACGGCGACGTCCTGCCGCACTGCTCGGTGTTCCTGTGCCAGGGCGGGATGGGCAGCCTGATGGAGGCGCTGTCCTTCGGCGTCCCCGTGATCGCCGTGCCGCACCACCCGGAACAGCACATCAACGCCCGGCAGATCCGGCGGCTCGGCTTGGGTGCCTCGCTGGACAAGGAAACCGTGACGGCCGAGCGGATCCGGGACGCGGTGCTCGCCGTCGACCGGGACGACGCCGTGCGCCGGCGCGTCCAGCTCATGCGGCGCGAGGTGCACGCCGCGGGCGGGGCGGTCCACGCCGCCGACGAAATCGAGGCCAGGGTCGCCGCCGCGCACCCGGCCGGAGGGAGCCGGAAGTGACCGAGCCGTCGTCGTTGCCCGTCAAGCGGAGCTGCCCGTTCGACCCGCCCGACGAGTACCGGGCGCTGCGGGGGATCAGCCCGCTCGCGTTCGACGTCAGCCCCGGCCCGGCCACCGGCTGGCTGGTGACCAAGCTGTCCGACGTCCGCGCCGTGCTGGCCGACGCCCGGTTCAGCCACCGCAACGACCTCGTCGCGCTCGCCGTGCCGCCGCCGTTCCCGATGGACACCTACACGCCCGAACCGGCCGCGCCCGGCGCGTTCCCGAAGATGGACGGCGCGGACCACGCGCGGTACCGGAAGCTGATCGCGAAGTACTTCACCGTGCGGCGCACCCGGGAGCTGGTCCCGGCCGCGGAACGGATCGCCGGAGAGCTGCTGGACGCGATGGCCACGCGGGGAACGGAAGCCGAGCTGGTCACCGCCTACGCCGAGCCGCTGGCCACCCGGCTCATGTGCGAGCTGGTCGGCGTGCCCGAAGCCGACCGCGAAGAACTGCTGCACCACCTGAACGTCGTGGCCCGGATGCGCTACTCCCTGGAGGAGCTGATCGCCGCGATCACGGTCGTCGGCGGCACCCTCGAAAGGCTAGTCGACGCGGCGTTCGAGAACCCGGGCGACGACATGCTCGGCGAGCTGGCCCGCACCGGCGAACTCGACCGGCCGGAGCTGGTGAACCTGGCCTGGGCACTGGTCGGTGGCGGGTTCGACACGACGACGAACATGCTGGCACTGGGCACTTTCGCGCTGTTCGAACACCGCGACCAGCTCGAGCGCCTGCGGGCCGATCCGGCGTTGTGGCCCAACGCCGTCGAGGAACTGCTGCGCTACCTGACGGTCTCGCACCTCGGCGCGAGCCGGGCGGCGCTGGAAGACGTCGAGCTGGGGGAGCAGGTGATCCGCGCGGGCGAGACGGTGGTCGTCGCGCTCCCGGCGGCCAACCGCGACCCCGAGCGCTTCCCGGATCCCGACCGGCTCGACATCGGCCGGGTGACCCAGGGCCACGTCGCGTTCGGCCACGGCGTGCACCAGTGCATCGGCCAGCACCTCGCCCGGTTCACGATGCAGGTGGGGTTCGAGGCGCTCTTCACCCGCTTCCCGGCGCTGCGGCTGGCAGTGCCGCAGGAGCAGGTCCCGCTGCGCGACGACATGCTGCACTACGGGGTCCACGCGCTTCCCGTCACCTGGTCTGCCGCGGCGGTCGTGAGTGAGAAACAGGGTTAGAACACTGTTTCTCACTCAC
>NZ_JAPZLD010000085.1:0-27666 GCF_030182635.1 Amycolatopsis ponsaeliensis
CGCCACCGTGGGGTGGCCACCCGATACGACAAACTCGCGGTTCGGTACGAGGCCACTGTCCAGATCGCCGCGATCAACGAATGGCTCTAACCGACTTCGATACAGGCCCTAGCGGCCGGCCATTCGCGGCCGGCACGACACCCTTCACGACGACGTTCCCCCGATCGGCATCCTCGGCACGCTCGCGGCTCCGGATGCCCTCTCGTCCTTTCGCTCGTGCTCTCGGCCACGCCCTTCTCGGGCGAACCGGCCTCGACCGGTGACCCGCTGCGGGTACCACCGCGCGATGATCGGGCAAACTGCCACCATCAGGCAGGAAGAACGCATTCCTTTTCACCCATCGTGGCCGGTTCGACAATTTCCTCACTCCAAGAGACCAGCGTCGTCCGGTTCGGCTTCCCCGCAGAGGGAGCGCCTTCCCGGCTTCCGAGATTCTCCGTTGTGCAGTTTTCGATCAGCCGTTCTTCGATCTCGTCCCCGGGCGCGCGGGCTCAGGCGAACACCAGTCGCAGCAAGGCACTCACGACCGCGGCGCCGATCATCGCGGTCAGGATGGACCGCTTGCCGGCCAGCAGGGCGACCCCGACGCCGACCCCCGCCAGTGCGGTGAGGGTCCGCGTCGAGGAGACCTCACCCGAGGCGGGCCACAGCAGCGTGACCACCAGACCGGCGATGAGGGCCGGGGTCGCGCAGGTCAGCGCGGTGCGCAGCCAGGTGGGCAGTTCGCGCCCACCCGCCGCCAGCGGTACCACCACGCGCAACGTGAGCGCGGTGGCGCCGAGCGCCAGCACGATGATCCACTGGTAGCTCATCGCCGCACCCCCAACGCCGTTCCGGCCACGGCACCGGCGGCTCCGGCCACCAGCACCGGGATCCCCGGGGGCGCCCAGGCGACCAGCGCACCCGCGGTGACGACGCCGAGGACCGCCAGGCCCCAGGCGCGCGCGGTCTTCAGGTGCGAGCGCAGCAGGCCGAGGAAGAACACCGGGTAGGCGGCGTCGAGCCCCAGCCGTCCCGGGTCGCCGATGGCGTCGCCGAGGAGGGCACCCAGCGCGGTCCCCGCGGTCCAGCCGCACAGGCACAGCGCGCCGGCGACCCGCAGGGTTCGCAGGTCGTAGCGCCCTTCGCCGCGGTGGGCGATCGCCCAGGACCCGTCGGTGATCAGCAGCGCCGTCCCCGCCCGCGACCAGGCGGACCCGGTCAGCGCGGGGGCGATCGTGGTGCCCATCAACAGGTAGCGGGCGTTGAGCGCGGCGGCCGCGCCGATGACGGCCCAGACCGAGCCGTGCTGGCCGATGACGGCGACCGCGCCGTACTGGGCGCTGCCGGAGAACACCAGCAGCGACATGGCGACCGGCGCCAGCACACCCATCCCGACCGAGGCCGCGAGCGCACCGAACGCCATGCCGTCGGCCAGGTCGGCCGCGGCCACCGGCAGCACCGGGCGCACGACCCGGCCCGGCGAACGGGGTTCGGCGGTGGTTTCGGTTTCGGTCACGATGCTCACCTCCTCGGACGTCGACACCACTGATGTTACCAGCACAGCCGAGTGTTGGTAACCGATGTGCGTGATCGTTCGCCATATCCGCAGGTAGATGACCCATGGCGGTAACCAACGACGGAACATGCTGGTAACATGAAGGGATGGTTCCTCGTCCCGCAGCACCAGCCCCGCTCGCCGTGGTGCAGACCTTGGTCAACACCCGCGAGCTCCTGGAGCACCGGGACGACCTGAGCACCCCGACCGGCCTGGTGGCGTGGGCGGAGTCCGAAGGACTGCCGTGCCCGGCCCGGCCGGCGGAGGCCGACCTGATCCGGATGCGCAGGTTCCGGGAGGCGCTGCGGCAATTGCTGGGCAGCGCCGAGGGCGTGCCGGGCGCGGTGAGCGTGCTCAACGGCGAACTGGCCCGGACCGGCACCCGTCCCCTCTTGCGGGCCGGACCACCGGCCGCGGAATTCATCGGCGACGCCACCACCCCCCTGGACACGGCGATCACCCGGGTGCTCGCGGCGGTGGTCACGACCAGCCTCGACGGTTCTCTACGCCGCCTGAAGACCTGCGCGGCGGAAGACTGCCTGTGGGCCTTCTACGACCGCTCCCCCAACGCGGTGAGCCGCTGGTGCGAGACATCGGTCTGCGGCGCCCGGCACAAGATGCGCGCCTACCGGGCCCGCCAGGCCGCGGGCCGCACGGATTAGGTCCTCACCGGTGCCGAGCGAGACCAGTTGAAAGCGTCAACGGGCAATTAGGTCAATGGGCCTCTGCCTGCGAGTTCAGCTCGTACCGGCGACGTGCCTCGGCGATATCGCCGACGTGCCGCTCGGCCCATTCCCGCACCGGGTTGAGCGCCTCGAACAATGACCTCCCGAGCGGGGTGAGCGAGTAGTCCACCCTCGGAGGTGTCACCGAGGGAGTCTCGACCCGGTCGATGATCCCGTCGTACTCCAGGGCACGCAGCGTCTCGGTCAGCGCCTTCGCGGTCACGCCCTCGACGACCTTCTTGAGCTCGGTGAACCGCATCGAACCCGCATCCAGGGCGTTGAGCACGGTCGGCACCCAGCGCGCACCGACCCGGTTGAGCACATCCCGGCTCGGGCACCGGGTGGCGAGCAGGTCGTGAGCGGCACCCATCGGCTGCCCCCTCTTGGTTTCGTTGAAGATACCGGCATCTCGAAGATACCTTCGCCCGAATGAGGGACCGGGCCGAAGGAGAATCCCCATGAATCTCGAACTGAAAGGCAAGACCGCCCTGGTCAGCGGCTCGTCATCCGGAATGGGCCTGGGCATCGCCGAGGTCCTGGCGTCCGAAGGCGCCGACGTCGTCATGACCGCCCGGCGCGAGGACGTGCTGGCCGGACACGCCGAGCGGATCGGGGCGCACGCGGTCCCGGCGGACCTGAGCCTGCCGGACGAGCCCGCGCGCGTCGTCGCGGAAACCGTGGAGCGGTTCGGCGGTCTCGACATCGTGCTGTGGAACAGCGGCGGGCCGCCCCCGAGCAGCGCACTCGGCTTGACGCCCGCGCACGTGGTCGAAGCCGCCGAGATGGTGCTGCTCCCGCTCGTCCGGCTCGTCCAAGCCGGCGTCCCGCATCTGCGCCGGAGTTCGAGCGGGCGGATCCTGGCCATCACGACGAACGGAGTCCGGGAGCCCACCCCGCGAATGGCCGCCTCCAACGCGGTCCGCCCCGGGATCCACGGGTACCTGAAGACCCTCGCCACCGAGCTGGGACCGGACGGCATTACCGTCAACATCCTGGCCCCTGGCCGGATCGCGACACCTCGCCGGGACGAGGTGTACCCGGACGGAGTGCCGCCGCACCTCACCGAGGAGATTCCCTTACGGCGCTGGGGAACCGTGCGGGAGTTCGCGGACGTCGCCGCGTTCCTGGCGTCGCCCCGGGCCTCGTACCTGACGGGCACGACCACCTACGTCGACGGCGGCCTGACGAGGAGCGCGTCATGACCGGAGTGAGCGTCGAAATCGCCCTCGCGCTGGTGCAAGCGGCCCGCGCGGAAGCGGCCGGGTTGGGCGTGCCGATGGCGATCGCGGTGGTCGACGACGGCGGCGCGCTCGTGGCCTTCGCCCGCGCGGACGGCACGCCGTTCCCGCTGACGGAGGTGGCGATCGGCAAGGCGTACACCGCAGCAGCCTTCGCGCGCCCGTCGGCCGAGGTCGCCGCGGTGTTCGACGGGCGGGTCCAGTTCACCGCCTCGATCAGCGTGGCCACCGGCGGGCGGGTGATGCTCGGCAAGGGCGGGGTGCCGATCGTCGAGGACGGGTCCGTCACCGGTGGGATCGGGGCGAGCGGCGGTACCGGGGACCAGGACCTCGCCGTCGTCGAGACCGCGGTCGCGGCGGTGGTCGGCCATTCGCGGGCGGCCGGTGAACTCTTTCGCCATCGCAAGCATTCCGGATAGCCTGGTGGTTCGACCGCCGAACAAAGGAGTCTCGTGACTTCAGCAGGGCACGCGCCGGACATTCTGTCACCGGAGTTCGCCGCCGATCCGTATACCGCGTACGACGTCATGCTCGAGCATTCGCCGGTGATCTGGCACGAAGGAATGCAGAGCTACGTCATTTCGCGCTACGACGACGTGTCTCGCGCATTCAAGGAGAGCGCATTCACCACCGACAACTACGGCTGGCAGCTGGAACCCGTGCACGGCCGGACGATCCTGCAGATGAGCGGCCGGGAGCACGCGGTCCGCCGCGCGCTGGTGGCGCCCGCCTTCCGGGGCAACGAGCTGGAGCAGAAGTTCCGCCCGGTGATCGAACGGAACTCCGCGCAGCTCATCGACGTCTTCCGCGGCCGCGGCTCGGCCGACATCGTCACCGACTACGCCCGCCACTTCCCGATCAACGTCATCGTCGACATGCTGGGGCTGGACCAGAACGACCACGCCCGGTTCCAGCGCTGGTACAGCGCGATCATCGCCTTCCTCGGCAACCTCAGCCAGGACGAGGACGTCGCCGCGGCCGGGCTCCGGACCCACGACGAACTCGCCGCGTACATGATCCCGGTCATCCGGGACCGCCGCGAAAACCCCGGCGACGACCTCCTTTCGGCGCTCTGCGCCGCCGAGGTGGACGGCACCAGCATGAGCGACGAAGACATCAAAGCCTTCTGCAGCCTGCTGCTGGCCGCCGGTGGCGAGACCACCGACAAGGCGATCGCCAGCCTGTTCCGGAATCTGCTGGCGCACCCCGACCAGCTCGACGCCGTGCGCGCCGACCGCACCCTGGTGCCGAAGGCGTTCGCCGAAACCCTGCGGCACACCCCGCCGGTGCACATGATCATGCGGCAGCCGGCGGAAGACATCGAGATCGGCGGCGAGAAGATCCCCGCCGGCAGCACGGTGACCTGCCTGATCGGCGCGGCCAACCGCGACCCGCGCCGGTTCGCGAACCCCGGTGCGTTCGACATCTTCCGCACGGACCTCCCGACCGAGACCGCGTTCTCGGCGGCGGCCAGTCACCTGTCCTTCGCGCTGGGCCGCCACT
This sequence comes from Amycolatopsis ponsaeliensis, assembly GCF_030182635.1. Lineage (NCBI taxonomy): Bacteria > Bacillati > Actinomycetota > Actinomycetes > Pseudonocardiales > Pseudonocardiaceae > Amycolatopsis > Amycolatopsis ponsaeliensis. The sequence continues at coordinate 5,004 of NZ_JAPZLD010000085.1, forward strand.
TCTGCGTCGGCGCGCTCCTGGCGAAGACCGAGATCGAGGTCGGCGTCAACCAGCTGCTCGACGCGATGCCGGACCTGCGGCTCGCCGAGGGCGCGGCCCCGGCCGAACGAGGCGTGTTCACCCGGGGACCGGAGTCACTGCGGGTGACGTTCACCCCGGCGTAGGCCGAGTTGCCCCGGCCGGCCACGCGGCCGGGGCTCGGACGACGGTCACCACACCGCCGGTCCGGCCACGTGGACCGGGGTGAAGTGGACCGGCAGGCTCTCCAGCCCCCGCATCCACACCGACGGCCGCCACACCAGTTCCCCGGCCGGGACCGCGAGCTCGAGGTCCGGAAGGCGATCCAGCAGGACTTCGACGGTCGTGCGGGCGATGACCTCGGCCACTTCCGGTGCGGGGTAAGGACAACCGTGCTCGCCGTGGCCGAACGACATGTGCGCGTGGTTGCCCAGGGCGCCCGCCGCCGCGTCGGGCCGGGCGTGCGGGTCGGCGTTCCCGGCCGCCAGCCCGAGCACCACCAGATCCCCTTGCCGCACACGGACTCCGCTGAGCACGGTGTCGCGGCTCGCGAAGCGCCCGATGAAGTTCTGCGTGGGCGTGTCGTGCCACAGCACCTCATTGAGGGCTTGGCCGACACTGCCCCGGCCACCTGAGAGCGTCATCGCGAACCGGCTGTCGGTCAGCATCAGCCGGATGGTGTTGCCGATCCAGTTCGCCGTCGGCTGCTGCGCCGCGGCGGTCACCACGAGCAGGTCCTGGACGACCTCGTCGTCGGTCAGGTTCGCCGGGTCCTGCATCATGGCCGTCGGCACGTCCGCGCCCGGCCGCTCGTGCTTCACCGCGACCAGCCGCGCCATCGCCTCCTGCACCCGCCCGTACGCGGGCAGCGCTTCGGGGCCGACGTCCAGCGACAGGGCCACGTCCCGCACCAGCGCGGGCGCCTCCGAGTCGGGCATGCCGTACATCTTCGCGAGCGCGAGCAGCGGCGCCTGCTGGGCGAACTGGGCGATCAGGTCGGCTTCGCCGGTGCCCGCGAAGGCGTCGATCAGCCGGTCCGCGATGCGTTCGCAGTGCGCGCTGAGGTCGAACTGGTCGACCGCGGACAGCGCGTCGCCGATCGCGCCCGCCCGGCGCCGGTGTTCGGCGGCCTCGGTGAACATCACCGACGGGTTGTGCATGACGTAGGGCAGCAGCGGCCAGTCGCCGGGGACGTTGTCCCACTGGTTCCACCGGCGGCTGTCGCGGGCGAACAGCTGCGAGTCCTGGCACACCTGGTGGATCTCGCGGTAGCCGGTCAGCAGCCACGCGGGGATGTCGCCGTCGAGCAGGACCGGGACGACCCCGCCGTACTGCCGCCGGATCCGGGCGTACAGCGCGGCGGGATCCTTCTGGAACTCGGGTCCGTACAACCGGACCCGGTCCGCGGCGGGGATCGTCTCCGCCGGGGTACTGGTCTGGAAACCGGTCACGATGCGCCCTCCCGGACTTTGGACAGGGTGTAGAGGTGGTCGACGAGCGAGATCAGCACCTGCTTGGCCGAGTCCCGGTCGCGGGCGTCGCAGTCGACGAGCGGCACCTCGTCGGACAGGTCGAGCGCGGCGCGGACGTCGTCGAGGCTGTGCTTCGGCGGGCCGAAGTTGTTGCGTGCCACGATGAACGGCGTCCCGTGGTGTTCGAGCCGGTCGATCGCGTACCACGAGTCGGCCAGCCGCCGCGCGTCCACCAGGACGACGGCGCCGAGGGTGCCGGCGAAGAGGCTGTCCCAGAGGAACCAGAACCGTTCCTGCCCCGGGGCGCCGAACAGGTAGAGGATCAGCTGGTCGTCGAGGCTGATCCGGCCGAAGTCGAACGCCACCGTGGTCGTCGTCTTGGCGTGCACCCCGCGGGTGCTGTCGACGCCGACCCCGGCCTGGGTCATGGTTTCTTCGGTGCTCAGCGGCCGGATCTCGCTGACCGACCGGACCATGGTCGTCTTCCCGACGCCGAAGCCGCCGACGATGACGATCTTCAGTCCGTCGGACGCGGTGTCGGCGAGCGGGAGCCGTTCGTCTGTTTCAGAGATTGCGGAGTCCAACGAGCACCTTCTTGAGGAATTCCGAGTCGGAGGTCCGTCCGGCGGCCTGGGCCGACGACGGATGTCGGGCGGACACCTTGCCCGTGGCCAGCAGGTCCGCGAGCAGAATCTTGGTCACACTCACCGGGAGCGCCAGCTCGGCCGACAGCTCCACGACGGACGTCGGCTTCGCGGTGATCCCGAGAATCCGGACGTGCTCGGACTGCATGCCCGCGGACGGCTCCGACTCCCTCACGATCAAGGTGACCAGATCGAGGTCGATGTCGTCCGCGCTGCTGCGCCCGCCCGTGACCGTGTAGAGCCGGTCCGGGTCTTCCCCGTCGAGCGCCGAGCGCGTCACGAAGCCGGGTTGTCGGCCGCCGAGAAGCGCGGCGGGGCGGTGAAGATCGAGCCGATCTGCTCCACCAGCTCGTCCATGTTGTGCCCGATCAGGCCGACGTCGGCGTCTTCCGTGGCGATCACGGCCAGGTGCGAGCCGACACCGGCTTCCACGATGAAGAGGATCCCGCCGTGGAACTCGGTCATCGAGTTCCGCACGCCGCCGGTGCCGTCGCCGAACTCGACCGACGCGCCGTGCGCCAGCGCCTGGACGCCGGCGGCGATCGCGGCCAGCTGGTCGGCGCGGTCGACGGTGAGCCCCTGGGTGTGGCAGAGCTTTAGGCCGTCCCGGGACAGCACGAGGGCGTGACAGGCGCCGGCGGTGTTGCCGACGAGGTTCTCGAGGAGCCATTCGAGGCTCTTGTCCGAATCAGTCATCGAATCCGGGGCCCGGCGAGGCGGGTCCCCCTGCTCCCATCTGGCGGTGTGCGGGTGTACGGGTGAGAGCGACGGGTCACGCGTCTTCGCCGGTGTCCGGCGGGGAAGCGGCGTGGCGCGACGGCGTGGCACCGCCGCTGCGGCGCTGCTGGAAGGCCCCGAACCGGGAACCGGAGTCACGCTCGGCCCGGGCGGGGCTCGGCGTGGGCGAAGGGGGCCGGCGCGACGCGGCGGTCAGCGTCTGCCCGCGCGAGCGTTTCGGCAGTTCGGACGGCTCGGACAGGTCGCCGGCGACTTCGTGGCTCGTGTCGGCGGGCCCGGGCCACACGACGGTGGCGGCCGGCTCGTCCGCCTCCGGCAGGGCTTCCGGCCGGGGCTGCGTGATCAGCTGCGTCGGGATGCGCATGACCACGCCGATCCCGCCGCGCGAAGAGGGCCGGAAGAACACGTGCAGCTGGTGCTTGCGCGCCAGGCTGCCCACGACCGCGAGCCCCAGCCGCGTCCCCGACATCGACGTCAGGTCGAGTGGCCGGTCGAGGGACACCGCGCGCTCGGCGCGGACGAGGGCCTGCGCCTTCATCCCGAGGCCGCCGTCTTCGATGGTGATGACTGCCCCATTGTGCAGATCTTCGACATAAACGTGCACTTCTTCCGACGGTGCCGAGAATTTGGTGGCATTGTCCATCAGTTCGGCAAGTGCGTGCATGACGTCTTCCGCGGCGTAGCCGACGACCGCGACCCCGCTCGCGGAATGCACCCGGACCCGCTGATAAGCGCCGATCCGGCCGAGTGCCCCGCGCAGGATGCTTTCCATCCGGATCGGTTTCGTCCACCGCCGGCCCGACCGCGCGCCGGTGAGCACGGCGATGCTGTCGGCCAGCCGCCCCGCCTGCGCCGTGCTGTGGTCCACTTTCAGGAGATCCCCGAGCATCGCGTCGGACGACCGGTTTTCCATTTCCCGCAGGTCCCCGAGCGTGCTGGTCGCCAGCGCCTGCAACCGGCCCGCGGCGTTCGCGCAGGCAGCGGTCGCGGCGGCCCGGCGACGTTCGCCGACGGCGATCTCGTCGACCAGCAGCCGCAGGACACGCTGGTGCTGGTCATCGGCGGGGCGCGGAACTTCGGCGAGCACGCTGTCCGCGGGCGCGCCACCCCGCAGCCGCCGCACCGCGTCGGGGACAGTCTCGTCGAGCAGCCGCGCCAGTTCGTGACCGCCGAACTGGACGGATTCACGGGCACGCCGGGCCTCGTCGAGGGCGGCTTCGGTCCGCGCGGTCGCGTTCGCGACCTGGTCACCCCGGCGCAGCGCGAAGAACACGGCGACGCAGGCGACGATCCCGGTGACCGCGCCGGCCACGGCGACGAGAATCCCCTGACCACCGGAAATCGACAGGGAGACCCCGGTCCAGATCGCGCCGACGACGACAGCGGTGACGAGCACCCCGATTACAGCCCGGCCGGCTGACTCGCGTTCTTCCCGGCGCTGTGCGGGCGGTCGTTCCGACATCCGCTCCACTTCCTCGAGTCCGATTGGAGCCCGAACACTACTCGGTTTGCCAACAGAGATCACGACTCGGTTTCGAAGTGCGGCGAACGGTCATCCTGGCCGGGTTGCCGGGCGGATAAAATCCGGATTACCACTCATGCGACCGGAAGGACCAACCCACGATTCATCGCAGGTCGGCGACCGATTGACTGTCCTTTGTGGAATTGTTTCGGCCACGACCGGGCGGCTGGCCGAGCACGGCACCCATCGCCATTTGCGCCGGAAAGGCCGCGCCCGGCGACCTGAAGGACTCAGGGCACTCTCCTACCCCACCCCCAGCCGCTCGAAAGTGAACGGCCGCAGCGCTTCCGGGCGCTCTCCGTCGAGGGCCCAGCTCGCCAGCGCCTCGCCGACCGCCGGGGCCAGTGCGAAGCCGTGGCCGCTCCAGCCCGTTCCGGCGAACACCGCGCCGTGGCCGGGCACCTTGTCGACCACCGGGATCAGGTCGATGGTGCTCGTGTCGGCGCGGCTGTTGTCGACCGCCAGCACCTCGGCGCCGGCCAGTGCCGGGATCGTCGCGGCCACGTCGGCCAGGGTGGCTCGCAGGACCGCCGGATCGGGCGTGCCCACTCCGCTCGCCGCGTCCCAGCCGCCCGGCCGACCGCCGGACAGCATCACCCGGCCCTCGTCGGTCAGCTTCACCGACAGCGAGCGCCGGGTGTGCCCGACCTGGTGGTTCAGGGCGAAACCCGGTGGTGGCGCGACGAACGTGACCTGCGTGGCCTTCTCCCACACCGGCAGGCTCAGGCCGAACGAGTCCGCGAGCAGCCGCGGCACCGCGCGGTTGGCCGCGAGGACCACCCCGCGCGTGACGCGCAGCTCGTCGCCCTCGGCCAGGCGCAGCGTGACCGAGCCGTCGGGGTGCGGGACCAGCCCGGTCACCGCCGTGTGCTCGAGGACGCGCGCGCCCAGTTCGGCGGCGGCCTTGGCGAACGCCCTCGTCGTCGCCGGGTGGTCGCCCGTGCCGTCTTCGGGGGTGAAGAGCGCGACCCGGATGTCGGCGGCGAGGCCCGGCTGCATTGCGTCCAGCTGTTCGCGGTCGACGATCGAACACGGGATCCCGGCCGCCTGCTGCGCTTGCGCCCGGGCGGGCAGGCTCTGCCAGCCCGAAACCCCGGCGACCTCGACGTCGTAGACGCTCAGCAGGCCGTTGCGCCGATAGCCCGTCGGCGCCCCGAGCAGCGAATCCAGCTCCGGCCAGAGCTCCATCGCGCGCCGCGCCAGCGGCAGTTCCCGCAGGTCCCGGCCCCCGGCCCGGACGCCCCGGCGACCGGGGCCGCCCGACGCGCCGGACGCGAGCTCGTCCGCTTCCAGCACAACGGTTTCCGCGCCGCGACGGGCGAGGTTCCACGCGGTGGCAGTGCCTGCGACACCACCCCCGATGACGGCGTACTCGACGGATTGCACGTGCGATTCCTCCCTTTCAGCGGACCCGCTCGAGGAAACGGCGGGTGCGGTCCTCACGCGGGGCGTCGAGGACCTGGCTCGCCGGCCCCCGTTCGACGATCCGGCCCTGGTCCATGAAGACGATCGTGTCGGCGACCTGGCGGGCGAACCCCATTTCGTGCGTGACGATGACCATCGTCATGTCGTCCGCGGCCAGGTCGCGCAGGACGTCGAGGACCTCGCCGACCAGTTCGGGGTCCAGCGCGCTGGTGGGTTCGTCGAACAGCATGAGCTTCGGTTTCATGCACAGGGCTCGTGCGATCGCGACGCGCTGCTGCTGCCCGCCGGACAGCTGCGCCGGGTAGCTCTCGCGCTTGTCGGACAGCCCGACTTTCGCGAGCAGCCCGTCGGCGCGCTCGACGGCCTCGCGCCGCGGCACGCCGAGGACGCGGACCGGCGCTTCGATCAGGTTCTGCAGCACCGTGAAGTGGGAGAACAGGTTGAACTGCTGGAACACCATCCCGATGTCCCGGCGGGCGCGACGGGCTTGGCGTGGCGTCGTCTCCTGCAGGTCGTCGCCGGCCCACCGGTAGCCGACCAGGCCGCCGTCCACGAGGATCGAGCCCGCCTGGATCTTCTCCAGGTTGTTGATGCACCGCAGCAACGTGCTCTTCCCGGATCCCGAAGGACCGATCAGGCAGACGACCTCGCCCGGCCGGACGACCAGGTCGACCTCGCGCAGGACGTGCAGGGCGCCGTACCGCTTGTGCACGCTCCGGATCTCGATCGCCGACGTGGTCACAGGCCAGCCTCCCCGCGGTTGAAGTGCCGTTCGATGCGTCGCTGGGCAACGGTGAGCAGAGCGGTGATGACGAGGTACCAGAACGTCACGACCAGGAGCAGCGGGATCGTCTCGTAGGTCCGCGCGTAGATGATCTGGGCGCTGTAGAGGAGTTCCGGCATCGCGATGACGCTGACGATCGACGTCGTCTTGACCACGTTGACGAACTGGTTGGTCAACGGCGGGACGATCGCCCGCATGGCCTGCGGCAGCACGATGCGGCGCAGGGCCAGCATTCCCGGCATCCCCAGCGCCTCGGCCGCTTCGCGCTGACCACGCCCCACGGAGATCAGCCCGGCGCGGAAGATCTCCGCGCAGTACGCCGATTCGTGCAGGGTGAGCCCGATGATCGCGGCTCCGGCCACCGTGATGACGGTGTTCGTGTCCACCGAGACCAGGTTCCCGAGGGAAAGCTGGGGATACAGCGCGGCCAGGTTGTAGAGCAGGAGCAGCAGCACGAGCAGCGGAGTCGCGCGGAAGACCCAGACGTACGCGCCCGCCGCCGTCGTCAGCACCTTGTTCGCGGACTGGCGCATCATCGCCAGGACGACCCCGAGGACGATCGACAGCGCCATCGAGATCACCGCCAGTTCGACGGTGTGCCCCAGCCCGAGCAGGAGCGATGGGCTGAAGAGGTAGTGCCCGAACGCCGGCCAGGAGAAGTTCTCGTTCGTGAAGGCGGAGGTGAGGACGAGCGCGACGAGGACCGCGGCGACCGCGCCGGCGATCCACGTGCCGTACTTCTTGCGGCCGAGGATGCGGGCCGGGAGCCGCGTTTCCGTGCCGCGGTCGAGGGAAACCATGCTCAGGACCGTCCTTTCAGGATCTCCGTCGTGTCGAGGTGGTTCTCCTGGAGGCCCCACTTGGCCAGGATCGCGCGGTAGGTGCCGTCGGCCATCAGGCGGCGCACGGCTTCGTGGACGGCGCCGGTCAGCGGCGAGTCCCGCTTGAGCCCCAGCGCCACGATCGCCCGCTTGTACCGCCCGGCCAGCCGGAACAGGTCCGGCGACCGGCTCGCGACGTACTGCGTCAGCGAGATGGAGAAGTACAGGACGTCGATGCGGCTGCTGCGCAGGGCGAGCACCGCGGCGTTGCCGTTGGGGAACAAGCTGACCCGCCAAGCGGGCCGCCCGGCCTCGGCGCAGGTGTCGCCTGCCTGGTCCAGCTGTCCTTGCTGGACCGACCCGACCACGACGCCGACCTCGCGGCCGCACAGGTCGGCGTAGGTGTTCACCGCGAAGTTCGTGCGGTGGCTCGCGAGGAAGCCCTGTCCGCCGTTGTAGTAGGTGACGAAGTCGGCTTTCTTCCGCCGCTCGTCGGTCGGGCTGAGCGAGGCGAGCACCAGGTCGTAGCGTCCGGCGGCGAGCCCGGGCACGACCGCGTCGATGTTGGTGGGGACCGGGTCGGTGCCGACGCAGAAGACGTCGGCGATGGCCTGGCTCAGGTCGCGGTCGAAGCCGACGATCGTCGCGTCGTCCTCGGCGTAGTAGGCCATCGGCGGCGTGTCCGGCACCATCGCGACCTGGAACGCGCCGCGTCCGCGGACGGGCGCGGGGAGGGCCGCGGTCATCGCCGGGTCGCAGCGGCCGTGGGGCCGGGTGACCAGTGCGGGGTCGGCGGCGCCCGCCGAGCCGAGCCCGCAGCCGGTCGAAGTCAGGATCGGGACCAGTATCGCCGCGAGCAACCGGCGTGTCCGTGGCATGTCACTACCTCCGCCCATCAGGGTGATGTAGTGTGTACTTCATGAAATCGAGAATGTCTAGTGGGGACTAGATGGAACCCACGCTCACGAAACGCATCGCCCAGGTCCGTGACCAGCTGAGCGCCGGCGGGCTCCGGGTGGTCGACTTCTTCGCCCGCCACCCCGCCGAAGCGTCGGTCTTCTCGGCGCAGGAGATCGCGCGGCGCGCGGAGGTCAGCGACGCGACGGTCATCCGGACGGTCAAGCAGCTGGGCTTCGGCGGCCTCGGCGAACTGCGCCGCGCGGCCGCGGCGGTGCTCAACCCGGTCCGCGACCCGGAACAGACCCTCGCCGACCACCTGACCCGGTCCGACGACGGCGGCCAGCTGCTGGCCAAGATCAGCCTGGACGCGGCCGAGCTCGTCCGGGCCCTCCCCCGGTCGGTCCCCTCGGAGACGTTCGAAGTGGCGGCCGCCACCCTCGCCGCGGCGGCGAACACGCTGGTCGTCGGCTACGGATCGGCGCTGCCGGTGGCCGATTCGCTGGCACTGGGACTGCGCCGCATCGGCCGGATCGCGACGGTGACCGGCCTGACCGGCTACAACTTCGCCGACGAGCTCGGCCAGCTGCGGCCGGACTCCGCGCTGGTGCTGGTGGCACCGCTGCGCCACGTGCGCGAACACGACGTGGCGATCAGCGAGGCCCTCCGGATCGGCTGCCCGGTCGTGCTGATCACCGAGATGCTGGCCAGCCACTTCGCGGACCGGGTGGACACGGTGCTCGTGACGCCGTCGACGGAGAACTCGCTGCCCAGCGGCCTGGTGTGCCAGCTCCTCCTCGTGGACGCGCTGCTCCTGGCGGTGTCGGCCGCCGACCCGGCCCGCGCCCTGGACGGCTGGAAGGCCACGAACCGGCTGCGGACGGAACTCGTCGAAGGGAGCCTCGATGTGCCGCTGACCCCGTCGATCGCGGCGAAGTTCTCCTTGCCGGGCAACGGAACCGACGGGAGCTGAGGTCGAGCGTCACCGCAGCTTCGTCGGCGGGGTGGTGCCCGTCCGTTCGTCGCCGTAGCTCAGCCAGGCCCCGATCGGGGCGCGCTGCCCCACGCCCGGACGGCTGTAGTCGCAGACGCCGTCGGGGAACGCCGCCCGCAGCCGCTTCCGGTCCGCGGCGGTGAAAGCGACCGGGTAGTCGCGGAAGTCCAGCGGCTTCAGCCGGCACTTCAGCACATCGAGGGCCAGGCTCTCCCCCGCGACCATCCGGGTGTTGGCCGCCACCGGGTACTGCGCGCCGCACTGGCCGCTCGCCGGGTACGTCAGCTTCTCGGTGACCCGCGACGCGGCGGAGAGGTAACAGCCGTCGCCGAGATCGGCCGGCCGGTTCGCCAGCACCTTCTGCTGGAGGCTCCGGTGTGATCCGTCGGCGTCGATCGCGGTCAGCCAGCGGTCCATCGCGTCGAGCTCGTAGATGCTGGCGGCAGCGGCTTCGCCCGCGGTCGGGTGGTTTTCGATGATGACCTGGTTCGCCGCGGTGCCGTTCGCCCGCAGAAGCCGTTGCCGCATCACGTAAGACCACTCGGTGGTGTGGATGTCGTTGCCGAACCCGGCGAGGTCCAGATCGGTCCGCTGGTCGATGATCGGCGTTTCCCGCAAGCCCTGCGACGCCGAGTTCACGAGCCCGTCGGCGTACACCGCGTTCAGCGCCTTCGGGTCGGCCGCGATCCGCTGCGGCGCGGGCTTTCCGGTGTAGTCGAGGCCGCCGATGGCGGCGTTGAGGTCGGCGAACTGCGCCGCGGTGATCGTCCCGGCCTTCAGCGCGGCCAGGCCGTACTGCACGCCGGTGGTGTCCAGCGGGCTGCGCACGAACCCGGTCTTCGGGTCCCGGCCGATCTGGTTGGCCAGCTGCTCGTTCGAGTTGCACTTCACCCCGCGCGGGTTGGTGACCGGATCCCACCGCGCGGCGACCGGGATGGCCGCGTTGCAGCTGTCGGTCGCGGTGGCGCGGCTGGCGAAGGTCTGGTCCCACGAGACGCAGGTGTCGTAGCTTGCGAAGCCCGCGACGGCTTGCTTCTGCGCCGCGGTGAACGACGCGCCCGGCCCGGCGAAGTACCGGTCGAGCAGGCGGCAGTCCGACACCGGGCCGCCCACGCTCAGCGGGTCCGGGAACGAGACGCCGGGGATGATGCCGTCGACGATGCCGGGGTAGTTCTCGGCGATGTCGTACTGCTGGATCGCCCCGCCCGAGCCACCCCAGCCGATGGTGTGCGCGACCGGGCCGTAGGTCTCGACGAAGTGTTCCTTGACCATCATCGCCGCTTCGGCCGAGATGATCGGGCTGCAGTTGTTGTCGAGCACGTTCAGGCTCGACGACGCGACGGCGTAGCCCTGGGTCAGGAACAGGTCGTTGACGACCCCGCCGGTCGCGTTGCCCTGGTGGTAGCCCGCGTTGCAGCCGCCGCCGAAGGTGTAGACGAGCTTCCCGTTCCAGCTCTTGTCCGGCGTGACCGGCGACGGCGCGCCGTCGTAGAGCGCCGCCAGCTCGTAGACGGCCCGGTCGATCGTGCCGCGCTCGACGCGCACCACGTACGGCACCGGGTGTCCGTCGACCGTGGCCGTCGCGAGGTCCGCGGGCCGGGTCGCCGGGTCCGCCAGCGGCGCGAACGCCCCGGCGGTGGTCTTGTACTGGTAGCTCACCTGGGTCGGCGCGCTGCAGAGCGGCTGCGACGCGGCGGGCAGGCCGAACGCCTGGGTCTCGCAGTAGAACGGGCGCTGCTGCGAGCCGGAGAAGACGGGCCCGGTGATCGGGTGGTTGGTGACGCGCAGGTTCGCCCGCCGGTCCGGGCCGCGCCCGCTCGCCCGGGCGCTCAGGTCGTTGGCGCCGTCGCGCAGGCCGGTCACCAGGCCGAGCAGGCTGCCGTCCGGCTGGGCGCGGAAGTTCGAGGTGACGTCGTGGCCGTTGGTGCTGACGGTGACCCGCGTCCGCTCCGGCGGGACGACCTTGACCAGGACCTGTCCCCCGCTGACGAGCGCGGGCCGCGGGTTCGACACCGTCTCGATCGTCAGCTGCCGCCCTGGTGAAGCACCGGGAGCGGCCACCGCGCTCGCGGTCCCCAGCAAGAGGACGGGCGCGGTCAGGGCCGCCACGACGACAGATGAGCGCAAAGTACGGTTTGCCACCAGCCACTCCGCTCGCTTGTGGCATCGCGTCCTCGCGACACCGCGCAGGTGCCGGTATAGCACCTGCGGCCCGGCGGGAACAACATCCGGTTCCGGGCCCGCCCGGGTCTTCTCACCGCCGCCGTCGAACGCCCGGTCGTGTCCACATATTCAGCGGACCATCTGCATTCCGGCGAAGAAGACGACCAGCAGGACCCCGAACCCGAATCCGGCGAACAGCGCCCCACCGGTGGACGGACGGAGGCGGACTCCCGCGTAGGCCAGGCCCAGCATGAGCATCAGCCACGCGCCCACCAGCGCGAAACCCGTCATCATCCCGGACCCGAGCAGCGAAAAGACCTTGGCACCACCGGCGACGATCAGCGCGTAGCCGACGATCAGTCCCCAGTGGAGCGGGCGGATCCCGGTCGGTTTCGTGACCATCGTCCGCCAAGAATGGTTGTGGGACATGGGTTCCTCCCGGTTTCGGTTGCCCTCCGAGTGTCCCACCTCACGTCGCCGATGATCCTTACCTGACGCTTACGCCCACGAGCGGCGACGGCCTGGGTGGCCAATCCTCCGCGTTCCGGCCGTGTCAGAGCAGCGTCAGGGTGGTGTCAGGCGGGACGGCGAAACTCGGCGGCATGACAACGAACAGCACTTCCTCGACCTGGACCGGCCTGCTGCCGGTCGACGACACCGCACTCGCCGTCACCGACACCGGCGGCCCCGGCGTCCCGGTCGTCTACCTCAACGGCCAGTTCGCCACGCAGGGCTACTGGAAGCGGGTCATCGCCGAACTCGGCCCCGGCTTCCGGCACATCACCTACGACGAACGCGCTCGCGGCAAGTCGAAGCGTTCGGCCGACTACTCCTTCGAAGCCGCCGTCCGGGACGTCGACGCCGTGCTCGCGGCGCGGGGCGTGGACCGGCCGCTGCTGGTGGGCTGGTCCTACGGGGCGTTCGTCGGGGCGCACTGGGCCAGCCGGAACCCGGCCCGGGCGGTGGGTGCGGTCCTGGTCGACGGCGCGTTCCCGTACGACTGGCTCGACGAGGCCATGGAGCAGCGGATCCGCAAGCTGTTCAAGCGGATGGGCTGGTTCCTGCCGCTGCTGCGCCCCACCGGCCTCGCCCCGCGGATGACCGCCGCGCAGCAGGCCGAGAGCAACATCGAGGTCGGCGTGATCTCCCGCGAGCGCGAGCTGGGCCCGGTGCTGGACCGGATCACCGTCCCGACGCGGTACGTGGTCGCGTCGGGCACGTCGCTGGGCAGCCGGGGCGACGAGCAGGAACGGATCCGCACCAGCCTCGACGCGGTGACCGCCCGCAACCCGCGCATCGAGGTGAGCGCGAAGGTGGCGAGCAACCACGGCGCGATCCTGCGCAAGGACTTCCGGGCCGTCGCCGGCGCCGTCCACGAGGTCGCCGCCCTCGACCACGCGGATCGCTGAGCCGGGGGGTCAGGTCAGCTGCTGCGTGCCGATGACCGCGAGCAGCTGGAGCTGCTCGTGGGCGGGGGTGCCGGGTTCGGCGGTGAACAGCACCACGTGCTGGTCGCGCTCCGGCACCAGCAGGATGTCGCAGTCGAGGGTGATCGGGCCCAGCTGCGGGTGCGCGATCGTCTTGGCCAGCCGGCGGTGGTCGGAGACCTCCGGGTCGGGCCACAACGCCGCGAATTCGGGGCTGTTGTCCAGGAGTTCGCGGACCAGCTCCTTCGTGGCGTGGTCGTCGGGATACCGCGCGACCGCCGCGCGCAGGTGACCGGCGGCGAAGCGGGCGAACGCTCCGTCGGCGTCGGTGATGCCGTAGTGACGGCGCGCGGGGTCGGGGTCCAGGAAGTAGCGGCGGATCATGTTGCGCTCCCGGCGCGGCCGGGCCGAGAAGTCCTCCAGCAGCGCCGCGGCGAGCGGGTTCCAGGCCAGGACGTCGTACCTGGCGTCGAGCACGACGGCCGCGGTGTGCGGCAGGCGCTCGATCAGGTCGAGGACGCGGTCCGGGACGTCGGCCGACGGGCCCGGCGGCTCGGCCTGCTGGCCACCGAGGGTGTAGAGGTGGGCGCGCTCGGCGTCGTTGAGGCGCAGCGCCCGGCCGAGGGCGGCCAGCACGTGCCGCGACGGGTGCGGGCCACGGGCCTGCTCCAGCCGCGTGTAGTACTGCGTGGAGATGTGCGCCAGCTGCGCCACCTCCTCGCGGCGCAGGCCCGGCGTCCGGCGCGGCCCGGCGGCCGGCAGCCCGACCGTCTCCGGCGTCAGCTTCTCGCGGTGCGATCGCAGGTACCGGCCGAGCTCGTGCTTGTCCATGCTTCGAGTGTCACCCCGGCGCGGCGGGCCTGCCAGGTATCGCCAGGGCCTGCCTGCGGCCGCGACGCGGGCGCACGGTGGGGATCATGACCCACACCGGAATGCTGACCGACAAGATCGCGCTGGTCACCGGGGCCAGCCGCGGCATCGGGGCCGCGGCGGCCCGCCTGTTCGCCCGCGAGGGCGCGACCATCGTGCTCGCCGCCCGCACCGAAGCCGCGCTGAAGGACCTCGCCGACGAGATCCCCGGCTCGTCCTACGTCGTCACCGACCTGGGTGACACCGCGAGCATCGAGCGGGCCGTGGCGACGGTCCTCGACCGCCACGGACGGCTCGACGTCGCGTTCAACAACGCCGGCGTCGGAGTGCCCCCGCACCCGATCGCGGACTTCCCCGAGGACGACTTCGACCTCGTGCTGCGGGTGAACCTCAAGGGCGTCTTCTACGCGGTGTCCGCGGAGGTGAAAGCCATGACCGGCGGTGGGGCGATCGTCAACACGAGCAGCGTGGGCAGCCTGATCGGCAACCCGGCGCTCCCCGCCTACGGAGCCGCCAAGCGCGCGGTGAACAGCATCACCGAGTCCGCGGCCGTCACCTACGCCCCGGCGGGGATCCGGGTCAACGCGATCGCCCCGGGCCTGACGCTCACCGAGATGGTCGACGACTGGAACCGGCACGACCCCGGGGTGATCGACCGGATCGTCGCGAACACCCCGCTGGGCCGCGCCGCCGATCCCGCGGAGATCGCGGAGGCGGCGGCCTGGCTGCTGAGCGACCGCGCGTCCTTCGTGACGGGCGTCGTGCTGCCCGTCACCGGGGGCACCGCGGTCTGAGCCCCGCGCTACCGGTCGCTCTGCGGGTCTTCGCGCAGGATCCGCCAGCACAGGTAAACGCAACCGCCGGCCGCGGGCGCACCGCCCAGCACCGTGGCGGCGATACCGAGCGGCAGCACCAGCCCGGCCGAGTACAGCGGCACCAGCACGGCGGTGGCGATGGCGAACTTCGCCAGGAACACCGCCGTGCACAGGGAATAGCGCCGCCGCTGCCGGCGGTCGCGGCGCCAAGCGGAGCCTTCGCCGCGCACCGTGCCCAGCACCACCCCGATGAGCGGCCGGCGCACCAGCAGCGACACCAGGAACAGCACACCGCCGCCCGCCTGCAGCAGGACGGCGGAGAGGTAGAAGTCGACCGCGTGCCCGGTGCTCCCGGCCAGCAACGCCGACGCCCCGACCACGATCACCCCGATCGCCGGCTGCCAGACCTTGCCGCCGGTGCACAGCCGCACCACGGCCAGCACGGCCACACCACCGACCGCGACCAGCGCGGACGGCAGCACCTGCCCGGTCACCAGGTACGCGACGAGGAACAGCACCCGCGACGCGACGCCTTCGGCGACGGTGCGCCACCCGCCCACCGCGTCGAACATCGACAGTGACCTCTGCGTCAGCATGCCGAGGCTCATTTGCCCGCCTTCACAACGACAGCCGGGAAGCTGCCACGGCGCATCGTGTCCTCGTAGGCGCCGATCGCGTCGAGCAAGCCGACCCGGCCGCGGTACGCCCCGGCCAGTGCCTCGCCGAGGTGGTGCGCGTCCCGCATCGCCAGGTTGCCGCCGAACCCCGGGGCCAGGTGGACGGCGTCGCCGAGGACGGTCACCGGACTCGCGGGCCAGGCCGGGATCGGCGGGATCGTCCCGATGCGCAGCGCGACCGTGACCTCCGGCCACGCCTCGGCGACGACCAGCCGGAGGGCCGGAGGCAGGTCCGCGGCCAGTTCCCCGGCCCGGCGCCAGACCGAGGCCGAACCGAGCCGCTCCCGCGTGACGGGCAAGGCCCACATCACGTAGTCCTCGAGTTCGGCGACCGCACTGTGGCGCAGGGCAGGCAGCCACCGCTGCCGCGCGAGCACGGGCGGTTCGGTGAACCGCAGCACGCCCAACGCCAGCATCGTGCCCCGCACGTGCGCGGCGGCGGGGCTGTCGCCGATCAGGCCGGGCAGACCGGTTCCGAGCACGGCACGCAGCGGGGTCGCGCCCATGATCATCCGGCGTCCCGTGTCCACCACCCGCGCCTCGGGCAGGTACCGGCGGCGCACCGCCGACCCGATGCCGTCCGCACCGACCAGCACGTCGGCGGTGTCCGCCCGGCCGTCGGCGAACCACACTCCGACCGTGCCGTCGGCGCGCTGCTCGAACCGCGTGAACTCGGCGCCGAACCGGACCACGTCGTCCAGGCCCGTCAGCAGCACCTCTTTCAGCAGCGGCCGGTGGACCTGCCGGCCCGGCCGCGCCCGGCCCGCCGTGCCGTCGGCAGGCTGAGCGCCCGTGACGGCGAGTTCTCCGTCCACATCGGACAGTGTCAGGGTCCGCTCGCGCGGTCCCCCCGCGGTGGCCTCCACCATCGCGACGTGCGCCGGCGGCAGGCACGCCCGCAGCGCCGACGCGCCGCGCTCGTCGACGTGCAGGCTCACCCCCTGCGGACGCCCCGACGCGGCGTCCCGCTCGTACACCACGACGTCGATCCCCTCCCGGCGCAACCCGTGCGCGAGCGTCAACCCGCCCAAGCCGGCTCCGACCACGACCACCCGCATGCCCTCATCCCCATTCTTCATCACCTGATGAAGAACACCGTACGGCGAGTTCCGGGAAAACTCCACCAGGCGATGAAGAACGAGTGTTAGGCTTCGGCGGTCATGACAGAGCACGACAACAGCAGCCGCCCCGGACGCTGGCGGTCCGGCGCGGAGAGCAAGCAGCGGATCCTGCAGGTCGCCCGCGAGCTGTTCCACCAGCACGGCTACGGCAGCACGACCGTGCGCGCGATCGCCACCGCCGCGGGCGTCGACCCGGCGATGGTGTTCTACTTCTTCGGCACCAAACAAGGCCTGTTCGGCGCCGTGACCGACATGGCAAGCGACGTCCCGCAGGCCATCGAGGCACTCTTCGCCGGTGACCTCGCCACCCTCGGCGAGCGCCTCGTCCGGACGCTCGTGGAGAACCTCGACAAGTCCGACCACCTGCCGCTGGTGACGCTGACCAGGTCCGCTCCCGGCGACCCGCGGTCCGAGGCGCTCCTGCGCGAGTTCATCGACCGGGAGATCACCGGCAGGCTCGCGGCACTGCTCGGCACGCCGGACGCCCGGCTGCGGGCGGGCATGGTCGACGTCCAGATCCTGGGGCTCGCGGTGGCCCGGTACATCGCGCGCATCGAGCCGATCGCGTCCGCGTCCGTCGACGAGCTGGTCGCCACGTTCGGTCCCCTCGTGCAGCACTGCCTGACCGGGCGAACCACACAGTCGTAAGCGCGCGACGTAAGGAAGCCGACGTCAGCAGGCCATCCGGCGTTCGCATCGGCTCAAGCAGGCGGGCATAGCGTCCGGTCGCCGAAGCATTCTCCCGGAAACCGAATGAGGCAGATCATGCGCGAAAACCCGGCGGGCCCGAACCGACGGTCCTTCCTGCGCACCGCCGGGCTGGCCGGTGCCGGCGTGACGGCGCTGGGTGCACTCGGCGCCGCACCGGCCGAAGCCGACCCCGCGAGCAGCGCGAACGGCGCCGGCGGCAGGTGGCACCCGGACGGCGAGAGCCTCCAGTTCACCGTCGCGGTGATGCCGGACACCCAGTACCTCTACTGGGGCAGCCAGAACAGCATCAACCCGGAACCGCAGGAAGCGTCGCTGCGGTATGTGATCGAGAACAGCGGCAAGCCGGCCGGCAACATCGTCTTCCTGGCCCACCTCGGCGACCTGACGCAGGACGCCGACGTCACGTCGTTCCAGGCCGTGGACAAGACGTTCAAGCAGGCCGACGCGGCCGGCGTCGCCTACAGCGTGCTCGCGGGCAACCACGACGTGTCCGGGGACGACACGCGCGGGACCACGCCGTACCTGCAGACGATGGGCCCGCAGCGGTTCCGCCGGCAGAAGTCCTTCCTCGGCTCCGACGCGAGCGGCTACAACACCGCGCACGTCTTCCGCGCCGCCGGGCGCGAGTGGCTGCTGCTGGCCATGGACTGGCGCACGTCGGCCGCGGGCTTCGCGTGGGCCAACGACGTGATCGGGAAGAACGCGCACCTGCCGGTGATCCTGACCTGCCACGAGATCGTCGCGCCGACCTACGGCGACGAGGTCTACCCGTACGAGTCGGGCGACCCCGAGAACAACGCCGAGATCACCGAATACGGCCAAACGGTGTGGGACGCGCTGATCAAGGACAACGACCAGATCTTCCTCACGCTCAACGGCCACTACTGGCCCTCGGGCCGGATGACGAAGAAGAACGCCGCCGGCCACGACGTGCACCTGCACATCACGAACTACCAGAACCGGTACATGAGCGGCGGCGGCATGCTGCGCCTGTACCACTTCGACCTCGCGCGCGACACGATCGACGTCGAGACGGTCTCGCCGTGGATCCTCGAGAAGGACCCCGCGAAGCGCAACCGCCTGGAGGTGCTGGAGTCGCGGCTCACCACGTCCGTCGACCGCTTCTCGATGCCGTTCGACTTCGAACAGCGCTTCGCCGGCTTCATCCCCGTGCCGGTCCGCCCGGCGCGTCCGGCCGGCCAGGTGCTCGTGCCGGGCACGCTCGCGTACTGGCGCTTCGACAACGTCGGCGCGAACGGCAGCGCCGTCACCTCAGGCCAGAAGGTGCGCGACCTGTCGGGCCGCGGCAACGACCTCACGCTGCAGTCGGTCGCCGGCACCGCCCCCGACGCCCTGACCTGGACCGACGACCACCACCCCGACCAGCCGGGCCACGCCAGCCTCCGCTTCACCGGCGGCAAGAGCCCGCTGCACGGCGCGTACCTGACCACGGGCTCGGGCGCGCCGCTGAACACCGAGACGTTCAAGCGCGGCTACACGATCGAGACCTTCGTGAAGATCCCGCGCGACTGGGACGGCGGCACCAACGGCAACATGCCGGTCCTGGTCCGCCGCGGCGCGTCCGGCGACGCGGGCAAGCACGGCAAGAACACCGACCCGAAGGAGCCGGTGGCCCAGCTGATGACCACGAACAACGGTCGTGAGGTGCAGTTCAACTGCTACCCCCTCAGCCAGACCTACCCGACGACCAACTGGAGCCACGGCCTGGCCGAAGACCAGTGGTGGCACATCGCGGTCGTCAACGACGGGCACCACACCAAGGTCTACGTCGAAAGCTCCCCGGTGGCGGACAACCCCTCCACGGACTCGGTCGGCATCGCCTCCCTGGGTCTGACGTGGCTCCTCGGCGGCCACGAGTACGGCGGCGCGCTGGACAACGTGTTCCACGGCTGGATCGGCGACGTCCGGATCGTCGGCCGCGCGCTGCGGCCGGACGAGTTCCTGACCCACTGATCCCCGAGAACATCGGCCAGGCTCACGCCGGCGACGAAGCCCGCGCCCGCACCGCGTGGCGGCACGCGCTCCGGCTCTTCCGCGCTCAGCACCGCACCGAAGACGCACAACGCGTCCAAGAGCACCTGGACAAGCCGGGTCAGGTCAAGACAATTTGAGGCTGGGCTTGGTGATGTCCAGCCAGACGGCGACGTCGAGGATTCGCTCGAAGGTGAACCGGGCCGCGGGGTCCACGTCGGCGGGGTTGCGGGCAGCTGCTTCCGCCACCTTCGCCGGGTCGCACATGAACAACGCGTCGGTGTTCGCCTCGGTGAGGACGTCCCGGACCTGCTGCTGGAGCGCCGCCACGTACCGGAGGTCCTGGGTCGAGGGGTAGCCGCTCTTGCGGCGGGCCGCCACCGAGTCCGGGAGCAGGTCCCGGGCCGCCGCTCGGAGCAGGCTTTTCTCGTGGCCGTCGAACGTGTGCATCGACCAGGGGACGTTGTACAGGTACTGCACCAGGCGGTGGTCGCAGAACGGGACCCGCGTCTCCACGCCCGCGCGCATCGCCATCCGGTCCAGGCGGTCCTCCAGGGTGCGCATGAAGCGGGTCAGGCCCAGGTAGGCGATCTCGCGCTGCTTGCGGCGGCGGGTGTCCTCGCCGTCCAGGTGCGGGACTTCGGTGAGCGCGTCGTGGTAGCTGTCCTTGGTGAACCCCGGGAGGTCGATCAGGTCGAGGAACTCCTGCGTCATGTAGGACGACGTGTTCAGCTGGGGCCACGCGACGAACCAGGGGAAGTTGTCACCCGAGTAGACCGCTTCGGCGTGGTGCCAGAGGTGGCCCATGAAGATCTCGTCGCCGGCCTCGCCGCTCAACGCCACCGTGACGTGTTCCTTGAGTGCCTTGAACAGCAGGAAGATCGAGCTGTTCATGTCCCCCATGCCGTAGGGCGCGTCCCACGCCGCCACGACTTCCCGGCGCACCTCCGGGTCGGACAGGGCGCGGTGGTCCAGGACGAGCTGGTGGTGCTCGGTCCCGACGTGCGCCACGACGTCGGCGATGTAGGGGCCGTCGGCACTCCCCCGGATGCTGTCGGGCTTGAAGTTCTCGGTCTGGTCGGGGAAGTCCACCGAGAACGTGCGGACGGCTTCGCCGCGCGGGCGCAGGCTGCGGTCGGCCAGGCCGGTGAGCACGCTGGAGTCCAGGCCACCGGACAGCAGCACGCCCCGGGGCACGTCGGCCACCAGCTCGTGGGCGACGTTGTCCTCGATCATCGCGCGGACCGTCCGGATCGTGGATTCCCGGTCCTCGGTGTGCGGTTCGGCGGTCAGGCGCCAGTAGGTGTGCTCGCGCAGGCCGGACCGGTCCACCGTGATCACGGTGCCCGGGCGGACGATCTTCACGCCGGACCAGACGCCTTCGTCGGTGGTCGGGAACCCCAGCAGCAGCCGCCGGATGCCGTCGGTGCCGACCACCGGCTCCGCCAGCGAATGTGCCAGGATCGCCTTCGGCTCGGAGCCGAACAGGACGCCGTCCTCGGTCGGGAAGTAGTGCAACGGCTTGGTGCCCAGGCGGTCGCGGATGAGGACCAGGCTTTCGGTCCGGCCGTCCCACAGCCCGATCGCGCACATGCCGACCATCCGCTCGGCGACCGCCGCGCCCCACTCCAAGTACCCGCGCAGCACCACTTCGGTGTCGCTCGCGGTGCGGAACCGGTGCCCGCGCCGGCGTAGTTCGTCGCGCAGTTCGACGAAGTTGTACGTCTCACCGCTGTAGGTGAGCACGACCTCGCCGTCCGGGGTGTCGACCGACATCGGCTGGGTTCCGCCGGGCAGGTCGATGATGGAGAGCCGGCGGTGGCCGAAGGCGGCGTGCGTGCCGGTCCAGATCCCCCACTCGTCCGGGCCGCGCTGGCGCATGCTGTGCGTCATGGCCTCGATGGCGGGCCGTTCCCTGGTCAGATCACGGTCGAACGACACCCAGCCGGCAACCCCGCACATGTTTGCTCCCTCCGTTGCGGCGGATCGTATCCAGGCTCGCGGGCAGCGACAACGAACATAGGGGTTGGGCCTCCCGGTCGTGCGTGGTGAAGTGGGACAGGAGGTGAAACCGTTGACAGCAAGCGAGTATCGGTCGAGGTTCACCGAGTGGGACCGGCGGTCCTGGGTGCGCTCCAAGCCCCACCGGGACTCCCCGTTCACCGCGGGCCGGCACTTCTTCTCGGCGGATCTGTGCCCGCTGTCGGCGTGCCCGCCGGTGCTCGCGGCCCCGGCCGGCGTCCGCGCGGCGATCCTCGTCCACAGCCTCTACCTGCACCTGGAGTTCACGGTGCAGCTGGAAATGGGGCCGGTCAACGAGATCTGCGCGCTGCTGCGGTCGCCGGGCTTCCTGCCGTGGCTGCCCGCCGCCATGAAGGACGACGTGCTGCGGATCTACACCGACGAAGCCGGCCACGCGGAGATGTCCAACACGCTCAAGTCCGCGGTGATGGCCGAGACCGGGGTGGTCCCGATCGAGCACCGGCCGCGGTTCCTCACCGAGCTCGCCACGCTGTACTCGGCCGAGCTGCCCGCGTACCGGCCGCTGGTCAAGCTGTTCTTCGCGATCGTCTCGGAAACCCTGATCACCGGCACCCTGACCAAGCTGCCGAAGGATCCGTCCGTGCAGCCGGCGGTTCGCGAGCTCGCGCGGGACCACGCCGCGGACGAGGGCCGGCACCACGCGTTCTTCCGCCAGCTGTTCGAGCTGCTGTGGCCGAGGATGCCGCTGCCGTTGCGCCGCAAGATCGGCGGGCTGCTGCCCCGGGTGATCCACGCGTTCCTCTGGCCGGACGAACCCGCGCTGATCGGCGTACTGCGGAGCATGCCCGGCGAGTTCGACGACCCGGTGCGGATCGTGGCCGAGATGTCCACGTCGGAGCGGACCCGAGATGCGGTGCTGCGCAACGCGACGCCGACACTGCGCATGCTCCGGGACAACGGAGTGTTCGAGGATCCTTCGGTGTCGCGGGCTTTTCTCGACGCCGGCCTGCTCGGGCGGGCCGGATGATCCGGGACTACCTGCTGGCGTTGCTGTCGGTGCCGCTGGCGGCCGAGTCCGCGCCGGCCCGGTTCGCCACCGACGCACCGTGGGATGACATCCTGGCCCGGTGGCTGACCCGGGCGCGGGAGCTGGACGGGAGGCTGGACTTCGACCTGTCCCCGCACCCGGCGGGCTTGTCCCTGCGGACGCGGCACCCGCTGGCGGCTACGGTGACGTTGGCCCTGGTCACCGAGCCCGACGTCGTCCCGGAAGCCGACGGCGACCTGCTCGTCGTGCTGGCTTGCTGTCCACAGTGGACGATCGAGTGCGACGACGGCGTCCTGTTGGTGGAGCCGCGCTGGGCGGCGGGACTGCTGCTCGACGACGCCGCGCCCCTGTTCTGGGGCGTGTCCGCCGCCGAGCGGCAACCATCAGTCCTGGACGCTCGCTAGCGTCGCGCCAGCCCGGCCGCGGCGGGTGGTCTGCCGCGGCTGGGGGGGGGGGGGGGGGGGAGGGGTTGTGAATAGGACGGGGGAAACAACCCCCGCCCAACCACCCGCCCCCCCCACCCGCCCCGGCCCCCGCCGCG
>NZ_JAPZLD010000086.1:0-27481 GCF_030182635.1 Amycolatopsis ponsaeliensis
GGCCCCCCCGCCCCCCGCCCCCCCCACCCCCCCCCCCCCGCGCCCCCCCCCCGCCCCCCCCCCGGCGGGGGGGCCCCCCCGGGGGGGGGGGGGCGGGGGGCGGGGGCCCGCCCCCCACGTCCTGCCGCACACCCCGCTGGGCGCGCCCGGCGGGATCGCCTCCGCCGGGCAGCGGGCCTGGCGGTGGGAAGGCGAGATGGCGGAGATCGCCGAAGCGTGCGCCGACGCCGGGCTCTCGCCCGCGTTCGTGACCGCCGCGCAGGAGCTGTTCGGCCGGTGGCGCGAGCACCGCGACGACGACGGCGTCACGGTGCTCGACCTCCTTCAGGCGCTGGTCACCCGGCCGGGGTGACGTCGATCAGGACCTTCCCGGTCGCCCCTTCCTCGGACGCGATGTGGGCCTTCGCGGTCTCTTCGAGCGGGAAGCGGTGGACCGGCACACCGCGGTCCTCGCCGAGCCGCAGCGCGCCGTCGGCCAGCGCCGCCGAGACGTCTTCGGCCCCGGCGCGGAGCTTGTCCGCCCCCACCGTGTAGAGCACCAGGAACTGGTACCGCGTGTTCAGCCACAGGTTCGCGCCGAAGTCGAGGGTGAGCGTCCCGGTGCCGCGGTCGTCGCCGTAGACCGCGACCGTGCCGCGCGGGCGCAGGACCTCGGTGTGCAGCGGGGCGTTGACGCCGGCCGCGACCTCGACGACCAGGTCGACACCGTCCGGGGCGACCTCGCGGATCCGGGTGGCGAGGTCCGGGTCGGGGTAGCGCAGCACGTGCTGGGCACCGGCCGCGCGGGCGAGCGCGGCCTTCTCGTCGCTGCTCACGGTCGCGATCACGGTGGCCCCGGCCCAGCGGCCGAGCTGGATCGTGGCGTTGCCGACCGCGCCGGCGCCGCCGCTGACCAGCACCGTCCGGCCGTCGAGCGCGCCGGGGGCGAGCCGGGTGGGCCCGTCTTCGGCGACGGTCAGCGCCCGGTGCGCGGTCAGCCCCGGGACGCCGAACCCGGCGCCTTCGTCGAAGCCGGCGCCGTCGGGCAGGGGGACGACCTTCTCCGCGGGGAGCACGGTGTACTCCTGCGCGGTGCCGGCCACCGGGCCGTGGGTGCCCGCGAGGATCAGCCACACGCGGTCGCCGGGGGCGAGCCCGGTGACGTCCGGGCCGACCGCGTCGACGACGCCGGCCCCGTCCTGGTTGGGGACGGTGTCGGGTGTTTCGGTCCCGGCTTCGGCGCCGCGGCCGAGCCGGGCCTTCCAGTCGGTGGGGTTGACCGCGGACACGACGATCCGGACGCGGACCTCGCCGGGCCCGGGTTCCGTGATGGCCCGCTCCGACAGCGACAGCACCTCGGGTCCGCCGTGGCGGCGGTAGACGACTGCTTTCATGCCGGGTGCAATCCCGCGGCACCCCCGGGTTATTCCCGCCGCCCGGAAATGAAACCGCGGCGCTTTTCCCGCCGGCGACCGGAAAAAGAGCTCCACGCGGGTGATCCCCCGGCCGGGCGATTTTCCGTGCTGCCCGAGCGAAATCGGCCGCCGTCGCAGAAAATGGGCGCGTGGGAGAGGAAAAGCGCAGTCCGGGGGACGAGCGGCCGAAGCGCGACGACGGGGAACCGACGCCGATCTTCGACGCGGTGTTCAGCGCCACGCGCGCGCGGGCCAATACGAAGAATCCGCCGGGAGAGCCGGAGAAATCGGGACGCTGAATCGCTTTCGGCGGCGGGGGGAGGAACCGGCGTGCGCGAGGGGCGGGCGTGGCGCGGCCTGGCCGTGACGTACGCGGCGGTCTCGGCGGTCCAGGCCTACCTCGCGGCGGCGATGGGCGTGGTGTGGGCGGCGGCCCTGGCGGCGCTGTTCCTGGCGGCGGCGATCGCGTGCGGGTTCGCCGCCCGCTGACCTGAGGCAGTTTGCTGGACGTCCGCAGTGAACATGTAGCATGTTGCCTGCACGTGCATCTGCAGACGAGGAGTGGACCGTGGCCGGCGTGGTGAACAGCATGATCGCCGCCGAGCACGCGGCGGGTGCCACGATCTCGGAGCTCGCCGAGCGCTGGGGCATCGACCCGCGCCAGGTGGTCGAGCGCCTGGCGCGCGTCGAAGGGCATTCCTGACGGCCGCGGGCCTCAGATCGCGCGTTCCCCCTTGCCGAGCACGACGATCCCGCCTTCGCTGACGTGGTAGTGCCCGCGGTCCCGGGCCAGGTCGACCCCGATGTGCGCACCCGGCGGCACCACGACGTTCTTGTCGAGGATCGCCTTCCGCACCACCGCGCCGCGGCCCACCCGGGCCCCGTCCAGCAGCACCGATCCCTGCACGACCGCGCCCTGCTCCACCAGCACGTCCGGGGAGAGCACCGAGTCCACGACCTGCGCGCCCGAGATGATGCAGCCGTTGCTGACGATCGACTGGTTCGCCGAGCCGCCCTCGACGAACTTCGCCGCCGCGCGCTGGCCCGGGTGGGCCAGGATCGGCCACTTCCGGTTGTAGAGGTTGAAGATCGGGTGCGTCGAGATCAGGTCGGTGTGCGCGTCGTAGTAGCTGTCGATCGTCCCGACGTCGCGCCAGTAGCCGTGGTCGCGCTCGGTCTCGCCGGGCACGACGTTGCCGCTGAAGTCGTAGACCGCCGCCTCGCCGGACTTGACCAGGGCCGGGATGATGTCGCGGCCCATGTCGTGGTGCGACGCCGCGTTCTCGGCGTCCGCGTGCAGCGCTTCCAGCATCACCTTCGTGGTGAAGATGTAGTTGCCCATCGACACGTACGACTCCTCGGGGGAGTCCGGCAGGCCCGGCGGTTCGGCGGGCTTCTCCAGGAACGCGTCGATCATCAGCCCGTCGGTGGTCCGGATGACGCCGAACGAGCTCGCCTCGGCCCGCGGCACCCGGATCCCGGCCACCGTGACCCCGGCGCCCGAGGAGATGTGGGACTCCAGCATCTGCCGGGGGTCCATCCGGTAGATGTTGTCCGCGCCGAACACCGCGATGTACTCGGGGTCCTCGTCGTAGACCAGGTTGAGGCTCTGGTGGATGGCGTCGGCGCTGCCCTGGTACCAGCGCGGGCCGAGCCGCTGCTGGGCCGGCACCGGCGTGACGTACTCGCCGGTGAGCGCCGAGAGGCGCCACGTCGTGGAGATGTGGCGGTCGAGCGAGTGCGACTTGTACTGCGTGAGCACGCACAGCCGCCGGATCCCGCCGTGCACCAGGTTCGACAGCACGAAGTCGACCAGCCGGTGCACGCCCCCGAAGGGCACGGCGGGTTTCGCGCGGTCCGCGGTGAGCGGCATCAGCCGTTTGCCCTCGCCGCCCGCGAGCACGATGCCCAGCACGTCGGCTCCAGTGTTCACGACGACCTCCCGCACGCTTCGTAGAGGGCGACCGTCCGCTCGGCGATCGCCTTCCAGCCGAACTCGCCGACCGCACGTTCGCGGCCGGCCGTACCCATCGCGGCGGCCCGGTCCGGGGACCCGACCACTTCGTTCAGCGCGGCGGCCAAGCCCGCTTCGAACCCTGGCGCGTCTTGGTCGTCGTAGTGCACGAGCAGCCCGGTCCGGCCGTCGTCGACGACCTCCGGGATGCCCCCGACGTCACTGGCCACCACCGGCGTGCCGCACGCCATCGCCTCCAGGTTCACGATGCCCAGCGGCTCGTAGACCGACGGGCAGGCGAACACCGTGGCGTGGGTCAGCAGCTGCACGACCTCGGGGCGCGGCAGCATCTCCGGGATCCAGCGGACGCCGGTGCGCGTCTTCTCCAGCTCGGCGACCAGCCCGCGGAACTCGGCGTCGAGCTCGGGGGTATCCGCGCCGCCCGCGCACAGCACCAGCTGGGTGCCGGGGTCGAGCGACGCGGCCGCGCGGACCAGGTGCGGGACGCCCTTCTGCCGGGTGATCCGGCCGACGAACAGGACGTAGGGCCGGCCGGGGTCGACGCCGTGCTTCGCCAGCGCGTCGGTGCCGGGGTCCGGGCGGTACAGGGCGGTGTCGATGCCGTTGTGGATCACGTGCACCCGCTCGGGCGGCACCGCCGGGTACGCGGCCAGGACGTCACGGCGCATGCCGCCGCTGACCGCGACGATCGCGTCCGCGCCTTCGTAGGCCTCGCGTTCGATCCACGACGAGACGCGGTAGCCGCCGCCGAGCTGCTCGGCCTTCCACGGCCGCAGCGGTTCCAGCGAGTGCGCGGTGACGACGTGCGGGATGCCGTGCGTCATCTTGGCCAGGTGCCCGGCCAGGTTCGCGTACCAGGTGTGGCTGTGCGCGAGGTCGTGGCCCTCGAGGGCGTTCGCCATCGACACGGCGATGTCCATGGTCGTGAACGCGGGCTGGCGGTAGCCGTGCGGATCGGTGTGCCCGGTGGCGTCGGGGCGGTCCGCGCCCCAGCAGTGCACGTCGAGATCGACCAGCGGCCGCAACTCCCGGGCGAGGAACTCCACGTGAACCCCGGCTCCGCCGTAGACCTCCGGCGGGTACTCCCGGGTGAGCAGGCCGACCTTCATGACCGAACCCTATGGCCTTTCCGGCCTCCGGCGCAGTCTGGCGTCCAGGCGAATTCCCGGGTCGCTCGGATGAGCGGGATCAGAGGTCGTAGAGCCGCGTCCAGTTCTCGCGCGAGGTCAGCTCCGGCAGGGCGCGCTGATACCGCTCCTGCACCGCCGCGCCCTCCTTGCGCAGCCGCTGGATCACCCGGATGCCGCGTTTGGCCAGGTCCAGGGTCTTGGCCCGGTCGTAGGACCGGACGCGGACGCCGTCCTGGCCGGCGTCGGTGACCACCACGGTGTTGAACAGCGAGGTGTGCCACCAGTGGGCTTCGTCCGCGGGGACGGCGCCGAGACCGAACCGGTGGCGGCCCCTGGTCTGGTCGAGCAGGCGCTTGATCAGGACGACGACGGTCCGGCTGGGCGGCGGCGCGCTGTTGATGATGCCGATGTCGTTCGAGGCGATCCCCGGGACGTCGGTGGCCTTGTGGCGCTTGGTCTCCGGGTACTGGTCCCGGATCCGGCGGATCTCCTTCATCGCCTCCACGCCACCGTCACGCAGGACCTCCGGGCCTTCGAGGAAGTCCTCGACGGCCTTGATCAGCGTCGCCGACAGCCCGTACTGCATCCCCAGCAGATACCGCACCAGCTGCGCCAGCAGCACCCGGGAGAGCAGGTTGAGGTTGAACGGCGAGTGCAACGCCGCGGTGATGATGGAGTTGCGCAGGTTGAAGTAGCGGTGCCACTCGTCCCAGTCCTTCATGTGGAAGTCCGCGTGCCACACCCCCGCGCCCGGCAGCGTCACCGTGGGGAAGCCGTGCGCGCGGGCGCGGTAGGAGTACTCCGCGTCGTCCCACTGGAAGAAGAACGGCATCGGATACCCGGTGGCCTGCACGACCTCGTACGGGATCAGGCAGGACCACCAGCCGTTGTACCCGGCATCCAGGCGACGCTCCTGGCGGTTCGGCTTCAGCGTCTCCTCGTCCACCCCGAGCAGGTCGGCGGTGGTGAGCGAGTGCTCGACCGGCTGGCCGGGTTCGAGGGTGTTCAACCGGGCGTATTCGGCGCCGACGTGCAGCTGGTTGGGGTGGAACAGGTTCAGCATCTGCCCGCCGACGATGATCGGGTTGGCGGCGCGGTTGGAGAACGCCGTCATCCGGATCACCAGGTCCGGCTCGAGCAGGACGTCGTCGTCCATGAACAGGACGTTGGCGTGTTCGGTGGCGGTGTGCCCGGCCACCTCGTAGAGGCCGCGGGTGAACCCGCCGGCGCCGCCGAGGTTCGGCTGCTTGATGTAGTGCAGCTTGTCGGCGAGGTCCTTGGCGACCTGCTCGAACCCGTCGCGGGACTCGACCAGGTCGGTGCCCTGGTCGGCGACGTAGATCGCGTCCAGGGTCTCCAGCGACGACACGTCCGCGGCCAACGCCTGGAGGTTTTTGAGGCAGTCGTCGGCGCGGTTCATCGTGCAGATGGTGACCGCGGTCGGGCGGATCTTCTCCGGCGCTTCGACGGTCCAGCGGACCTGCTCGACGCGCAGGGTCTGGCCGCCTTCGGTTTCGAGGTCGAGCCAGAGGGCGCCGCCGTCGTAGAACTTGTCCAGCTGCGAGGTCAGCGTCACCCTCGTCTGCTTGACGTCGGTGACCTGCTCGGCGGCGACCACGCGGGGTTCGCCTTCGACGTCGGAGGCGCCCATGGACAGCAGGCCGGTGCCGGTGACGACGGCCTCGACCGACACCTCGGTCACCGTGGACCAGCGCTGCCAGTACGAGGCCGGGAACCGGCCGAAATACGTGTTACCGGACACCTTCGTGCCCGGGGCCAGCCGGATCGCGTCGCGGTCCCGGACCGCCGAACCGGTGTGGACCTCGGCGTAGAGGTCCTTGCTGAC
Source organism: Amycolatopsis ponsaeliensis (assembly GCF_030182635.1). Taxonomy (NCBI): domain Bacteria; kingdom Bacillati; phylum Actinomycetota; class Actinomycetes; order Pseudonocardiales; family Pseudonocardiaceae; genus Amycolatopsis; species Amycolatopsis ponsaeliensis. The sequence goes on from NZ_JAPZLD010000086.1 coordinate 6,346, forward strand.
GATCGGCGCCGGGCCCGCGTACAGGCCGCGCTGCGCGGTGAGGTCGGTCATGCTCAAGCTCCGCTTCCGTTGCCCCGGACGAGATACAGCTGCTGGGTGCCGGCCCACGGCGACGTCAGTGTCCAGTGGGCCAGCGCACCGGGCGGCGGATCGCCGCGCACCAGGGCGTAGTCGGTGACGATCGGCCGGTCGCCGAAGTCGAAGAACCGGAAGTTGACGTCGACCAGCGCCCGGCCGAGCGCGCCGAGGTGGGCCTCGCGCTCGGTGATGGCCGGCCCGACGGCGCCGCGGTCGTCGAAGAGGTCGACGATCGCGCAGTCGCAGCTGTAGGCCAGCACGCCGATCTCGCCGCCGCTGCGCACGGTGCCGCCGCCGACCAGGCGGCCCAGCTCCGGTCCGATCCGTTCGTAGTCGGCGGTCGCGTCGTGGTTGGACATCAGCGGCGCGAACCGCCGCGGCAGGCCACCGGCCGCGTAGGCGCCGATGCTGACGACCAGGACGCCCGCGACCGCGACGGCGGCCGCCACCCGGGCCGGCACGCGGACCGCGGCCGCCGCGGCCGCCGCGGCGGCCGCGAGGAAGAGCGTCGCCGCGACCAGGCTCGGCCCGTAGTACCAGTGGTACGGCGGCACGTGCAGCCGCGTGTAGGCCAGGTAGTGCGCGATCCCGGCGGGCACCAGCGGACGAACGGCCGCACCCGAGCCCACAGCGGGCCGCCCCGGGCCGCGTCCGCCACGCAGAGCGCGAAGGCGAGCAGGGCGAGCGCGGCCGGGAGGAAGGACGCGGCCGTCGCCCACGGGAAGACCTCGGCGTAGAGCCCGGGGCCGTTGCCGAAGTCCCATTGCCCCCAGGACTTCTGCAGGGTCTTGATGATCACCGTGTCCGGCACCGCCGACCCGAGCACCACCCAGCTGAAGGCGAACCAGGGGAGCGCGACCGCCGCTGCGGCGAGCACCGACTGCCACGCCTTCTCCCAGAACCGGCGCCGCAGCGCGAACAGCACCAGCGCGACCACGACCAGATCGAGCCGGACGAGGGCGAGCAGCCCGGTCAGGACGCCGAGGGCGACCGGCCGCCGTTCCCCCGCGAAGACCAGCAGCCAGGCGATGCCGGCCGCGCCGAGCTCGACCTCGAGCCCGATCGACGACAGCAGCAGCGGGTTCACCGTCAGCAGGGCGACGGCGCCCGGCGCGAACCAGGCCGGCAGCCCCGCCCGGTCGCCGGTCCGGCGCAGCGCGAGGGCCAGCGCGACCTGGCAGAGCACGAACAGCGCACCGGCGGCGAGCACCGCGTCGCGCAGGACCAGGGTCAGCGCGGCGAGGAGCAGGACGTTCAGCGGCGACGTCGCGGTGTTCGACGTCTCGGCCGCGATCAGCCCCCAGTGCCCGTGGAAGGCGAGGTTGCGCGCGTAGGCCAGCGTGATGAACGTGTCGTCGACGAGGTGCGGGCGCACGACCGCGAAGACGAGGGCGGACACCACGGCGACGGCGCCGGGCAGCACCCAGCGCCGCGGCCGGGACTCCGGGGCCGCGATCCCGGCGACGGGGTCCCGCCGCTGTGCCACGGTCACGGTTCGCGGGTGAGGGTGAAGTGGCCGACGCCCTTCGCCGCGGACTGCACTTGCCAGCTGTCCGGCCCGGTCGCCGGCCCCGAGCCGTACTGCAGCCGGTAGTCCGGTTTGCGCGGGGTGATCGAGCGGTCCAGCCAGTGGTAGTTCACCCGCAGCGCCAGGCTCATCAGCGGGTTCGCCGTCGCGATCCGCTGCTCGACGAGCTCCTTCGCGTGGCCCCGGTCGGAGAACTCGTCGATGATGGCGCACTCGCAGTAGTACGCGAGGGTGCCGATCTCCCCGGGACTGGCCACGCTCGCGCCGTCCAGCCGCGCGCCCAGCTCTTTGCCGACGCGCGCGTAGTCCTGCGCGCTGGCCCAGTTCCCGAAGATGACCGGCGACTTCCACGGCACGCCCTGCGCGGCGTCGACGGCCGCCGCGCTCAGCACCAGCACGCCGGTCAGGCCGAGCGCCAGCAGCGGGGGACCGGTGCGCAGCGCCGTCCGCTCACGCGCTTGCCCGAACCAGGCACCGAAGGCAGCGACGGCGAAACTGCCCACCGTCGTCGTCGGAGCCACGTAGTACCAATGGAACGGGCCGACACCGATGAACGAATAGGCGATGAAATAGAGGATCCCGCCGGCCCCCAGCGCCGCGACCGGGCCGAGCGCGGGGAACTCCGGCCAGCGCACGGAGAACCGCGCCGCGGCCCACACGGCGAGCGCGACCGCGCCGAGCAGCGCCGGCACGAACGACACGAGCACGGTGACCGGGTAGCCGAGGTAGTACATCACCGGTCCGGTGCTGTAGGTCCACGGCGCGAACAGCCCCACCTGGGTCTGCTTGATCGCCAGCGTGTCGGGCACGAACGAGCCGAAGGCGACCCAGCTGAAGACGAACCACGGCGCGGCCGTCAGCACCGCGACACCGGCGGCCGGCAGCAGCCGCCGCCGGATCGCGGGCGCGCTGAGCGCGATCACCACGACGAACACGATGAGGTCGAGCCGGGTGAGGACGGTGAGCCCGGCGGTGACGCCGAACAGGATCGGCCGGCCTTCGAGCGCGAAGACCGTCAGCACCAGCAGGACGGCAGGGATCAAGAGGACTTCGAGACCGATGGCGGACAACACGAACGGGTTGACCAGAACCAGTGTGACGCCGAGCACTCCGGCCGCGGGCGGCAGCGCCAGCTTCCGCCCGATGCGCTGCCAGGCCCAGCCGAGCGCACCGCCGCACAGGACCGTCAGGATCCCGAGCGCGACGACCGGGTGCGGGTCGCCGACCACCCGGGTCAGCAGGGTGAGCGCGGCGAGCAGCAGGACGTTCAGCGGTGACGTCGCGGAGTTCGCGGGCGAGCCGGGGATGATGCCCCATTCGCCGTGCACGGCGAGGTTCTTCGCGTAGGCGAGCGTGATGTAGCCGTCGTCGGTGAGACTGCCGCGCACCACCAGGAAAAGCGCGGCGCCCAGTATCGCCCCGAAGACGGGCAGCCACCGTCCTCGCGCGTTCACCTGCTCCGCTTCCGTTTCCGGTAGCACCTGTTCACCCCGCGGAAGCGCCACCGGCGCCGGATCCGTCATCTGCCCGATCGACATGTCCCGGGGACCGTAGTGACGCTTCATTACAGCGGTGCTACGTCACGGTTATGTCCGCCTGCTCTGTGGAACATCACCCGATGGTGGCACGGCCGGAGTGGGCTCGCAGTGTGACCGGGCTCCATTGTGGACGACTTCGGCCGGCGGTGCGAGGCCGTGGGGTCAGGTTCGGCGCCGCCGGGTGGTGACCACGACCAGTGCGGTGCCGCCGGTCAGGAGCAGGGCGCCGAGGCCGAGGATCGGGCCGATGTCGATTCCCGTGTCCGGCAGGCTGCCGTTGCCCGGGGTGGTCGGTGCGGGTGCCGGGGTGGCCGAACTCGTCGATGTCGTCGGCGTCGTGGTGTCGGTGGCCGGGGTGGTCGTGCCGGACGGGCCGGTGGTGGACGGCTCGGTCGTGGTCGGCGCCGTGGAGGTGATCGTCGGTTTGGTCGTGGTCGGCGTCGTGCTGGTGGTCGGGGTCGTGGTGGTCGGTTCGGGTTCTTCGTCGCACGAGGGCAGTTCGCCGGTGAACGGGTATGCGTGGAACTCCTGCCCGCTGCCCGGGCCGCTGCTAGCGCCGTGGACGAGGTTCCCCGCCGTGAAGAAGCGCCCGTTGGTGCCCGGGAGCGTCACGGTTGTCGTCCCGGCCGGGTTTCCGGCCAGCACGCTGCCCTGGAACATCCCGGTGCCGACGAGGTGGACCGCGGTCGCCGCCGGGAAGTTCCACAGCAGGCGGGGGCGCAGCCGGTTCAGCGGGTCGTTGTCGTCGAGGGTGCCGCTGTAGGTGTTGATCGTCCGGACCGCGCCGGTGAGGGTGACCAGTACGGTCGCGCCGGCGGGGATGCCGGCGAACGCGATGCCCTGGGCGCCGCCGCCCGGCCCGGCGATGTCCTGGGTGACGGTGAAGACCTGCAGCGCCGACTTCCCGTCGCCGGTGAAGAGCGTCTGGTAGTTCTGGTTTTGCACGGTTCCGGTGGTCGCCGTCCGGGCGTAGCACTCGCTCGCGGCGGTGAGCCTGCCCCGCAGTCCTTCGTACGGCTTCATCGCGGCGGCGTCCTGGACGAGCTTCCCGATCACCGTTCCGATGACCGTCCCGGCGTGGCGGACCACGCCGCCGGCCGAGTCGCCCACGGCGTCGAGCCGCTGCCGCTCGGCGACCGTCAGGTCCCCGCCGACGGTGAGGAAGTCGGCGCCGTCCGGCGGCGGCACGCGCGAGCCGACCCCGGCGACCCCGACGTTGTAGATCGACGACCCGGCGGTCTTGCGCAGCGTGAAGTCGCCGCCGACGACCACCCGGCCCTCCGCCTCGGCGGCGCTGCCGGTGACGCGCATGGTGCCCCCGACGAACAGGTTCACCCCGTTGTCCCGTCCGGCGAACGGGCCGTTGCCGACCGGCGGGTGGGGATCGGGACAGCTCCCGGGCACGCACGGCCCGAGGCCGCCGGGCAGCGGATCGGCGTGCGCGGACCGCACGACGGGCACCGAGAGCACCACGAGCCCGCAGGCCGCCAGCGCCGCCAGGGCGGCATGGGTCGCGCGCACGGGACCTCCCCTGTCCACAGTGGACTCTTCGGTTCGGACGCTAGCGGCCGGTCACCCCGGTCGCCCGCCGATCCACCCGATCGAGGGCCGCCGGGTGCGCCTCCCCTCCACAGGGTGCGCTCGGCCATCCCGCCGACGAGGTCGAGTTACCGGCCGGAGCCCGGCCTCAGTGGACGGACCTGGCCCGATGAAATCCGGATGACCGCGACTTCCTCCCGGGGCGGGATGCGCCCGCGCCGCGTGCTTCCTAGGCTGGGTGGTGTGGGGGCGAGGGTGGTGAGCGGGGTCCGGGCCCGCCTGGAGACGAGCCTCGGCCGCGCCGGGATCGCGCTTCCGTGGTGGGTTCCGGTCGCCGTGACCGCCTTCGGGGTGGTGCTGGCGGTGGCGGCGGTGGCGCAACGAGGGGCGCTGGTGCCGCCGGCACCGATCGCCCTCGCCGGCCTCCTGGCGGTCGTCACCGCGCTCGGCTGGGCCGTCACTGGCGTGATCGCGCCGCCGTGGCTCAAGGCGCTCACCGTGCTCGCCGCCGTCGCGATCCTGCTGGCGCGGCCGGTCGTGCCCGACTTCGCCCCGGTCGTGCTGGTGGTCCTGGCCGCCGAGACGGCGGCGATCGCCCGGCCGGCGGTCGCGTTCGCCGTCGCCGCCGCGAGCGTCGCGACGCTGAGCGTGGCCGCGGCCCGGGTCGGGCTGGTCGGGTTCCCGGTCTACGTCGCGGCCGTGCTGCTCGGCCTGGCCGCCGGGTTCATGCTCCGCTGGTACGTGCGTGCGCTGGACGCCGAGCGCGCCGCCCGGGACGCCGTCCGCGACCAGGCCGTCCTCGCCGAACGGCAGCGGATCGCCCGCGAGGTGCACGACGTCGTCGCCCACTCCCTGAGCATCACGCTGCTGCACCTCACCGGCACCCGGCACGCCCTCCAGCAGGACGGCGACGTCGAGGAGGCCCTCGAAGGGCTCGCCGAGGCCGAGCGCGTCGGGCGCACCGCGATGGCCGACATCCGCCGGACCGTCGGCGTGCTGGCCGAAGCGCCCGCCGGGACCCGCCCGCTGCCCGGCGCGCGCGACATCCCCGCACTGGTCGAGCGCACCCGCGCGGCCGGGCTGGCCGTGCGGTACGAGCAGGAGGGCGACCTCGCCGCCGTGCCGGACCTGGCCGGGCTCGGGCTCTACCGCATCGCCCAGGAGTCGCTGGCCAACATCGCCAAGCACGGCGGCGGGGCACCGGCCCGGATGCGCCTCGACGTCGGCCCGGACGGCGCCCGGCTGGTCATCCGCAACCGGCTGCCCACCGGCGGCCCGCCCGGCACCGGCGGATCGGGTGTGAAGGGGATGTCCGCGCGGGCCGGCCAGCTGGGCGCCGAACTGACCGCGGGCCCGGACGGCGCGGACTGGGTCGTCGCGGTCGGCGTGCCCGCGGGCGGCCCGGCGTGACGGCGGGCGAAGTCCGGGTCCTGCTGGTCGACGACCAGGAGCTCGTGCGTTCCGGGCTGCGGCGGATCCTGCGCCGCCGCGACGGGTTCGTCATCGCGGGTGAGTGCGGCGACGGCGCGGACGTCCCCGCGGCCCTGGCCGCCACCGACGTCGACGTCGTGGTGATGGACCTGCGGATGAAGCACGTCGACGGGATCGAGGCGACGCGGCGGCTCGGCGGGCGCCCGCCCGTGCTGGCCCTGACCACGTTCGACGACGACGAGCTGCTGGCGGGTGCGCTGCGCGCGGGCGCGGTCGGCTACGTCCTCAAGGACTCGCCGGCGGAGGACCTCATCCGCGCCGTCCGGGCGGTCGCGGCGGGCGACGCCTGGCTCGACGCGGCGGTGACCGCCCGCGTCCTCACGACCTACCGCCGCGCACCCGCGGGCGACCCCGCAGGCCCGGCGCCGGGACTGCTGACGCCGCGCGAGCTGGACGTGCTGCGGGCGGCCGGGCGCGGGCTGAGCAACGCCGAGATCGCCGGCGCGCTGGTCGTCTCGGAGCTGACCGTGAAGAGCCACCTGGGCCGGATCTTCACCAAGCTGGGCCTGCGCGACCGCGCCGCCGCGGTCGTCTACGCCTTCGACCACGGCATCGTCAGCCCGCGGGTGTCCATTGTGGACGACGCGCCGGTGCGGCCGGCCGTCGCCGAGCCGGTGCCTGTGCCGGGGCTGCGGTTCTCGGTGCTGGGGCCGCTGCGCGCGTGGCGCGGCGGCAGCCCGCTCGACCTCGGGCCGGTGCGCCAGCAGGCCCTGCTGGCCGCGCTGGTGCTGCGCCCCGGCGTCACGGTCAGCCAGGCCGAGCTGCTCGACGGCGTTTGGGGGCTGGAACCACCGGGCACCGGGGGCCGCGTGCTGCCGGTGTACGTGCACCGGCTGCGCAAGTGCCTGCGCGGGCCCGGCGAGCGGACCCCGGACTCGGTGATCGGCCGCACGCGCGGCGGCTACCGGTTCGACGGCGACGGCGTCCGCATCGACACGGCCCGGCTGGCGGAGCTGACCGCGGACGCGGGCGCCGCCGAGGAGTCCGGCGACCTGGCCGCGGCCGCGTCGTCCTGCGCCGCCGCACTCGGGCTGTTCCACGGCGAGCCGCTGTCCGGGCTGCCGGGACCGTTCGCGGACGGCCAGCGGCTGCGGCTGACCGAGCGGCGGAGCACGCTCTGGGCGCGCAAGGCGAAGCTGCAGCTGCGGCTGGGCCGGTACGCCGAGACGGCCGACGAGCTGTCCACGGTGCTGGCCCTGGAGCCGTTGCGCGAACCGCTGGCGGCACTGCTGATGCGGGCGCTGCAGGCCACCGGCCGCCGCGCCGAAGCGATCGCGGCGTACGGCCGGATCCGCGACCGGCTGGCCGCGGACCTGGGCGTCGAACCGGGGGAGGAGCTGCGGCGCACCCACCGGGCGGTGCTCGACGACGTGCTCCACCCGGACTCGCGGGCTTAGGAGACGCGGGTGGCCCGGCTCCCGGTGACCGCGTCGCGTGCTTCGGCGAGGCCAGGGTACAGCGGCAGCACGCGGTCCAGGCCGAGGACGGCCAAGGGCCGGGCGACCGCGATCCGGGCCGCCGCGATCGCGTAGGGGATGTCGCGCGCGAGGGCTTCGCGGTAGGACTCGACCAGGACGCTGAAGACGGTCGAGTCGCAGAAGGTCGTCGCGGTGAGGTCGGCGACGACCGCGGCCGCGCCGCCATCGCCGAACGGGTCCAGCAGCGCGTCACGGAGCCGGCTCGTGGTCGCCAGGTCGAGATCGCCGGCGCAGCGGACGGTCACGACCCCCGCGTCGGTCGTCGTCGCGAAGCGGGGCTGGGTGTGGTTGTCGGTCATCGGTGTCCCTCCTGCACCGGCAGGTACCCACGGCAGCGCGGGTTCACTCGCCCGGGCGGGGCGAATTCGTGCGGCATCCGAGGGATAGCGATGCGTAAGCGTTGCGCGCGGGTATAGCTTGGCGGAGCAGCACCTTGCCGCCGATGACCAGGCGGGCCGTGGCGGGTTGCCACACCCCACGGCCGGCCGGATCCGGCCGACGCGGGCCGGATCCCCGGCGCCGGGCGGCGCCGAGGGGACGCGGCCGGCCGACGCCCCGCCGCCGCGTCCCCGCCTCGGCCGTTTCGGTTGTGCCGCAGCGGATCGCCGGTCCGGCTTCGTGGTGGCCCGGCGCATCGATCTTCGCCGGGGGCCGCGGGACACCGGGTGGCGATCTCCGCGCCGGCGCCGGCCACCGTGTCCCCGCCGGTCAGGTGGCTCGGCCGTCGCTAAGCTGCGACGAGCGAGGCGAAGGGGAACGGTGGATCCGAAGAACGTCGAGACGGGTGCCTGGGCGCCGGGCAAGGTGGCCGAGCTGCTCGGCGTCTCGCCGGTGACGCTGCGCAGCTGGAGCGCGCGGTACGGGATCGGCCCGTCGGCCGCGGCCACCGGGCGCCACCGCCGCTACTCCGACGCCGACGTCCGGCGGCTGCAGCACATGCAGCGGCTCGTCGCGCGGGGGATGCCGGTGCGGGAAGCGGCCGCGACGGCCTTCGCGGCGACGCCCGCCGACCCGCCCGAAGTGCCCGCGGCCCGCCGGGTGCGCGAGCTCGAGGACGCGGCCGAGGAGCTGCGGTCCGCGTCGGTCGCGGGGCTGCTCGACGAGACGCTCGGCACGCTCGGCCCGGCCGCCGCCTGGACCGACGTCCTGGCCCCGGTCCTGCGCGGCCTGGGCGACCGCTGGCAGCGCGGCGACGTCTGCTTCGCGTCGGAATGGGCTTTGACGACGGAGATTTCGCTGGCGTACGAGCGGTTCAGCCGCGGCTTCCCGGCGGCGGTCCCGGGCCGTCCGGTGCTGCTGGCCTGCTGCCCGGCCGAGCGGCACTCGCTGCCGATGGAGGCCCTGCGCGCGACGCTGGCCGAGGCCGGGATCCCGGTCGCGTACTTGGGTCAGCTGGTCCCGGCGGAGACGGTGGCCGACCTGGCGGCCCGCCTCGACCCGGTGCTGGTCCTGCTGTGGTCCCTGGCACCCCCGACGGCCGACGACCTGCTCGCGGCGCGGGTCCGCGACCTCGGCCGCACGGTGGGCACGGCCGGGCCGGGCTGGCAGCACCTGGGTGACCGCGGCTTCGCCCGGGTGAACGACCTGGCGTCGGCGATGGAGCTGGCCGTGGAGTACGCCGAGGTGTAGCGGTGAGGGGCGCTTGGTAGGTCGTGCGCGCTCTGCCCGCGCGCGAGAGCCGGAGCTAATTCAACCCCTCCAGCGCCCGCGTCAACTCCGGCACCACCGCGTCCCCGAGCCGCTCGAACTCGCGCTTCAACAGCGGGCTCGCCAGCTTCGCCCACCCGTGGAACACGATCGTCGCCCGGTAACGGACCGTCGTGCCGTCCGGGCCCGACGACAGGCCGAAGTCGTCCGTCGAAGTCGCCGTCTTGTTCTCGCCCACGAACGTCACGCGGCCGGCCTCGCGCCGGGTCAGGTGGTAGTCCAGCTCCGTGCGGCTGCCGCGGAACTCCGACACGTTGTGCCACTCGGCGCCGACCGTGATCGGGCCCCCGTCGGTGCGGGTGCACGACACCGTGCCCGGGTCCCACTCCTCCGTGTGCGCGAAGTCCGCGAGGTACTCCGCGACGCGCGCGACCGGCGTGCGCACGGTGACGGTGCGTTCGACCTGGACCATCGGACCTCCCGGGAACGGTTCGTTGCGAAGACGATGCAACCGTAACGGGCACCGCTCAGCGGGGCACGACGAGCCGTTCGCCGACAACGATGTCAACTATTCGGAATTCTTGTCCTCCTTGTCTTCTTGACGCTTCCGACGCGCACGGCGGAAGCTTCCTGGCAACGTTGTCACCCCCTCTTCGCGGCGCCACCCCGCCAGGTCCGGCCGCCGCTTTCGGATCGGAGTTCGCATGGCGGAGGAGTACGGCATCACCGCGGATGTCGAGCCCGCTGAAGTGGCCGCCGTGTCGCGGCGGCACGTCCTGGCCGCCGGGACCGGGCTGCTGGCCGGGTTCGGCCTCGCGGTCGTCCTGCCCGGGGTCGCGTCCGCGGCACCCGCTGCCGCCGACGGCCGGGCGCAGCAGACCGACCTGGCCCTGTTCCGCCCGGTCCAGGTCTCCGCGACCGACTACGCCGCCACTCCGGCCGAGTTCGCCGTCGACGGTCTCGCGCAGGTCGGCGTCAAGGGCTCCGGCTGGCGCGCCACCGCGGGCGACGGCCAGTGGATCGTCGTCGACCTCCAGGGGCAGTGCCGGATCGACTCGGTCGTGCTGACCTTCGAGGCGCAGCCCGGCGACCCGGCCGTCGACGCCGCCGCGTCCCGCTCCCACACCAGCGGCTTCGAGATCCTCTCCAGCTACGCGACGGCGTTCGACCTCGACGTCTCGGGCGACGGCAAGGCCTGGCGCACCGTCCACCACGCCGACGCCGGCACCGGCGGCGTCGTGACGATCCCGCTCAGCGCCGTCACCGCGCGCTGGGTCCGGTTCACCGCGTCGAGCCGCTCGACGACCAACCCCTTGGGCCTCAACGGCTTCCAGGTGTTCGGCACCGGCCCGCAGAACCGCCCGGCGGTGCACGGCTGGACGAGCTTCCCGGTCCGCCCGCACGACGACCCGCCCGCGCTCGCCGTCGCGGCCGACGGCACCGTGCCGCTCGAATCCGGTTGGGTCCTCACGATGGACGACTGGGCGCCGTCCGGTGACGGCAAGGCGCTCTCCGGGTCCACTGTGGACACCCGCGGCTGGCTCCCGGCGACCGTCCCGGGCACGGTCCTGGCTTCGCTGGTCGAGCAGGGCCAACTGCCCGATCCGGTGTCCGGGATGAACAACCTGCACGTTCCGGAAGCGCTGTCGCGCCACGCCTGGTGGTACCGCCGCCGCTTCTCGCTCCCGCGCGGCCTCGACACCTCGGCGGGCCGGCACGTGTGGCTCGAGTTCGACGGCGTCAACCACGAGGCGCGGATCTGGCTCAACGGCGCCGAAATCGGCACCCAGAGCCACCCGTTCGGCCGCGGCACCTACGACGTCACGGCCGCCCTGCGCCGCACCGGCGACCAGGCCCTCGCCGTACGGATCTCGCCGATGCCGCGGCCCGGCAGCCCCAGCGACAAGGGCTCCAACGGCAGTTCGTGGGTCGACGCCGGCACCACGATGTTCGACAACTCGCCGACCTACCTCGCGGTCTCCGGCTGGGACTGGATGCCCGCGGTCCGCGACCGCGCGTCCGGCATCTGGGACCACGTGCGCCTGCGCTCCACCGGCGCCGCCGTGCTCGGCGACGTCCGCGTCGACACGAAGGTGCCGGACGCCGCCACCGCCGTGGTGACGCTGACCGTGCCGGTGCGCAACGCGGCCGCGACGGCCCAGCGCGTCAAGATCACCGCCGCGTTCGGCCCGGTCACCGTGTCGACCACGGTCACCGTCCCGGCCGGGCAGACCACCGACGTCGCCTTCCCGGCTCAGCAGGTCGAGAACCCGAAGCTGTGGTGGCCCAACGGCTACGGCGACCCGAACCTCTACGACCTGACGCTCACTGCCGCGATCGGCGCGTCGACCAGCGACCGGCGGACGACGAAGATCGGCCTGCGGCAGATCGGCTACCAGTACGACCTGCCGATCGTCATCGCCGACGGCCGGGCCACCCAGACCGTCGACCTCGCGCCGCAGAACGCCCGGTTCGTCCGGATGCAGGGCCTCAAGCGCGCCACGGGCTGGGGCTTCTCGCTCTGGACGATGTCCGTGGTCGACAGCGCGGGGGCCGACCTCGCCCAGGGCAAGCCGGCGACGTCGTTGTCCGTCGCCGACGGCAACCCGCCGGAACGGGCTTTCGACGGCGACCCGAACACCCGCTGGACGTCCGCCTACGACGACAACCAGTGGCTGCAGGTCGACCTCGGCGCCGCGACCGCGTTCGACCGGGTCGTCCTGACCTGGGAGACCGCCTACGCGGCGACGTTCAAGATCCAGGTTTCGCAGGACGGCGACACCTGGACCGACGCCGCGTCGGTGGACAACAGCCCGAAGCCGCTGACCTTCCTCGTCAACGGCGTCAAGGTGTTCGCCCGCGGCGGCAGCTGGGGCTGGGACGAGCTGCTGCGCCGGATGACGCCCGAGCGGACCGACGCCGTCGTCGCGATGCACCGCGACATGAACTTCACCTTGATCCGCAACTGGGTCGGCTCGTCGTACCGGCAGGAGCTGTTCGACGCCTGCGACAAGTACGGCATCCTGCTGTGGAACGAGTTCTGGGACGGCTGGTCGACCGACCCGGCCAACCACGACATCTTCCTGGCGCAGGCTAAGGACACCGTGCTGCGCTACCGCCACCACGCGTGCGCGACGGTCTGGTTCGGCTGCAACGAGGGCACGCCGCCGCCGGTGATCGACAACGCGCTGCGCGACATCGTCCACGACAACACGGACCTGCTGTACCAGGGCAACTCGGCGGGCGGCGTGATCACCGGCGACGGGCCGTACTACTGGCAGGACCCGAAGCGGTACTTCACGGGTGAGGCGACCGGCGGCAAGTACGGGTTCTGGAGCGAGATCGGGCTGCCGACGGTGTCGGTCGTCGAGAGCATGCGCAACCTCGTCGGCGAGGACGACCCGGGCTGGCCGATCGGCGCGCCCTGGTTCCTGCACGACTGGTCGACGGCCGGCAACCAGTCGCCGCAGAGCTACCTCGCGGCGATCGACGCGCGGCTCGCGCCGTCGACGAGCCTGGCGGAGTTCTGCCGCAAGGCGCAGTTCGTCAACTACGAGAGCATGCGCGCGATCTTCGAGGCCTGGAACACGAAGCTGTGGGCGGACGCGACCGGCGTGCTGTTGTGGATGTCGCACCCCGCGTGGCACAGCACGGTGTGGCAGACCTACGACTACGACCTCGACGTCAACGGCAGTTATTACGGCGCGCGCAAGGGCTGCGAGGCCCGGCACGTGCAGGCCGACCTGACGACGTGGCAGGTCCGGGTCGTCAACCACACGCCGGCCGCGTTGAGCGGGGTGACGGTCACCGCGCGGCTGTTCTCTTTGGATGGAGCGAGCCTCGCGCCGGCTCAGCAGCAGAAGCTCGACGTGGCCGCGAACGTCGGCGCGACGGCGTTCACCATGCCGTTCGACGCGGCGCACCCGGACCTGCACCTGCTGCGGCTGACCCTGACCGACGCCGGCGGCGCGGTGCTGTCGGAAAACACGTACTGGCGCTACCGCAGCGACACGGCCATGCGCGCGCTCAACCAGCTCCCGGGCGCGCGGCTCACGTCGTCGCTGAAGGCCGACGGCGACGCGTTCACGGCGACGATCCGCAACGACGGCAAGACGGTCGCGGCGATGATCCGGTTGTCGCTGCGCGAGCGCAACGGCACCGACCGCGTCCTGCCGACCCGCTACGGCGACAACTACTTCTGGCTGCTGCCGGGCGAGAGCCGCACGGTCCGCGTCGAGCCGCGGCGGCGCGTGCCGGGCGCCCGGCTGCAGGTGGAGGCGTACAACGTGGCGGCCAAGTTGATCTAGCCGCGGTTTTGTCGGACCCCGCCGCTACGCTCGCGGGGCCCGTGAGCGAGGGGTTCCGGTGCGTGGCTGTGGGTCGCGATCCGGAGCGAGTGGAGGGGCGCGCGCGTCCCCTCATCCTCCGCCGACGACCAGCCCGGAGCCGATCCGGGTCTCGGTGCTCCTCGCTCGCGGGCCTGACGTGGGGGAGGGGCGGTCATCGAAGAGCTGTACCGGACGGTGCTGGCCCGGGCGGTGTACCAGGACGCGTTCTTCGCGTGGCCACGGCCGGACCGGGAGCGCTACGTTTCGCTGCTGCGGACGGCGGATCCGTCGTGGGCGCCGGGGTTCCTGCGCTGGCTGCGCGCCGAGACCCCGATGCGCTACCCGGCGCTGGTCGGAGCGGCGGCGTTCGTGGCGGGCCGGCTGGAGCGGGGCGAGCACGGGGTGTCGCGGCAGGTGATCGCCTCGGTGCTGCGCCGCGCCGACGACCCGGGACACCTGCTGGCGTATTGGGCGGCGGCGTACGGGCCGTCGCTGCCGAAGCCGGTGAAGCGTGGAGTGGCCGACGCGGTGACGCGGTTGTACGACGAGCAGGCCCTGGTGGCCTACGACGACGGCGGGCACCATTTCGAGCTGGGTTTCGTCCGTGGAGACCTGCCTCGCCACGGCGGGATCAGTACGCCGCGGCCGCTGCGGTTCGGCGAAGTGATCAGGGCGGTGCATCCGAGAGCCCGCGATCGCGCGCAGGGTGATTTGTTCCGGTACGCGCTGGCCCGGCGGAACGGGAGGGTGCGGATGATCCCGGCGACGTTGCCGCTGGTCCGAACCTGGGCCGGGATGCGTGCCCAACAAGGTGAATCGGTCGTCGAAGGGCCGGGAGATCTCGTCGGGCAGCCCGGCCAAGGCGCCGGCCCAGTAGCCCAGCGAGTTGCCGAACCTGTGGCTGTCCCTGCCTCACCGGCCGGGCCGCTGCAGGTCCTCGCCGGGCTCCGGTCCGGTGCCGGCCACCCGCCGCCCGGGCGACTGCTCGCCCGCCTGCGACGAGCCGGTACCCCACCCCACTCCGAAACCGTCCTCGCGGCCCTGCCCCTCGTCGACGTGCTCGGCCGGCCGGACGGTCTCGCCCGCCTCGAACCGCTGATCCCGCACCTGCCCCTCTCCGCGCTGCTCGCCCACCTGCGCCGGTTCGATGCCGCCGGGATCGGGTTCGAGACCGCCATGGCCGTCGCGGCTCGGATCGGTGATCCCGCCGAAGTCCGCGCCTCCGGGCTGGGGCCGTTGCGGTTCGCCGCGGCCTGGGGTGCGGTCGACAGCCGGCGGTGGGAACCCGCGCTGGCCGCCGGGGCGCGCCACAGCCTCGGCTCCCTCCCGCGGCTGAACGGGCGCACCCTCGTTCTCGTCGAACCGCGCAGCGACACCCGGATCGTTTTCGGCGTCGCCCTGGCGCAGCGGTGCGATGACGCCGACCTCGCTCTCCTCGGCGGCGGACGCTTCCCGCTCGAGCCGGACGAGTCGCCGCTGCACGCGCTGATCCGCTGGCACACCACCGACCTCGAACGTGCCCCCGCCGTCGCATCGGGGCACGACCGCGTCGTCCTCGTCACCGAGCAGTTCGGCGACGCACCGGACGTGCCCGCCGGGGTCCCGCTCTACGTCTGGGAGACCCGGCGGCACAGCCGGTACGAACACGAGCCCGAATTCGCGGCCGGTTCGCGGCGCGGGTTCTTCCGCGGGCTCGGCGACGCCTCCTGCCGGATCATCCCCTGGTGGGAGGAGTTCGTCGCGAACGACCAAATCGGGTGCTGAATTCGTGGCCACCGACGAACTAGGCTGGCGTTGTCGCGCCTAGCTTCGGGAGGTGCTCGTTTCGGTGAACCTGCGCCCGCACGCCAGCCTCGGCCGCGTCCTCGACGACCTGGGCGGCACCCTCCTGGACCTCGTGCTCGGCGACGGCGACCGCCCCGGCGGCATCGGCGGCGTCGCCATCCACGACCCCCTCGACGAGCCCGCGCTGCCCCAGCACGCCCTGATGCTGGGCGTCGGCCTCGCCGAACCCGACGAGGTCGTCCGCCAGCTGCGGACCCTGGCCCGCCACGACGCGGCCGGCCTCGTGCTGCGCGCGCCCGTCACGGTCACCGCGGCGCTCACCGCCGCCGTCGAGGAGACCGGCGTCGCACTGCTGAGCCTGGCGCGCGGCGCGTCCTGGGCTCAGCTCGCGGCGATGCTGCGGTCGCTGCTGGCCGAGGGCGACGTCGGCGACGCCGGACCCGAAACCCTCGCCGGGCTGCCCTCGGGCGACCTGTTCGCCGTGGCCAACGCGATCGGGGCGCTCATCGACGCCCCGGTCACCATCGAGGACCGCCGCTCGCGCGTGCTCGCGTTCTCGGGACGCCAGGACGAAGCCGACCCGTCGCGGGTCGAGACCATCCTCGGGCGGCAGGTGCCCGAGCGGTTCTCCCGGATGCTGGCCGACCGCGGCGTGTTCCGCGAGCTCTACCGCAGCGACCGGCCGGTGTACGTCGACCGGCCGCCGGAAAGCCCCGAGGGCTTCAAGATCCCGCGCGTGGCCGTCGCGGTCCGGGCGGGCGACGAGATCCTCGGCTCGATCTGGGCCGCGGTGCGCGAGCCGCTGACCCCCGACCGCACGCAGGCCCTTTGCGACGCGGCGCGCCTGGTGGCGCTGCACCTGCTGCGCGTCCGGGCGGGCGCCGACGTCGAACGCCGGCTGCGTGCGGACCTGGTGAGCACGGCGCTCGAAGGCGGCGCCGCCGCGCGGGAGGCGCTGAGCCGGCTGGGGCTGGGAGACCAGCCGGTCGTCGTGCTGGCGCTGGCGGTGCTCGAGAACGGTGCCGAGGACCCGGAAATCGCCACCGAACGGCAACGCCTGGCCGACGGTCTGGCGATGCACCTGAGCGCGGTGCACCCGCGCTGCGCGGCGGCGCTGGTGGGCGACACCGCGTACGGGCTGGTGCCGGTGACGCGCGACGCCGACGGGGAGCGGCGCGCCCTGCGGATCGCGAACGACTTCCTGGACCGGGTGGGCGACCGCGTCCGGGCCGTCGTCGGGATCGGACCGGTGGCACGCAGCGCGGCCGAGCTGCCGGAAGCCCGCGACAGCGCGGACCGGGCGCTGCGGGTCCTGCGGTCGGGCAGCGGCCCGGGGCGCCGGGTGGCGTCGCTCGCCGACGTGCACGTCGAGGCGTTGCTGCTGGAGCTGCAGGACCTGGTCGCCGCCCGCGGCGACCGCCCGACCGGCCCGGTCGCGCGCTTGCTGGAGTACGACGAGCAGCACCACGCCCACCTGGTCGAGACGCTGCGAGCCTGGTTGGACGCCTTCGGCGACGTCATCGCGGCGTCGGCCGCGGTCCACGTGCACCCCAACACGTTCCGGTACCGCCTGCGCCGCCTGGCCGAAGTCGGCGGCTTCGACATGACGGACCCGGAGGCGCGCTTCGCGGCGATGCTCCAGCTCCGGGTGGTGGCCCCACCCGCCTCCTGACCCGTGATCGAGGAGTCGACACGCGTGATTGGACAGTCGACACGCGTGATTGCAGGGTCGACACGGCCGAACCGGCTCCGCTCCGCGTGTCGACCCTTCGATCACGCGTGGAGCGTCCGAAATGTCGGTGATTAACCACCGACTTCCGGACCGCACATGGTCAGTTACCTACTTTCGACCGGTGTGCGACTCCTTCGGGGCATGTGAACCTGCACGGACTTCACGTCAGGTGATCAAGTTTCCACGGAGGTGTACCGGGTGTCACGCAAACGGGTCATCGCAGGGACGGCGGCGGTGAGCGCGGCCGTTGTCGCGGTGTCGCTGGTCACGACCGGCTCGCCGGCATACGCGACCATCGCGCAGCCGTCGATGCACGCGCTGAACTCCCTCGCGATGCCGTTCGGCAGCGTTGTGCGGTCGCAGCAGGAGATCGGCGGCGTGCCGGTGTTCGGCGGCCAGCTGATCCAGGTCCGCGACAAGGCCGGCGCGGTCCTCGCGACCCACGGCCGCACCACGAAGAAGACGTCGGGCGCGTTCCCGGCGAGCGCGACGGGCGCTTCGGACGCCGCCATCGCGGACGTCGCGAAGCGCACCGGCCTGCTCAAGGCCGACCTCAAGGCCGACGCGCCCCGCGCGTACTGGTACGACGCCACCCTCGGCGGCGCGAAGGGCGACGGCGTCGCCGTGCCGACCTACCAGGTCACCGTGCACGGCAAGAAGCTGAACGACAAGTGGACCGAGGTCGTCAAGGCCGGCACCACCGACGTCCTGACGTCGTGGTCGGAGGTCCGCGAGGCCAACCGCGACGTCTGCGACGCGAACCACAAGGTGGTCAGCGGCAGCACCGAGTCGGTCCGCTGCGGGACCGCCTTCGACGTCACCCGCAAGGAAGGCGGGGCGGAGTCGAGCGTCGAGGACGTCAACAACGTCTACACGTTCTTCGGCCAGGCGTCGGACTTCTACCAGAAGTACGTCAACGTCGACCTCACGAACCTGATCGGCGCCGACTACTCCGACGGCACCGGCAAGGCGCTGCGCGGCACCGTCCGGATCTGCGTCGACGGCGAGTGCCCGTTCGCGAACGCCTTCTGGGACGGCGAGCAGATGGCCTTCGGCGAGGGCGTCACCACCGACGACATCACCGGCCACGAGCTCACCCACGGCGTCACCCAGCACACCTCCGGGCTGAGCGGCGGCCAGGCCGACTCGATCAACGAAGGACTGTCGGACGTCTTCGGCAAGTTCATCGGCATCACCTCGAACGACCCCAACGACACCGGCGACAACCGCTGGCTGCTCGGCGCGGGCTCGTCGCTGGGCGCGATCCGCAACATGAAGGACCCGCGCTCGTCGCTGTCCCCGCAGCCGGACATGGTCAACGGCCCGGGCTGGGAGACGAACAACCCGGACGAGCACATCAACGACGGCGTCGTGAACAAGGCCGACTACCTGATCACCGACGGCGACACCTTCAACAACCAGACCGTGCGCGGCCTCGGCCTCGACAAGTCCGTCCAGATCTGGTGGGGCGTCGAGAACACGCTCACCCAGAGCGCGACGTTCAAGGACGTCGGCGAAGCCCTCAACTCCTCCTGCGCGGCGCTCGCCAAGGCGGGCACCGCGGGCATCACCGACGACGACTGCACCCAGGTCGGCAACGCGGTGAAGGCCACGCAGCTGGACCAGGACCCGAGCTGATCCAACCCCGACGTCGAAGGCCACTCCGGGCGACCGGGGTGGCCTTCGGCGTTGTCGGAGCACAAATCCGGTTGGCGGCCCGGAAAACCGCCGTTACGCTGCCCTGAGTCCGAGATCGCGTGAACGAAGGGAGCCGGCCGTGCGCATCGCCGTCGTCTCCCGTCCGCGGTCCGAGGTGATCCTCGTGTCTTCGCGGCTCCGGTGTCCGCCGCGCGGCTGACACCGCACCCGTGACGCTCCTTCACGGACGTTCGTCACGGCGAATCGCGCTGCCCTGACCGGATCGTCCACAAAGGACCGCGCCGTGCGTAACCACGACCTGACCACCGTCCGCAACCTCGGCATCCTCGCCCACGTCGACGCGGGCAAGACCACCGTCACCGAACGGATCCTCCACTTCACCGGAGCCACCCACAAGACGGGCGAAGTCCACGACGGCACCACCGTCACCGACTTCGACCCGCAGGAACGCGACCGCGGCATCACCATCTTCTCCGCGGCCGTCAGCTGCGCGTGGGCGGGCCACCGGCTCACGCTCATCGACACGCCCGGCCACGTCGACTTCACCGCCGAGGTCGAGCGGGCGCTGCGCGTGCTGGACGGCGCGATCGCCGTGTTCGACGCCGTCGCGGGTGTCGAGCCGCAGAGCGAAACCGTCTGGCGCCAGGCCGATCGGCACGGCGTGCCGCGCATCGCCTTCGTCAACAAGCTCGACCGCGCGGGCGCGGACCTCGACGCGGCCGTCGCGTCGATCCGGGCGCGGCTGCACCCGGCGCCGCTGGTCGTCCAGCTGCCGATCGGGCGCGAGGACGGCTTCACCGGCGTCGTCGACCTGGTCCACCTGCCGGTGGACGCCTCGGCCGAGGCGAGACGACGCCGTCGTGTGCTGGAGGAGGCCGTCTCCGAGCTGCACCCGTTGGCGCTGGAAGAGTTCTGTGCCACCGGGACGGTCTCGGCCGAAACGCTGGAGAAGGCGTTGCGGGAGCTGACCCTCAGCGGCGACGGGCTCGTCGTCCTGTGCGGCGCGGCTTACCGCGACCGCGGGATCGAGCCGCTGCTCGACGCCGTCGTGGCCTACCTGCCGTCGCCGGCGGACGTCCCGCCGGTGCGCGCCGACCGGCCCGCCGACCCGGCGGCGCCGCTGGCCGCGCTGGTGTTCAAGGTCGTCGCGACGACGACGGGACGGCTGACGTACCTGCGGGTGTATTCGGGAACGCTGCGGAAGGGAGACCAGGTGCGCGACGCGGGGCGCACCGAGCGGATCGCGCGGGTGCTGCGCGTGCAGGCCGACCGCCACGCGCAAGTGGACAGTGCGGTGGCCGGCGACATCGTGGCGGTGGCCGGGCCGAAGGCGGCGCGCGTCGGAGCGACCTTCAGCGCGCTGGGCGACGACCTGCTGCTGGAGCCGGCGCCGACGGCGGATCCGGTGGTCTCGGTGGCCGTCGAGGCGCGCCGGGCGGGCGACGGCGAGCGGCTGACGTCGGCGCTGGCGCGGCTGGCGGAGGAGGACCCGTCGCTGGTCGTGCGGACCGACCCGGAGACCGGGCAGACGGTGCTGTCCGGGCTGGGCGAGCTGCACCTGGAGGTGGCGGTGGAGAAGCTGCGGCGTGACCGCGGGCTCGACGTCGCGGTCGGGCGGCCTTCGGTGGCCCACCGCGAGACCGTGGTCCGCGGGGTGTCCGGGCTGCTGTACCGGCACGTCAAGCAGGACGGCGGGGCGGGCCAGTTCGCCCACGTGGTCCTGGACGTCGAGCCGGCGTCCGACGGGTTCGAGTTCGTCTCGGCGATCGTGGGCGGCCGGGTCCCGCGCGAGTACGTCCGCGCGGTCGAGGCCGGCTGCCGGGACGCGCTGGCCGACGGACCGCTCGGCGGGCACCCGGTGACGGGCCTGCGGGTGGTGCTGACCGACGGGGCGACGCACCCGAAGGACTCGTCGGACCTGGCGTTCCGGACGGCCGGCCGGCTCGGCCTGCGGGAAGCGTTGCGTTCGTCGGTCCTGCGGCTGCTCGAGCCGGTGGCCGCGGTGGCGGTGACGGTCCCGGCCGACGCGGTCGGCGGCGTGCTCGGTGACCTGGCGGCCCGCCGCGGCCGGGTGGCGGGCTCGGAGGTCCGCGCCGGCACGGCGGTCGTGACGGCGACGGTCCCGGTGGCGGAGCTGTTCGGCTACGCGAACCGCCTGCGCAGCCGCACCCAGGGCCGCGGCACGTTCACCGCCCGGCCGTCGGGCTACGCGCCGGTGCCGTAAGCGGTCGTGAGTGGGAAACAGTGTTGGTATGTGAATCGAGGTGACCAGGGCAGGGCGTAGCCCCCGGCGAGCGGAGCGCTGCCGGTTGTTGCCGGGTGGTGCTCTCAGG
>NZ_JAPZLD010000087.1:0-26778 GCF_030182635.1 Amycolatopsis ponsaeliensis
CCCCCGCGGGGGGCGCCCGCGCGGCGGCGCGGGCCCCCCCCGGGGGGGGGGCCGCCCCACCCCCCCCCGCGGCCCCCCCCCCGCGCCGGGCCGTCGAGTGTTGTCACAATTCACCGAAATACCGCAAACGGGCATCGGAAAATGATCAACCGAGCGTCAGAGAAATGCACGAACGGGCTAACGAGACCGCCAGACAGCGGAAGAGACACCGGCCGCGAAGAGCGACGCTGAGTGAGTGAGGGGAAGGGGATTCACATGGGCAGACCAGAAAAGCCCGTCAACACCTCCGGTGGCATCGCCACCCAGTTCGCTCGGGAATTGCGCGAACTGCGGGCACGGGCGGGCAACCCGACCTACCGGGAAATGGCCCGGTCGGCGATGTTCTCGTCGTCGGTGCTCTCCAGCGCGGCGAGCGGCAACCGGATGCCGTCGCTGCAGGTGACACTCGCCTTCGTCGCCGCGTGCGGTGGCGACGACGAGGCGTGGCGCCGGCACTGGCACGCCGCGACCAGCGGGTATACGCAGCCTCCGTTCGGGGGGCGCAAGAGAAGACCGACGTTGTTCCAGCGGCGTGGCACCCCGCCGCACCCGGCACAGCTACCGCAGCGCCCCCGGGGGTTCACCGGCCGCACGGCCGAGCTGGCCTGGCTGCGATCGCCCCGCGACACCCCGCTGGTGATCAGCGGCCCGGCCGGGGTCGGGAAGAGCGACCTCGCGCTGCACTACGCGCATTCGATCGCGACGGAGGAGACCGACGGGCAGCTCTACGCCGACCTCGGCGGCCTGCGCCACGGCGGCGGCGCTCCCCCGGTGCCGGCGACCGCCGACGTCCTCGACGGCTTCCTGCGCGCGCTCGGCGTCGACGACGACCAGCTGTCGGGCACGTTCGACCACCGGGCCGGGCTGTACCGCACGCTGCTGGCCGAACGCCGGCTCGTGGTCGTGCTGGACAACGTCCAGGACGAGCAGCAGGTGCGCCCGCTGCTGGCCGAGACCACCACGAGCACGACGCTGCTGGTCAGCCGCAAGCGGTTGCTGGGCCTGCGGGACGTCCACCGGCTGCAGCTGGCGCCGCTGCCGCGCGGCGACTCGATCGCGATGATCACCTCGGCGCTCCCGCACGTCGCCGTATCCGCGGGACCCGACAGCGACCGGCTCGCCGAGCTGTGCGGCGACCTGCCGCTCGCGCTCGACCTGGCGCTGCGCAAGATCGCCTCGCGGCCGCGGCTGACGCTGCGGCGGGTCGTCGACGAATGGCGCCTGAACGGCAACACCGCGGACTGGCTGAGCGTCGGGGACCTTTCCCTGCGCGACTGCCTGGAGTCGGCCTACCGCACGCTCGGCACGCCCGCGCGGGAGCTGCTGGAGCGGCTGGCGCGGACCCCGGCCGGCGGGTTCGACGCGGTGTCCGCGGCGCTGGACGAGCTCGTCGAGGAAATCGCCGACGCCGGCCTGCTCACGCACGCCGACCCGTACCTCGACGGCCACGCGCTGCTCCCGCCCGTGCGCGACTTCGTGCTCAGCACCGTCGAAAGCGGCGAACACGACCTTTCCGCCTTCGCGGGGCCGGTGTCCGCATAGCACCGGGACGGTCCGGCAACGGCGCCGCCGTCCCCGTCTTCTCCCCGAAAGCGCGGGATTGATTGTCCTTTGCGGACAACGCTCCCAGCCAAGTCCGCGATGGCCTGTAATCAGCAGAGCACGGGTTTTTCGCTGACGCAGGCAGGTCGGACACACCGGTCGTTCCGGCGGAACCCGTTCCCCCACGGATTTCCCGGAAGGACAGGTCATGCTCGACAACGGCATCCCGGTACGGATCCCGCCCACCCCGCGTCCGCCGGGGCCCGGTGTGCACCGACGCTACGCGGCGTATTACGCCATGTCTGCTTCGATCATGCTGCTCGTCGGCGCGATCTGGCTGTCGACGCAGCTGCGGCCGAGCACGGCGTGGCACGACATCGCGCTGTTCGCGCACCTCGCTTCCCTCATCCTGGGCTTCGGCGCGGTCCTGGTCGCGGACTACTTCTTCGCCCTGTGGGCGCTCGGGCGCGTGCCGTTCGCCGAAGCCGTCCGCAGCGCTTCCCGGCTGCACCTGCTGGTCTGGGGCGGGCTGACGGGCCTGGTGGCCAGCGGCGCGCTGCTGTCGCCGAACCTCGGTTCCACCGCCACGATCGTGAAGCTGTGCCTCGTCGGGGTGCTCGCCGTCAACGGCGTGCACGCGACCGTGCTGGGCAACCGCATGGCACTGGCCGACGGCCCGGTTTCCTTCCGGCTGCTCGTCCGGGGCGGGCTCACCACCGCGGTTTCGCAGCTGTGCTGGTGGGGCGCCGTCGTCATCGGCTTCCTGAACGCGACGCGATGACCGCGAAGCTGTCCGGATCTGGCCAGACCCCGGACCCCGCCCCCGGGCACCCTGAGTTTCCCCGGAGTTCCACGGAGAAAGGGAGAAGAAATGATCGCCAAACTGGTGCGCGCGGTGAGCACGGCCCTGCGTCCGGCCCCGTCGGCCACCACGGTCGCGCAGCGCATCGACGCGGCCCGGTCGCAGCCGGGCTACCTCATGACGATCGAGCTGTTCCGCCTGCGCGGCCTGGGCTGACCCGGCTCGCTCGCTTCGTCGGCCGTGCGCCTCCGGGCTGGTTCCCACGCCAGCCCGAACCTCACCCGCCCGTCCGACGAATCGAGTGACTCATGACCCACCAACGGCTCCTGATGTGTTCCGCGCGGTATTTCCGCATCGACTACGAAATCAACCCGTACATGCACGTCGGCGTCCAGCCCGACGTCGAAGCCGCCCTCGTGGAACACGAGAACATCGTGGAAGCGCACCTGGCGGCGGGGCGCAAGATCGAGTTCGTCGACGCGGACCCGTCCTGCCCCGACATGACCTACACCGCGAACGCGGCGGTGGTCCAGGGAAACCGCGCCGTGCTGGCGACGCTCCCGCCCGAGCGGGCGGACGAAACCCCGCACCACCGGGCGTGGCTGGAGTCCCACGAGTTCGAGGTGGCTTCGACGCCTTACGCGTTCAGCGGCCAGGGTGACGCGCTGGCGTGCGGGCCGCTGCTGCTGGCGGCACACGGGCAGCGCACGGACATCCGCGCGTTCCGGACCCTTCAGCAGCACCTGGACTACGAGATCGTCCCGCTCCGGACGACGAGTTCCCAGTGGTACGACCTCGACCTGGCGGTGGCCGTGATCCACCAGGGTTCCGTGCTGGCGTACAATCCGGCGGCGCTGGACGCGCCCAGCCTGCGTACGTTGCGGGGGCTGGGAATGGAGCTGATCGAGGTGTCGCCGGCCGAGGCGGCGGCGTTCGCGCTGAACCTGATCAGCGACGGCCGCACGGTGACGATGACCGCGGGAGCCCCGCGGCTGGCGGCCGACCTGCGGTCGCTGGGGCTGGCGGTGACGGAGCTGGACACGACGGAGCTCCGCAAGGGCGGCGGCGGCATCCGCTGCACGGCGCTGACGCTGGACAACCCCGCGTGACGCGTGGTGCCTGGCGAGGGCTGCCCCTCGCCAGGCACCGCGTTCGTCCGTAATGTTCTTTTCCAAAGCCGCCGCACAGCTCGCGCACAACGGCTCCCTACCTTTACCCAGCAAGGTCGAAGGCATGGAAAAGCCTGCTCCGGCCTACGAAGGCCGCCCACTGCCCCGGCCGCGGGACGAGGTCGTGGACCAAGGTCTCGGCTTCGACGTCGAAACGCTGCTCGATCGCCGCCGGGCGCTGAGGTTCCTCGGTCTGGGCGCGGCCGGTGCCGTGTTGACCGCATGCTCCGGCGGCACCGCCACGACGTCGTCATCGGTTTCGTCGTCGGCTTCGGCCGCGTCCGGCGAGATCCCGGACGAGACCGCGGGACCGTACCCGGGCGACGGCTCCAACGGGCCGGACGTGCTCGAGCAGAGCGGCGTCGTCCGCGGGGACATCCGGTCCAGTTTCGGCACCGGCAGCGCCACGGCCGAAGGCGTGCCGATGACGTTGGAACTGGTGGTGGCGGACCTGGCCAAGGGCGGCTCGCCGTTCGCCGGGGTGGCCGTCTACGTCTGGCACTGCGACCGCGCCGGCCGGTATTCCCTGTATTCCCAAGGGATCGAGAACGAGAACTACCTGCGCGGCGTCCAGCTCGCCGACGCCGACGGCCGGGTCCGCTACACGAGCATCTTCCCCGCCTGTTACGACGGCCGCTGGCCGCACATCCACTTCGAGGTGTACCCCGACCAGGCCGGCATCACCGACGCCACCCAGGCGATCGCCACGTCGCAGGTCGCGTTGCCGCAGAACGTGTGCGAGGCGGTCTATGCCCAACCCGGCTACGAGCAGTCCACTTCGAACCTCGCGAAGGTGAGCTTGAGCAAGGACAACGTGTTCGGCGACGACAGCGGCGCGTTGCAGCTCGCCACGGTGACGGGAGACGTGACGAGCGGCTACAAGGTGACGCTCAACGTCGGAGTGGACACCACGACCAAGCCATCGGGTGGGCAGCCGCCGTCCCGCTAGACGAGTTTCATCGTCGAGACAGCGGGCAGCCGATCGGGTGCTTCATCGGTGACCCACGCGTACTCGACGGCCGCCAGGTAACCGCCGCCGACCCAGACGAGCACCTCGCCGACGTATTCGCCCGCGCCGGTGCGGACTTCGGCCCCGGACGGTAGCTCCCCGTCCGGGACCGGCGCCGGCGCGACGGTGGCGGGCACGGCGAGGTCGACGCTCGGCTGCCCCTCCACCCACACCGCCACCACCCGGCAATGGGGTATCTGAGCGCGAAGCCGGTCCGCGCCGGCGAAGTCCGCGGACACCAGGAATTCGAGGACTTCGCGCTCCGCCCGCGTCAGTTCCCGGGGAGCGATGGGTACCGGTGCCATGGCGCTCCGTCTTGGTCAGGCAGTGGGCGGCAGGACGACGACTTTCCCCGCCAGTGTGCCCGCCGCGGCCTCGGCGTGGACGGCCGGCAGCTCGGCCAGCGGGACCCGCCGGGCGACGTCGACACGCAGCTCGCCACCGTCGATCAGTGCCACCAGCTGCGTCAGCTGCTCGGCGTCGCTGCGGACGAACAGGTCCACGCCGCGCACGCCGCGTTCTTCGTCGGCGGGCGCGGGCATCCACACCGTCGTGTTGACCACGACGCCGCCCGGCCGGACCAGGGTGACCAGCGCGGCCAGCTCGGCCGGGTCGACCGGCGCGAGGTTGAGCACGACGTCGACCGGCTCGGTCACCGCCTCGGTCACGCGAGTCGTGGTGTGGTCGATGACCTCGTCGGCGCCGGCCGACTTGACCGCCTCGCCGCTGCGCGGGCTGGCGGTGGCGATGACGTGCGCACCGGCCCGCCTGGCCAGCTGCACGGCGTAGCCGCCGACCGCTCCCCCGGCGCCGTTGACCAGCACGCGCTGCCCGGCTTCGAGCTTGCCGTGGTCGAAGAGCGCCTGCCAGGCGGTGAGGCCCACCACCGGCAGCGCGGCGGAGTCGGGCAGCGGAACGCTCTTGGGCGCCTTCGCCAGGATCCCGGCCGGCGCGATGACGTACTCGGCGGCGGCGCCGTCGCCATCCATCGGCAGGAAGCCGATGACGTCTTCGCCGACCTCGATGCCGTCGACGCCCTCGCCCAGCGCGTCGACCGTGCCGGCGACGTCGATACCGGGGGTGTGGGGCAGCACCACCGGGATGGGCCCGCGCATGAAGCCGCCGCGGATGTTGCCGTCGACGGAGTTGAACGACGTCGCGGCGACCCGGATCCGCACCTCACCGGCCCCGGGGACGGGCTGTTCGACGTCTTCGTAGCGCAGGACGCCGGGCTCGCCGTACTCGTGGAAACGCACTGCCTTCATCGAAGTCTCGCTTTCACTGGATGCCGTTTGCTTCGAACTCGAAGCAACTGAAGGCGACAGTACATCTGCTTCAAATTCGAAGCAAGTGATGCCGGTCACGACTCCTTCAAATTCGAAGCAGTAGACTGCGGTCATGCCTGATCCGTCGCTGAACCCGGTGCAGCTCGGCGCGTACTTCGACCTCGTCGAGGTGACCAGCCTGCTCCGGCACGCGGTCGAGCAGCAGCTGCGCGAGGCCGGCGAGCTCAGCTACGTGCAGTTCCAGCTCCTGGCCCGGCTCGGCGACTCGCCGACGGGCAGTCACCGCATGACCGACCTGGCCGACGGCGTCGTCTACAGCCGCAGCGGCCTGACCTACCAGGCCGGTCTGCTCGAGAAGGCCGGCCTGGTCGTGCGTGCCCCGGCTCCGGACGACGAGCGGAGCGTCACGGTCACCATCACCGAGGCCGGGCGCGCGCTGCTCGCGAAGGTGCTGCCGGGTCACATCGAGGTGGTCAGCGGCCTGCTGTTCGAGCCGCTCTCCCGCGCGGACGTCGAAACCCTGGCCGGCCTGCTGGCGCCGGTGCGCGACCACATGCGTTCGACGCCGCCTCGCTCGGCCGCGCCTCGCCGCCGCAAGGGCGGAGCTTGAGCGTTGTGCACGCCGGTGATCCACATGAGGCCCAGGATCGCGGCCGGCGGCCCGCTCAGCCTGGGCCGGTTTGGCCCACCCTGACGACGGACGGCCTGCCGGAGGCGCCGACGAGCTCACCGAGCCGCGCCGCGTCGGCCGAGCCCGGAGCCGCAGTGAGGACCACCGCCATCAAGTCATCGCCCGGGATGTCGAGCAGGTTGCCGTCGAGCGTGATTTCGCCGCCCTCGGGATGGCGGAACACGGCACGGTTCTCGTAGGCGCCGACCGTCCTCGACGTGCGCCACAGGGTGTCGAACGGCCGGCTCGTGCTCCGCAGCTCGTCGACGAGTTCGGCGAGCGACGCGTCAACCGGGTAGCGGACGTAGGTGCTGCGCAACCGGGCGACGAGCATCGCCTGGAATCCGGCCGCGCGCTCGTCGGTCCGGCTGATCCCGCCGAGCGCGCTGCGGAAGGTGCGCCACGCGACGTTCCAGTCCCGGGCGTGCCCGGTGGGCGCCCCGCATTCGAGCGCCAGCCAAGCACCGTTGACGGCGACCACGTTCCAGGCCGCGTCGGTCAGGAACACGGGAGTGGCCCCGAACCGGTCCAGCAGCCGCATCGCCCCTGCCCCGGCCGCGCGCGGAACCTGCCCGTCCGCGGCGGCATATCCGGCCAGAGCGCAGAGCCGTTCGTAGTCGGCGCGACTGACCCGCAAGGCACGCGCGATCGCGCTCACGACCCCCGCCGAGGGGTGACTGCGTCCCTGCTCCAGCCGCCGCACGTAGTCCGCTGACACCCCGGCGAGGTCGGCGAGCTCTTCCCGCCGCAACCCGCGAACCCGCCGGACACCACGCGCCGGCAGCCCCACCACGGCGGGCTCGGTGTTCTCGCGCAACCAGCGCACCGCAGCCCCGAGATCACGCAACGCCATGCTGCGAGTGTGCACCAGCGTCCCGGCTCTGCCCTACGGTGATCACCGTGGAGAACGACGGCGAATCCCGCCCGAGCGAGCCGGGGAGCGTCCCTTACCGCGTCCTGTCGATCCGGATGATCTGGTACGCGTCCGCCGTGATCGTGGTGCTGGGCGTCGCGGTCGCGGTCTGGTTGCTGACCGCCTTCGGCCACGGCGACGCGCAGGAGCGGAACCAGCTCGAGGCGATCAAGACCGCGGGCACCGTCGTGGTCGGGACGGGTGGCGCGGCGGCCCTGCTCCTCGCCGCGCGTCGTCAGCGAAGCACCGAAATCGGCTTGAAGCAGAAGGACCTGGATCAGGCCGCGGCGGCGCGCACGCACGCGCTCCAGGAGCAGATGGCCGAGGACACCCGGCTGGACTCGGCGGAGCGGAGGCTCACCGAGCTCTACAGCACGGCGGTCGACCAGCTGGGCTCGGACCGGCTGGCGGTGCAGCTCGGCGGGCTCTACGCCTTGGAGCGGCTCGGCCAGAACAGCCCGGGCCAGCGGCAGACGATCGTCAACGTGCTCTGCGCCTACCTGCGCATGTTCACCGACGCGGCCGCCGACGTCGTCGACGGCCGCGAAAACCACATCGGGCAGCAGGGGCGCGTCCGGCAGGCCGTCGGCGAGGTCCTGGCGGCCCACCTGCGCCCCGAGGCGCCGGACCACCGGTTCTGGCCGGACACCGACGTCGACCTCGCCGGCGCGAGCCTGCTCGGCTTCGACCTGAGCGGCTGCCGGGTGCGGTCGGCCGGCTTCCGGTCGGCGACCTTCGTGGGCAAGGCATCCTTCGGCGGCACGACGTTCACCGACGCGGCAGGCTTCGCCTCGGCGAAGTTCACCGCGGAAGCGGACTTCACCGGAACCAGGTTCGAGTGCTGCGCGGATTTCACGGCGGCGAGCTTCCGCGGCGATGCGCTGTTCACATCGGCGCTTTTCGACGAAGGCCTGAAGTTCGACGGCGCGGTGTTCCTGAGGAGCTCTCACTTCGGCTTGGCACGGTTCAGGCTCAGTGAGGCGGCCCCGGTGCCGTTCGAGGAACTGCCGCCGAACCTGGCACGGCAGTTGACCGCGCTGCCGACCAACGTTCCGTACAGCGAGGTCGCGACTTCCGAGCGGGACTCCTTGCCGCTCGGCGTCGGCATCGACGGAACACCGGCTTGCTGGCGGTACGACGCCGATCCGCACTTCGTGGCGTTCATGGGGCCGGAATCAGGCAAGACGACGCTGCTGCGCACGATCATCAGCGGCATCGTCGAGCGGCGCACACCGGCGGAGGCGCTGATCATGCTGGTCGACTACCGCCGCACCTCGCTCGGCTACGTGCCGGCGGACCACCTGCTGGCCTACGCGGTGACCCGGCCCCAGCTCGAGTCCATGCTCGGAGACGTCCGGGAATCGATGCGGCGACGGCTTCCCGGACCGGACGTCACGCAGGAGCAGCTGAAGAACCGCAGCTGGTGGTCAGGGCCCGACTTGTACGTGATCGTGGACGACGCCGAGCTGGTCTCCGAGGGCAGCGACGACCCACTCGAGCCGCTGCGCGAGTTCCTCCCGCAGGCGAAGGACGTCGGCTTGCACGTGGTGATCGCCCGCCGCACGGAACGAGCGGGCGAAGCACTCGGGAAGGGGGTGCTGAAAACCCTCGCCGACATCGCGGCACCGGGCGTAGTCGGCGACGGCGACTTCCTCGAGGGACCACTGCTGGGCGGAGTTTGGCCATCGGCACTGATGCCGGGCCGCGTGACGTCGGTCAGGCGCGCCGGCCAGGAACTGGTTCAGCTCGTGTGGCCGGGCCCCGAACCTCTCGAAGCCCCTCCCAGCACCGAATCCGGCGACTCGGAAACGGTCAGCGGTTGAGCAACTTGGACGGTACGTTCACGAGCGCACTGGACGCGCTGGCGGCCTCGGCCGAGTGGTCGGACATCGATTCGTACCATCCGTCGTCACCGTTCGACGAGATTCCGCTCTACTCCCGGGACTCCGACGTGGCCTTCTTCGACGGCCGGCCGATTCGAGAAGCGAATGAGGTTCTGCTTCGCTACTCGGCCCGGTTCCTCGCCGACCTGGTCGGCGCTGTCGAACGCACGGGCAGGGAGCCTGCCGGTCGGTACTTGCGGATGATCTCGCTCCTGGAGTTGTCCGACTAGCACCCGCGGAGACCGAGAAGTGCCTGCCAGGGTCTACGTCCAAGCCGTCGTGGACGGTTGGCACTCGGCAGCGATCAGGTCGGAGACGGTCAGCGGCTGAGCCACGGAGCGAGCAGCTTCTCCAGATCAGCATCCGACAAAGCACGCGGCCCACCGTGAAACTCGTGCCACCGGGAAGCATCCCGCGCCGCGTTGTACTCCACCTCGTACGCGCGCATCAGCACGTACATGAACGTCACCGAGCTGAACCGCTCACCCAGCAGCGTCCGCGCCTCGCGGGCGACGTCCGTCGCGCCGGCGAAGTCCGTGAGCTTCAACGATTCCGCAGCCGGGTCCAGCAGGCTGGGGGCATACATCACGACAAACTCTCCATCGTAGAAACGAAAACTCAGCCTTCGGCCGCGAGCTGGCCACAAGCCGCGGCGATCTCCTGGCCGCGCGTGTCACGCACTGTGCACGCTACTCCGCCCGCGTTCACCAGCCGCACGAACTCCCGCTCGACCGGCTTCGGCGACGCGTCCCACTTGGACCCCGGCGTCGGGTTCAACGGGATCACGTTGACGTGCACCAGCTGGCCCAGGTGCTTGCGCAGCCGCTTCGCGAGCAGCTCGGCCCGCCACGGCTGGTCATTGATGTCCCGGATCAAGGCGTACTCGATCGACACCCGGCGACCCGACGTATCCGCGTAGTACCGAGCGGCGGAGAGCACCTCGTCCACCGACCAGCGCTCGTTCACCGGCACTAGCGTGTCCCGCAGCTCATCGTCCGGCGTGTGCAGCGAAACCGCGAGACGCACCTGCATCTTCTCGTCGGCAAGCTTGCGGATCGCCGGCGCCAAACCCACCGTCGACACCGTCACCGAACGCTGCCCGATCCCCAGCCCACCCGGCGAGGGATCCGTGATCCGCCGCACTGCGGCCACCACGCGCTTGTAGTTGGCCAGAGGCTCGCCCATGCCCATGAAGACGATGTTCGACAGCCGCCCGGGGCCACCCGGCATCGCGCCGTCGCGCATGACCGCTGCCGCCGAACGGACCTGGTCCACGATCTCCGCCGTCGACAGGTTGCGGTCCAGACCGCCCTGGCCGGTCGCGCAGAACGGGCACGCCATGCCGCAGCCCGCCTGGCTCGAAATGCACAGCGTCGCGCGGTCCGGGTAACGCATCAGGACGCTCTCCAGCAGCGTGCCGTCGTGGGCTCGCCACAGCGTCTTGCGCGTCGCGCCCTTGTCGGCCTCCAGCGCGCGGACCTCCGTCAGCAACGTCGGCATCAGCGACTCGACCAGCTTCGAACGGGACGCCGCCGGGATGTCCGTCATCTCCGCCGGGTCGACCGTCAGGCGCGAGAAGTAGTGGTTCGACAGCTGCTTCGCGCGGAACGGCTTCTCCCCCAGCTCGGCCACGGCGGCGGCGCGCTCGGCCACCGAAAGGTCGGCGAGGTGGCGCGGCGGCAGGCCGCGCTTGGGAGCGTCGAAAACGAGCGGGAGGGCAGTCATAACCGAACCAGTGTCCCACGGGCCCCGAGCCGCCGCCCGGGCCGCCCCGGCGGGGTGTACCCCAGGTCACCCCGCGAACCGGACGAGCCGCGACCCGGTGGACGACACCGCGTCCCAGCGCCTCCGGCGGCCCTGGCTAGATTGTCGACCGCCCGGTGAAACCGGCCGGGGCGCTCGTGAGTCCAAGGGCGGACGAAAGAGGTGAACCCCGTGCGGAGCCGTTTCATCCTGGCCGTCGCCGTGGTGCTGGGCGCCACCGCCTGCAGCACCACCACCGGCGGTCAGGCGCAGCCCGTCCCGACCGTGACCAAGGTCGCCGGGCCGCAGATCGTCGTCTCGACCATGCACGTCGCCCTGCCCGTGGGCGCGAAGTACACCGACAAGAGCCAGGACGGCCTGCTCGACGGCTGCGTCGGCGAAGGCGGCGCCGTCTGCCACGCAAGGCTGCTGGACCTGCACGAGGCGACTTCGGACCCCAACGCGCCCATCAACCTGCCCAGCGCGAAGCGGCCCTTCGGCTGGTACACCGGCACGGACGTCCCGACCTGCATCACCGCCACCTCACCGCCCGGGGACGCCGCCGTCGCGACCGGCAGCGACCTGCTCGAGTCCGGGTTCAAGCCGATCGGCCCGAAGAAGGCCGAGTACGGCAAGTGGCAGGTCACCTGCCAGGACGCGAGCCAGAACAACCAGGTCCGCATGTGGTGGCTGCCGACGAGCAAGATCCTCGTGGTCGAGTACGGGGCTTCCCGCGACTGGGACGAGAAGATGGACACGATGCTCGCGAGTGCGACCTTCGCCTAGGTGACTGTGTGCGTTCCGTGTGGCGGGATGTCGCAAGATCACCTCCCTCTCCGACTGGGGGAGATTTTCTTGCTGTGCGAAAGGTTCCTCAAATGCGTCGTGTCCTGATCTCCGGTTTGGCGGCCGGACTGCTCATCGTCTCCGCCGGCTGCTCCGCCACTTCGACCCCCGCCTCGGCCGGCACCGCCGACGGCAAGACCAGCGAGGCCGCGGACAAGCCGGCCGACAAGAAGATCGGCAAGACGATCACCGTCAAGGACGACGAGAACACCGCGGACATCACCCTCAACTCGGTCGGCACGATCGAGGAGGGCACGACGCCGGGCATCAAGGCGAAGGCCGGCAGCTTCGTCGTGTTCGACCTGAAGATCGTCGGCAAGAAGGGCGAGTTCAGCACGAACGGGCTGTACGTCTGGCTGAAGACGCCGGACGGCAAGACCGTCAAGGGCACCGACGGCATGGCGCCCGCGACGGCCGCCGAGCCGGACCTGCCGCTGAAGGACCTGAAGCCGGGCGAGGAAGCGGCCGGCAAGGTCCTGCTCGACGCACCGCTGGAGCCGGGCGCGAAGATGATCTGGACCGACGCGCTGGACAAGCCGCTCGCCGAGTGGGACCTCTGAGACCCGCGCCGGAGCCCGGGGCGGCCCGGGTTCCGGCAGGTCAGGCCACCACGTCGAGCGCCGCCCGGATGATCGCGTCCGTGTCGATGCCGTGGTGGCGGTACACGTCCTCCAGCGACCCGGACTGGCCGAAGCCCGTGACGCCCAGCGCGACCGACGGCACCCGGTTGACCCCGGCCAGGAACGCCAGCGTGTGCGGGTGCCCGTCGAGCACGGTGACCAGCGGCTTCGCCCGCGAAGCCGGGAAGGCCTGGTCGAGGATCCACGACTCCCCGCCGCCCCGGCCCGACCGCGCCTGCAGAGCCTCGAACAGCAGGCCCGGGCTGGTCACGCACACGACGTCGGCCTCGACGCCCACCTGGGCCAGCCGCTCGGCCGCCGCGAGGGTGTCCGGCACCAGCGCGCCCATCGCCGCCAGCGTGACCGCCGGAGACGCCGCGCGCCGCAGCAGGTACGCACCCGCGACGACCTGACGGCGACGCCGTCCGCGCGCCGCCGGGTCGGCGGGCACGCCGGCCAGGGTCTGGTCGACCGGACGCGTCGAAAGCCGGAAGTACGACGACGTGCCGCCCGGCTTGCCAAGCCGGCCGAGCGCGGCCAGCAGCGTCCACTCGGTGTCGATCGCGAACGCGGGCTCGTAGCTGACGCAGCGGGGCTGTTCGATGCCGATCGACGGCGTGGTGATCGACTGGTGCGCGCCGCCCTCCGGAGCGAGCGTGACGCCGGAGGGCGTGCCGATCAGGATCGACTGCCCGCCCGCGTAGATGCCGAACGACCACGGCTCCAGCGCGCGCTCGACGAACGGGTCGTACATGACGCCGATCGGCAGCAGCGGCTCGCCCCAGCGGCTCCAGGTCGCGCCCAGTTCGCCGAGCAACCCCACGAGGTTCGTCTCGGCGATGCCCAGCTCGACGTGCTGGCCGGTCGGCTTCTCGCGCCAGTGCATGATCGTTTCGGGGTCGTCGTCGAACCAGTCGCGGCGCTCGGTCGCGGACCAGACGCCGACCTTGTTGACCCAGCCGCCCAGGTTGGTCGTCGAGCTGACGTCGGGGCTGACCGTCACGACCCGCTTCGCCGCTTCGGGCGCTTCGCGCGTCAGGTCGAGCAGCACGCGTCCCAACGCGGCCTGCGTCGTCGCGGTGCCGGACGGCGTCCGCCCGATGTCGACCGGCAAGTCCAGCGAAGGCGCCGAAGGGATGTCGGGACGGCGAAGGCGCGTAGCGACTTCAGCACACAAGACAGCTTCAGGCGAGCCCGATGCGAAGCCCTGCCACGGCGACGCGAGATCCGTCCCGAGCGACGTCGCCAGCTCTTCCATCTGCGCGACGGTCAGCAGCGACGAGTGGTTCTGCGGGTGCCCCTGCGTCGGCAGGCCGCGGCCCTTGACCGTGTAGGCGAAGATCACCGTCGGGCGGCTGTCCGAAATGGACGCGAAGACCTCGTCGAGCGAGCCGAGGTCGTGGCCGCCGAGGTTGCGGATCGCGGCCAGCAGCGTCGCGTCGTCCAGCGAGGCAACCAACGAAGCCAACGCGGCGTTGTCCGCCGGCAGCCGGTCGCGCAGCTGGGCCGCGTCGCAGCGCAGCAGCCGCTGGTACTCGGGATTCGGCATCGCGTCGATGCGCGCACGCAGCTCGGTGCCGCCGGGCCGGGTGAACAGCTCCTCCAGCAGCCGCCCGTACTTCAGCGTCAGCACCTGCCAGCCGGCCGCGTCGAACATGCCCTGCAGCCGCCCGGCCGCGATGTTCGGCACGACGCGGTCGAGCGACTGGCGGTTGAGGTCGACGATCCAGACGATCTCGCCCAGCTCCGCGACACCCGGGTCGAGGATGGCTTCCCAGATCGCGCCTTCGTCCAGCTCGGCGTCACCGACCAGCGAGTACTGGCGCCCGGTGCCGGCGGACGAGCCCCGCGTCGTCAGGTACCGGCGGGCCAGCGCACCCCAGATTGGCGCGGTGGCGCCGATGCCGACCGAGCCGGTCGAGTAGTCCACCGGGTCAGGGTCCTTCGCGCGGCTCGGGTAGCTCTGCAGTCCGCCGAACTCGCGCAGCGTCGGCAGGTAGGCCTCGTCCAGCTCGCCGAGCAGGTAGTTGATCGCGTGGAGCACCGGCGACGCGTGCGGCTTCACCGAGACACGGTCCTCGGGACGCAGGTGCCGGAACCACAGCGACGTCATGATCGAGACCAGCGACGCGCACGACGCCTGGTGCCCGCCGACCTTGAGCCCGGACGGGTTGGGCCGGACGCGGTTGGCCTGGTGCACGATCGCGGTGGCGAGCCACAGCACCCGCCGTTCGATCGCGGCGAGCTCGTCCGAGCCGGTCGCCGGAGCCGTCGGGGAGGCCTGAGTCATCGTCGACACCTTTCGTGCAGGAAGCGCCCCCAAGGACACCACTGGTGGACGCAACGCACAACCGAGGCCATTGGAAGTGCGCAGAATGCCCACCGGCGAGGGACGGCTCAGGTCTCCGGGTGCGCAGAATGCACGCGCTCGAGCAGGGGCGTCAGGCGGTACGGGACGAGCTCGCGCATGACGAGCGAGATGTTCGTCCGCTCCACGCCGGGCGAGGCCAGGATGCGCCCGGCGATCCGGTAGAGATCGTCCGCGTCGACGGCCACGACCTGCACCATCAGATCGCTCGCCCCGGTCAGCCCGCACACCTCGGTGACCTCGGGGATCACGGCCAGCGCGTCGGCGATCTCGGCGAGGCGCCGCTGGTCGACCTGCGCGTTGACGAACGCCCGCAGCGGGTAGCCCAGCCGCGCCGGGTCGATGCGGCGTTCGAACGACCCGAGGACGCCGCGCTGCTCCAGCCGCGCGAGCCGGGCCTGCACCGTGTTGCGGGACAGGCCCAGCCGCTCGGCCAGCGCGACCGCCGTGGACCGAGGGTCCTCCCCCAGCGCCTGGAGCAGGCGCGCGTCGATCTCGTCGATGGTTTCCGGCACGGCCCGATCTTCTCAGCCCAAGTACTTCTTGAGGTCGTCGAGGACCTTCATCGCCCCGATCGGGCCGAGGCCGAGGAACCACACCGAGTCGTCGACCGGGATGGCGTGCTTCGCCTTCACCGCGCTCAACCCCGCCCACAGCCCGCTGCTCGTGACGGCCTTCTCGTCCGCGCTCGGGCCGGCGCCGAGGCTGGAGTAGAAGATCCAGTCGCCGTCGGCCTCGTCGATGCGCTCCTTGGAGATCTGCGCGGCGAGCTCGTCGATGTTCTGGTTGGCCGGGCGCGCGAGGCCGGTGTCCTTGAGGATGACGCCGATGAACGACAGGTTGCCGTAGAGCCGGATGCCGGTGGAGTGGAACCGCAGCAGCGAGATCTTCGGCGCGCCCTTGACCGCGGCCTTCACCTCGTTCGCGCGCTTCTGGTAGTCGTTCAGCAGCCCGGTCGCCTGCGTCTCCGCGCCCAGCGAAGCGCCGATCAGGAGCAGGTTCTCCTTCCACGGGAACCCGGGGCGGATGCTGAACACCGTCGGCGCGATCTTCGACAGCTGCGGGTAGAGGTCGTTCGCCCGCAGCTTGCTGCCGAGGATGAGGTCCGGGTTCAGCGCCGCGATCGCCTCGAGGTTGAGGTTGCTGATCCCGCCGATCGCGGGGATCCCCTTCGCGCGGTCGGCCAGGTAGGCGGGCACGTCGTTCTGCCCGGCGTTGGTGGCCATGCCGACCGGGGTGATGCCGAGCGCGAGGACGTCGTCGAGCTCGCCGCTGTCGAGCACGACGACCCGTGACGGCTTCTTGTCCAGCTTCGTCTTGCCCAGCGCGT
Source organism: Amycolatopsis ponsaeliensis (assembly GCF_030182635.1). Classification (NCBI taxonomy): domain Bacteria; kingdom Bacillati; phylum Actinomycetota; class Actinomycetes; order Pseudonocardiales; family Pseudonocardiaceae; genus Amycolatopsis; species Amycolatopsis ponsaeliensis. The sequence continues at coordinate 16,221 of NZ_JAPZLD010000087.1, forward strand.
GGGTGACGGTCCGCGGGAAGACGCCCGGGCCGGCGTCCGCGCCGAGCTTCGCGGTTTCGGTGTCCGCGGTCGAGAACAGCCGGCCGCCGGTGGCGACGTCCTGGTCGCCGACGCCGGACGTGCTCGGCTTCTCCGGGTGGCCGCAGGCGGCCAGCAGCGTGCCGGCCGCGAGCACCGCGGCCAGGCGAGTCCACTTAGGACGCATCGGGGGTTCCTTCTTCTCGGGGAGTGGCCCGCCGCCTGCCGATCGGGACGACCAGGGGCGTGGCGGAGACCGGGTCGGGGATGACCTGGCAGGGCATGCCGAAGACGTCGGCGACGAGCTCGGCGGTGAGGATGTCGGCGGGCGCACCCTCGGCGGCGATCCGGCCGTCCTTCATCGCGATCAGGTGGTCGCCGTAGCGGGCGGCCAGGTTGAGGTCGTGCAGGACGATGACGATGGTGCGGCCGTCTTCGGCGTTCAGCTCGGCGAGCAGGTCGAGGACCTCGACCTGGTGGGCGATGTCGAGGAACGTCGTGGGCTCGTCGAGCAGCAGCAACCGCGTCCGCTGCGCCAGGGCCATGGCGATCCAGACGCGCTGGCGCTGCCCGCCCGACAGCTCGTCGACCGGGCGGCCGGCCAGCTCGACGGTGTCGGTCGCGAGCATCGCCTTCGCGACGGCGTCGTCGTCTTCGTCGCTCCAGCGGCGGAACATCCCCTGGTGCGGGTAGCGGCCGCGGCCGACGAGGTCGGCGACCGTGATGCCCTCGGGCGCGGTCGGCGACTGCGGCAGCAGGCCCAGCACGGTCGCGACGTCCTTGCTGCGCCACGTCGTGATGCCCTTGCCGTCGAGGTAGACCGCACCCGCGGTCGGCGTGAGCAGCCGCGCGAGCCCGCGCAGGAGCGTCGACTTCCCGCAGGCGTTGGTCCCGACGATCATCGTCACGCGCCCCTCGGGGATGCGGACGGACAGGTCCTTGACCACGCGCAGCGGCCCGTAGCCGAGTTCGAGGTTCTCGGTGTGCAGTGTCACGGCGTTCCTCTCACACTCGCCCGGCACGGTTCGCCGTCGCGAGCAGCCACAGCAGGTAGGGCGCGCCGACGGCGCCGGTGACGACGCCGACCGGCAGCTGCTCGCCCAGCAGGTGCTGAGCCGCGAAGTCGCCCAGCAGCACCACGAGCGCCCCGGTCAGCGCGGCCGGGACGAGCCCGGCGCGGGCGCCGCCGACGAGCCGGGTCGCGATCGGGTTGGCCACGAAGGCGACGAACGAGATCGGGCCGGCCGCCGCGGTCGCGAACGCGGCGAGCGCGACCGCGACCACCAGCAGCGCCAGGCGGCTGCGTTCGACGCGCAGGCCGAGCCCGGCCGCGGTGTCGTCGCCGAGCTGCAGCCCGGTCAGCGCGCGGCTGAGCAGCAGCGCCGCGGGCACGAGCACGACGAGCGCGGCGGCGAGGGGACCGGCGTGGTCCCAGGTCCGCGCGTTGAGGTTGCCGGTGAGCCAGATCAGGGCCTGCTGGGCGAGCGTCACGTCGGCCCAGGTCATCAGGTACGAGACGACGCTGGTGAGCATCGCCCCGATGCCGACGCCGACGAGCACCAGCCGGTAGCCGTGCACGCCGCCGCGGCGGGACAGGAGGTAGATCGCGGCGCCGGTGAGCAGCGCCCCGGCCAAGGCCGCGGCGGAGACGACCGGGCCGGCGGCGCCGAACAGCACGATCGCGACGACCGCGGCGGCACTCGCGCCCTGCGTCACGCCGATGACGTCCGGGCTGGCCAGCGGGTTGCGCAGCAGGCGCTGGAAGAGCGCCCCGGCCGTCCCGAAGGCGACGCCGACGAGCAGGCCGGTGACCGCCCGCGGCAGCCGGAGTTCGGTGACGACGTAGGCCGCGCGGCCGACGTCGTCGCCGAAGAGCAGTCCGGGGAGGTCGCCGATCGGCAGCGGGAAGTCGCCGACGGCCAGCGAAGCCGCGAAGACGACGACGATCGCGAGGAAAAGCAGCAGCGACACCGATCGCGAGCGGACCGCATCGCGGCGGCGCGCGGCGACGACCGCCTCGACGGCGTTCACACCGTCACGACCTTCCGGCGGCGCACCAGGAACACGAACACCGGCGCGCCCAGCAACGCCGTGATGATCCCGACCTGGACCTCGGCCGGGCGCGCGACCACGCGGCCGACGACGTCGGAAACCAGCAGGAGCAGCGGGGCGAGGAGCGCGGAGTACGGGAGCAGCCAGCGGTGGTCGGGCCCGGTGACCAGCCTCGCGACGTGCGGCACCGTCAGCCCGACGAACGCGATCGGCCCGGCGATCGCCGTCGCCGCGCCGCAGAGGACGACCACGGCGAGCGCGCACACGAGCCGCGCCGCCGGCACGTTCTGGCCGAGCGAGCGGGCGACGTCCTCGCCGAGCGCGAGCGCGTTGAGCATCCGCGCGGCGACCAGCGCGAGCACCACGCCCACCACGATGAACGGCACGGCCTGGGTGATCGTCGTGGCGTCCCGGCCCGCCAGCGAGCCGACCTGCCAGAACCGGTACTGGTCGAACGTCGTCGCGTCGGTCAGCAGCAGTCCGCTGGTCACCGAGGCCAGCGCGGCGGAGACCGCGGCCCCGGCCAGCGCGAGCTTCACCGGTGTCGCCCCGACCCGGCCGAGCGAGCCGATGCCGTAGACGACGGCGCCCGCGGCCGCGGCGCCGGCGAAGCCGAACCAGACGTACCCGCCGACGCTCGCGATGCCGAAGGTGCCGATGCCCAGGACGACGAAGAGAGCAGCGCCCGCGTTGACGCCGAGCAGCCCCGGGTCGGCGAGGGGGTTGCGCGTCGCGCCTTGGATGACGGCGCCGGACAGGCCCAGCGCGACGCCGGCGAGCACCCCGGCGAGCGTGCGCGGGAGCCGGAGTTCGCGGACCACGAGGTGGTCGGGGTTGCCCGGCTGGAAGTGGAAGAGCGCGTCCAGCACGGTGCCCGGGCTCAGGCCGCGGGTGCCGACGGCGACGCTGAGCAGCACCGCGGCGGCGACGGCCGCGGCGAGGACCAGCAGCCCAGCCGTCAGCGAGAGCGATCGGGTGCGCACTGGTCGTTACCTTTGCTAACAGGTGTTTAGGCTTGCCTAATCTAAGGCTCAGCACTTGAAGGCTCAAGCTCCGTGAGCGGCATCACCGGGACGAGGTTGTCATCCGACTGTTTCCGATATATCGTGAACGTGTCGCAACAGTTCGAGAAAGGAACACAGACATGCGTAGGCAACGACACCCCTTCACACAGGAACACCCCTTCGCCCAGGGACGTGGGCGAGCACCCTTCGGTGGTTTCGGCGACTTCCCCCCGGGCTTCGGCCCCGGCGGCGGACGCGGCCGGGGTCACGGACCGGGCCGGCGGGGTCACGGCGGACGGCGCAGCCGCCGCGGTGACGTCCGCGCCGCGATCCTGGCGCTGCTCGCCGAGCAGCCCCGGCACGGCTACGAGATCATCCGCGAAATCGGCGAGCGCTCCGGCGGCTTCTGGCGGCCGAGCCCCGGCTCGGTCTACCCGACACTGCAGCTGCTGGCCGACGAAGGCCTGGTCGTCAGCAAGGACGAGCACGGCAAGAAGCTCTTCGAGCTGACCGACGCCGGCCGCACCGCCGCGGAAGAGCAGGACAGCACCCCGCCGTGGGAGCAGATCGCGCAGGACGTCGACCCGACCGAGATCGGGCTCGCCAAGGCGGGCAAGAACCTGGCCGCCGCCGTCGTGCAGATCATGCGCGCGGGCACCGAGAGCCAGCAGGCCCGCGCGGCCGAGGTGCTCAACGACGCCCGGCGCTCGCTCTACGGCATCCTCGGCGAGGACGAGGACGAGTCCTCGGCTCCTTCCGAAGAAGCAGCCGAGTGACCTGGCAGGACGAGGCCGGTGGGCTTGACCCGCGTGTGGACGCGGTAGCCCACCGGCAGCGTCAGGTCGTGCGCGCGATTCCCATTACGCTGCACCGACTCCGCGATCGCCTGTTCGGCGACTCGCTTGCTGAACTCGATCTTCAGCACCGCTTCGAGGTCCCGCGCCGTCTCGAACCGCCACTCGGTGGTGACCCGGCGGCAGCCGAACCCGGCCCGGGCGAAGAACCGTTCGACGGCGCCCGGGTCGTAGTGCGGTAGGTCGGCGCGCATCCAGGAGCCGTAGGGCTCGCTGGTCACGTCGAGGTCGACGATCAGGAACACCCCGCCCGGCCGCAGCACCCGCTCGGCTTCGGCCAGCCCCGGCTCGCAGCCGGGCCCGAAGAAGTAGGCCGTGCGCGCGTGGACGACGTCGACGCTCGCGCTGCGGACCGGCAGCCGCTGGGCCCGGCCCAGCTTGACGTCCACGTTCGACAGACCCTTCACGCGCTCCAGCGCGCTTCGCACGAGCGGCTCGTGGGGCTCCACCCCGAGCACGGAACGCGCGTCGCGGGCGAAGCGCGGCAGGTGGAACCCGTCGCCACAGCCGACGTCCAGCACGTCCCGGCCGGCCCAGTCGTGTTCTTCGCGGAGCACGCGCCAGATCTCGCCGCCGCTGTCCTGCGCCTGGTTCTCCAGCTCGTAATCGGCCTGGTAGTACCAGATGTTCGGACTCGGCACGACCTCCGCGCGCCGGGACGACCACCGCACCGTTGCTCCTTTCGGGGCCTTCACCCGCCGACAGTGATTCACCGGCGGCGAATTCTTGGCGGAAACCTTACGGATCACGCATAGAATTCGGTGGGTCTCGGGAGGAGCACCCATGGCGATCGATCCGTCCACCACGTCGTCCCCGGTCCCGGCCGGAATTCCGTGCTGGATCGAGCTGGCCTGCCGCGAACAGGCCGTGGCGGAGAGATTCTACGGGGCCCTCTTCGGCTGGACGTACGCCACTCAGCGCGACCCGGCGACGTCCGACGGCCGGTACGCCATCGCGACGCTCAACACCGTCCCGGTGGGCGGTCTCTACCGCGCCGCACAGGGTGCGCCGCTGGGCTGGATGCCGCACCTGTCCGTGCCGCACACCGCGAGCGCGGCCGAATGGGTGGAGCACCTCGGCGGGCGGCTGACGCTCGGGCCGATGCCGATCCCGCAGCGCGGCACGATCCTGCACGCCTACGACGCGTGCGGCGCGCCGGTGGTGTTCTGGGAGGTGCCGCCGGACTGGGAATTCGTCACCGGGATCCCCAACACCTTCAGCGGCGCGGACCTCAACACCCACGACGGCGTCGCGGCGGATCACTTCTACACCAAGCTGTTCACCTACGGGAGCCACCAGATCGGCGACGGCGAGTCGCTCGACTACGTCGAATGGCTCATCGAGCACGAGCCGGTGCTGTACCGGTACGTGATGGGCTCGGAGTACAGCCTGGACACCCCGCCGCACTGGCTCGTCTACTTCGACATCGACCCGGCCCGCGGCGTCGACGCCGTCGCCGGCGAAGCGCTGATGAACGGCGGCACCGTCGTGATCCAGCCCTACGACACGCCGTTCGGCCGGATGTCGATCCTCGCCGACCCCGAGGGTGCGGTCTTCGCGGTGATCGACCACTCGCGCGTCTCCGAGGACTGGGGCCGCGCCGAGGTCGACGACCCCTACGACGACTGACGTCCGGCGAACGCGAGTCCCGCGACGAGCGCGTACCCGCCCGCCACCAGCCACATCCCGGTGGCGGGCAGCAGCGCGCCGACGAGCGCGACCCCGATCGCTCCCCCGGTCTGGCGCGACGCGTTGAGCACGCCGGCGGCCAGCCCGGCCTTGCCCGGCAAGGAGTTCATCGCCAGCGACGTCATCGCGGGCATGGCCAGCGAGCAGCAGCCGAACACGACCGAGACGACGACGAACGGCACGAGCGCGCGATCCGCGGGCAGCAGCGCGAAGCCCACCGAACCGGCCAGGCCCGCCAGCGCGCCCGCGACCATCGGGACGCGCGGGCCGGATCGTCCGGTCAGGCGGCCGCTGAAGAACGCGTTGAGCCCGACCACCAGCGTCAGCGGCACCAGGGCGAGCCCGGCGGCGAGCGCGCCGAGCGACCAGGCGCGCTGCAGGTACAGCGCGAGGCAGAAAAGCGTGCCGTAGAGGCAGAAGTTGAACAAGCCGCCGATCCCGGTGGCCACCGCGAAGTTCCGGATCTTCAGGATCCCGAACGGCAGCACGGGATCGCCGACGCGCTTCTCGACCGCCACGAACACCGCGCCCGCCACCACTCCCCCGGCCAGCAGCGCGAGAGTCCCCGGCGCGAGCCAGCCGGCGTGCCCGGACTCGATGAACCCGGCGACGAGCCCCGCGAGCGACGCCGTGCCCGTCACCTGCCCGGCCAGATCCAGGCGGGTGGCGGCGTGGCGCGGCGGTTCCGCGACCGCGCGCCGCGTCAGCACGATCGCGACGACGCCGACCGGGACGTTGACCGCGAAGACGAGCCGCCAGTCGGCGAGGCCGACCGCGAGCCCGCCGAGCATCGGCCCGGCGGCGAGCCCGACCCCGCTCATGCCACCCCACACGCCGAGGGCGCGCGCCCGCTCCCGCGCGTCCGGGAACTGGTGGACGATCAGCGCGAGCGACGACGGCAGCAGCGCGGCGGCACCCGCGCCCTGCACGGCCCGCGCCGTGATCAGCCAAGCCGTGTCCCCGGCGAGCGCGCAGCCGATGCTCGCGAGGACGAAGACGGCGACACCCACCTCGAAGACGCGTCGCGAACCCCACCGGTCACCGGCGGCGCCCCAGGTGAGCAGGAACGCGGCGAGCGTGACGGTGTAGGCGTCGACGACCCACTGCAGCGCGGCGGTCGACGGTTCGCCGAAGTCGGCGCCGATCGCGGGCAGGGCGAGGTTCACGATGGTCGCGTCGAGCGTGATCATCACGAAGCCCAGGCAGACGGCGGTCAGCGCCAGTTTCGCCGGGGCGCGGGTTTCGGTGGGCATGCCCTGAGTGAAACCCGCCGAAGCTTCGGTGGTCCACGAACCATCGCCTACGTCTGGTAGGCGGAAGCTCCCACCGCAGGTCAGCCGAGCGGGACGAACGCCGAGAGCAGGAGCCACGACACAACCGCCGACGGCAGCAGGGAGTCGAGGCGGTCCATGATCCCGCCGTGCCCGGGCAGCAGCGTGCCCATGTCCTTGACGCCGAGGTCGCGCTTGATCAGCGACTCGACCAGGTCGCCGAGGGTCGCGGTCAGCACAATCGCGACACCGAAGATCACGCCCTGCCAGACGTGGCCGTCCAGCAGCAGGCTGAGGGTCAGCGCGCCGGCCACGACGCCGCCGACCAGCGAACCGCCGAAGCCTTCCCAGGTCTTCTTCGGGCTGATGGTGGGCGCCATCGGGTGCTTGCCGCCGAGCACGCCGGCGATGTAGCCGCCGGTGTCCGACGCGACGACGCCGATCAGGAACGTCAGGACCCGCCCGACGCCGTCCGACGGCGGCACGAGCATCGCCGCGAAGGCGCCGAAGAGCGGCAGGTAGGCGGCGGCGAACACCGACGCGCTGATGTCGCGCAGGTAGCCCTTCGCGCCGCCGGGCAGGCGCCAGAGCAGGCAGGCGAGCACGGTGAGGACGAACGCCGTGAGCGCGCCTTCCCGGCCGAACGGCCAGGCGAGCCAGATCATCGCCTGCCCGCCGACGAGCACCGGGATCATCGCGACCCGCGTGTCGGCGACCCGGCGCAGCACCCCGGCGAACTCGAAGGTGCCGACCGCGATCGCGATCGCGATGATCCCGATGAACAGGAAGCGCACGGTGAGCAGGGAAACGATGATCGCGGCCCCGAGCAGCAGCCCGACGCCGATGGCCGCGGGCAGGTTCCGGCCGGCCTTGGAGGCCTTCTTGGCCTCGGGGGCCGGGACAGCCGCCCCGGCGCTTCCGGCGGCCGACAGCCGATCCGCTTCGCCCGTTCCCGGCGGGGTCTCCGGCACGACCGGCGTCTCCGCCGCGGCAGTTCCGGCGGACGGCAACCGGCCCGCATCGCCGTTCTCCGAGGCCTCCGGCACAGCCGTCGCCCCGTTGGCGGAACCCGAGGTCACCGGCGCGCCTTCCGGCGTGCGGCTCGCCGCGGTGGTTCCCGGGAACTCCGGCGTGGCCGGAGCGCCGGCCTCGGCCGCCCCCGACGTCCCGGAAGCGGCCGCCGGGTGATCTCCGGTGGCTTCCACCCGGTCCTCGCGTTCCTCGCTCACCTGTGCCATCAGACCTCGAGCAGCTCGGCTTCCTTGTGCTTGACCAGCTCGTCGACCTTGTGCGAGTAGGTGTCGGTGAGGTTCTGCAGTTCCTTCTCCGCGCGCACGACCTCGTCCTCGCCCGCTTCGCCGTCCTTGCCGATGCGGTCGAGCTCTTCCTTGGCCTTGCGGCGGATGCTGCGGATGGTCACCCGGGCGTCCTCGCCCTTGCTCTTGGCGACCTTGACCATCTCCTTGCGCCGCTCCTCGGTGAGCTGTGGGATGACGATCCGGATCACGTTGCCGTCGTTGCTCGGGTTGACCCCGAGGTCGGACTCGCGGATCGCCTTCTCGATGGCGTTCAGCTGCGTCTGGTCGTAAGGCTTGATCAACGCCATCCGGGCTTCCGGCACGTTCACGCTGGCCAGCTGGTTCAGCGGGGTCGGCGCGCCGTAGTAGTCGACCACGATGCGCGAAAACATCGACGAGGTGGCGCGGCCCGTGCGGACCGACGTCAGATCGTCCTTCGCGACGGAAACCGCTTTTTCCATCTTCTCCTCGGCATCGAGGAGGGTCTCGTCGATCACGGCTACTCCCGTTGTTGTGATGGGTGGCGCTGCGGTTGATCCCAGCAGGTCTAGGCCGGCACCCCGTCGGCGGGGGTGCTGACCAACGTGCCGATTCTTTCACCACTCACCGCGCGGGCGATGTTCCCCTCGGTGAGCAGGTTGAACACGATGATCGGCATGTTGTTGTCCATGCAGAGGCTGAACGCCGTCGCGTCGGCGACCTTGAGGTCCCGCTCCAGCACCTCGCGGTGGGTGATCTCGCGGAACATCTCGGCGGTGGGGTCGCTCTTCGGGTCCGCGGTGTAGACGCCGTCGACGGCCTTGGCCATCAGCACGGCCTCGCAGCCCAGCTCGAGCGCCCGCTGCGCCGCCGCGGTGTCGGTGGAGAAGTACGGCATGCCGACCCCGGCGCCGAAGATCACGACGCGCCCCTTCTCCAGGTGCCGCTCGGCGCGGCGCGGGATGTAGGGCTCGGCGACCTGCCCCATCGTGATGGCGGTCTGCACGCGGGTGGGCAGGCCCTCCTTCTCCAGGAAGTCCTGCAGCGCCAGGCAGTTCATCACGGTGCCCAGCATCGCCATGTAGTCGGCGCGGTCGCGGTCCATGCCGCGCACCGACAACTCGGCGCCGCGGAAGTAGTTGCCGCCGCCGATCACGACCGCGACCTGGACGCCGGTGCGGGCGACGTCGGCGATCTGCTGCGCGACCGAGTGGACGACATCCGGATCGACGCCGATCGAACCACCGCCGAACATTTCGCCGCCCAGCTTCAGCAGCACCCGCCGGTAGCCACCTTCGACCCGGTCACCCATCTATGTCGCCTCCTAGGCCCCTCGACCCTTGTTCCCTATCTAGACCTGACAGTGCCCCGTCCCCGATGGACGGAGACGGGGCACTGGGGGTGAAACCTACGCCCGGACCTGGCCTCAGGCCTGGCCGACCTCGAAGCGCGCGAACTTCGTGATCGTCACGCCTGCCGCGTCGAGCAGAGCCTTGACGGTCTTCTTGTTGTCCTTGACCGACGGCTGCTCGAGCAGCACGTTGTCCTTGTAGTACGCGTTGACCTTGCCCTCGACGATCTTCGTCATCGCCTGCTCCGGCTTGCCCTCTTCACGGGCGGTCTTCTCCGCGATGGAGCGCTCGTTCTCGACGATCTCGGCGGGCACCTCGTCGCGGGTCAGGTACTTCGCGCGCAGCGCGGCGACCTGCATGGCGGCGGCGCGGGCGGCCTCGGTGTCGTCACCGGTGAACTCGATGAGCACGCCGACGGCCGGCGGCAGGTCCGAGCCGCGGCGGTGCAGGTAGTTCGTGGTCTGGCCCTCGAAGGACACGACGCGGCGCAGTTCGAGCTTCTCGCCGATGCGGGCGGACAGCTCCTGCACGACCTCGTTGACCGTCTTGCCGTCCAGCTCGGCGCCCTTGAGGGCGTCCACGTCGCTGGTCTTGACGGTCTTCGCGACCTCGACGATCTTCGCGGCGAGCGCCTGGAACTCGGCGTTCTTCGCGACGAAGTCCGTCTCGGAGTCGAGCTCGATCAGGACGCCGCCGTCGCCGGCGACGAGGCCTTCGGCGGTGGCGCGCTCGGCGCGCTTGCCGACGTCCTTGGCGCCCTTGATCCGGAGGAACTCGACGGCCTTGTCGAAGTCGCCGTCGTTCTCCTCCATCGCCTTCTTGCAGTCCATGAAGCCGGCGCCGGTCATCTCGCGCAGGCGCTTCACGTCAGCGGCGGTGTAGTTCGCCATTCTGCTAAATCCGTCCTTTTCAGGTACGTGAAATCCTTGGGGGGAGCTACGTCCGTGGGGGGGGGGGGGGGGGAGCCGCCCCACGCGCGACGGTTGGATTTGCGGTTGGGGGGTGGTGGTCTGGGGGGGGATCAGGCGGGGCGTACGTCCG
>NZ_JAPZLD010000088.1:0-26739 GCF_030182635.1 Amycolatopsis ponsaeliensis
ACCAGCGAGGACATGCTCGTGCGGGTCATCTCAGTTGATCCGTATCTCGCCCTGCATCAGGCCGGGTTGCTGTGAACCAGTGGACTCAACTCACCCTGACACGCAGGGGGCCGCCCGTCTGAATAGGTGCCAGTGCCTCTACAGGCTGCCCCGTCAGCGATCCTTTTGCCGCCGCTCGCAGGGATATCAAAGGCGCCCTTCATGGTGAAGGTCGGCGCCGGCGTAGTTGCACCGGGACGTGAGGTGTCTTAGCTGATCTGCGTTGCTATTGGCTCGGCAGGCATCTGGCTTGCGCACGCGGCGGGCGTAGCCACGATCGCCGCCAAAGCAGCTATCGTTGCGAGGGTGCGCTTCATGGTAGATAGGTCGCCTTGGGACACGCCCAGAACGCGACACATCAGACTGATCGATCGGTGCAGGTTGCGGGCCTTCTCCGCGTGTATCCATCCGTAGATGTCTACTGGTCCTTGCGGCATGCGAAGAAGGCCAATGCTTTCCCAGGATCTCGCGTTCTTCTTCCTTCTGTCGCAGCTGACGTTTCAACGCGGCGATCTCCGCTTTTGTCATCCTTCGGACTGTCGCTCGGCTTCGCCTCGGGTAATAGTTTTCCTCGGGAACTGGCGTCCTGTCGCACCCAGTTCGCCACCGTTGTTGCGGAGAGATCGAACTCCTCAGCGATGTCTTTGAACGTTCGGCCGCCCTGTCGGAACAACTCCACGATCTGTGTCTTGAACTCTCTTGAGAACGTACTGGCCATCTGAACGACCTCCAGCGGTCATGACAACAACTCTGACGGTGTCCGCCACCTCAGGGCAAGCTCAGAGCGTCCCAGATCGCGTTCTGGTCCTTCGCCGAATCAGCCCGGATACCGATGACCTTGAGGTCGAGGTAGATCGCAACCCGATCGCTCGTCGCGCTGCGCTGCTTCTCGAAGTACTCAGCCTCGCTGTGCAGAAGGGCCGACTTGCCCAGCCCACGCCCACCGAAACCAGCTGCGCGCCCTCAGGATCCAGAACACTCCGTCGCTCTTCTTCGCGGCCGTAGAACATCTCCGGTGAGACGGTGCCCCGCTTCTGGAGGTAGTGGTTCACAGCGGAAACGGCAGCAGCACGTTCATCACTGCTGTCATCTGGCCGTTGCCGTACGCCGCCAGGTAAGCCAGCGCAGCGTCGTCCAAAACAACGATGGGTGCAGTTCTCCCCGCAGACAACACAGCAAGGTCTCTGCGGGCCGGCACGATACGGAGACCCGGGCCTGGACGTGCGGTACCGCATCAGCCAGCACCGGGTGCGCAGCGCAAACAAGCGCCCCAGAAGCCAATGCGTGACTCCGATTCGTCCCTTCCCACATCCGATCACGAGCACGCGGCACAGCCTTGTCCGCGGACTGGCGAGTGATTGAGGTGACAGCCTCACTACTCGTGCGACCTCAGCACGCACCGCACGGTGGGTCAGCGCGAGATACACGGGCCACGTCGGCGCGGCGGGTGACGTTGAGTTTCTCCAGGACGCTGTGGACGTGGTTCTTGACGGTCGGCAGCGAGATCGTCAGTGTGGTGGCTATTTCGCGGTTGGACATGCCACGGGTTAACAGGGCGGCGATTTCACTCTCACGGGGAGTCAGCCGAGCGGAAGTCCACACAGAGCTGTCGGACAGGACGGCAACGCGGTGGAAAGGGCGGCCGAGACGTCTGGGGTGCACGGACAGCCGCCCTCGGCGATGGTGCGGACCACGGCGACCATTTCGGTCAGTGAACAGTCCTGGCCGACGTAGCCGGCGACGCCCGCCTCCGCCCACGGCAGCACCGAGCGGCCCGTGTCCGACAAACCCAGGGCCACGACCCGGACCGACGGGGCGATGACGGTCAGCGTCACGTGTTCGTCGGCAGCGGAGTCGACCACCTGGAAGTCCTCCTGCGCGGCCAGACTGCGCTGCACGCTCTCGCGATGGAACCGGACATCACTCACCACCAGGATTCGGATCATCGCCGTGCTCCATCCCTGCTCATCGAGCCCGTACCTTAATCGCAGGCCGGCCGGGCACGTTACGAGTCAAAGGGGATCCGGACCCCGAATGGACCACGGATGGACCCTCGGAACCATTGCCGCGGGGCCCGCGCGGACCGCAGGCTCGGAAGGTGCCCACAGCCCGCGTCGTGTTCGCCGACATCCCGTTGACCTGCTGGGCATCATTTTGCTCGAGGCCGAGGTCAGCGACCTGTCCCAGCCCATCGAGTACAACCCCTGCCTCGAATGCAAGCTGTGCGTGACCGCCTGCCCGACCGGGGCGATCTCCGGCGACGGTCACTTCAACTTCTCCGCCTGCTACACGCACAACTACCGCGAATTCATGGGTGGCTTCGGCGACTGGGCCGAACAAGTCGTCGAAAGCCGCGACGCCGAGGACTACCGCTCCCGGGTGAGCGACGCGGAAAGCGCATCCCTGTGGCAGAGCCTGTCCTTCGGCGCCAACTACAAGGCCGCCTACTGCATGTCGGTCTGCCCGGCCGGCGAGGACGTCATCGGGCCCTGGCTGGACGATCGCAAGAACCACCTGAACACCGTCGTCCGCCCGCTGATGAACAAAGAAGAGACCATCTACGTCGCCCCCGGCTCCGACGCCGAGCAGCACGTGGCCGCCCGCTTCCCGAACAAACACACCAAGCAGGTGGGGCTGAGCCTGCGGGCCAACAGCATCGACGGCCTGATCGAAGGCATGCCACTGATCTTCCAGCGCGAGCAGGCCAAGGACCTGTCCGCGACCTACCACTTCACCTTCACCGGCGCCGAATCCCGGCAGATCACCGTGACCATCCGCAATCGCGAACTCGACATCGCCGAGGGACATCACGGCGAACCGGATCTCCACGTCACCGCCGACGTCCACACCTGGCTGCGCTTCCTCACCAAACCAGCGGTGCTGCCTTGGGCGCTGCTGCGCCGCCGCATCAAGCTGCAGGGCCCGCCGCGCCTGCTGCGCGCCTTCGGCCGCTGTTTCCCGTCCTGACCGGCCGGCACACCATCACCGCGAAAAGGAAGATCGATCATGAGCACTCTCCGCGGCAAGGTCGATCGCGACCTCGTGTTGGAAAGCACGGAGACGATCGCAGAAGGGGTCCTCCTGCTGACGTTGCGCGACCCCGACGGCCGGCCGGTGCCGGAATGGGAACCCGGCGCCCACATCGACCTGGTGCCGCGCCCGGATCTGGTGCGGCAGTATTCACTGTGCGGAGACCCGGCGGACCGGTCGCGGCTTCAGCTCGCGGTGCTGCGTGAACCGGAAAGCCGGGGCGGATCGAGCTACGTGCACGACGAGCTCTCCGAAGGGGAATCGGTGCGCATCCGCGGGCCCCGCAACCACTTCCCGCTCGAGAAGGCGAAGCGCTACCTGTTCATCGCGGGCGGGATCGGGATCACCCCGATCCTCCCCATGCTCGCGGCCGCTGAAGCGAACGGCGCCGACTGGCAGCTCGTCTACGGCGGGCGCACCCGGGCGTCGATGGCGTTCCGCGAGACCCTGCAGCAGAAGTACGGAAAACGGGTGAGCATCCGTCCGCAGGACGAATACGGGCTGCTGGACCTGCCCGCACTGCTCGGCAAACCGAAACGGCGGACAGCAATCTATTGCTGCGGACCGAAACCGCTGCTTGCGGCGGTCGAAGCCGGCAGCGCGAAGTGGCCGAGCGACGCACTGCACGTGGAACGCCTCGCCCCAAGGAGGATCTCGCCGCCGGGCCACGCACGGCTTTCGAGGTCGAGCTCGCCCAGTCCGGCATTACGCTGAAGGTCTCCGAAGAAATGTCCATTTTGGAGGCGGTCGAAGAAGCCGGAGTGCCGGTGATGAACTCGTGCGAAGAAGGAATCTGCGGAACCTGCGAGACGGCGGTGCTGTCCGGGGCGATCGACGACCGCAATTCGGCCCTCGACGACGAGGAGCGCGCCGCGGGCGACACGATGATGATCTGCGTCTCCCGGGCCAAGAGCGACCGCCTGGTCCTCGACCTCTGACCCACAGCCGGTCTCACTCACCCTCCCGGAGGCACGGAAAGGTTCGCGAAGAGCGGGGCGAGCACATCGAGGCATCGGTGCGTGTGGCCGCGAAGGCTCCCCCCTTCTTCTACCCAGCTCTTCAGTGCCACCTGCAGTGCGGCCACCACCGCTCCGGCCAGCACTTCGGCTTGGGCGGCGGGTACTCGACGGGGTTCTGGACGGTGATGCGGTGGAGCTGGTCGTCCTCGAGGCCGGCGCGGGTCAGCGCGCCGCGGGGTGCGGTGTAGCCGGTTCCGCCGTTGACGGCGAGCCCGGAGGTCGTGCAGACGTCCTGCCCGAACAGGACGCGATGTCCCCAGTCTGCGCGGACGACATAGGCGACGCGCGCACCGGTTCCAGGGGGTACCCGTCGTCCGGCACGGTGTCGATGTGCCCGACGGCGATCCTGGCCGGGTCGACTCCCGCCTCGAGCAAGGAGCTCGCCCTGCGCCAGTCCGACCCGCAGACGGCGCAGGGCGGCCAGGCGTTCGCCTCGGGCCCGGACCGAGACTTCGTGCCGGCCTCATGCACGCGAGCGGCGAACAGGCTGCCGGTGACCCCGGCGCCGTACACGAGCGGCGCCCGGACGTCCCGGCTGATCCTGATCATGCGGATCTTCGGCGACCCGGCCGAGGAGATGCGCACCTGGACCGGCTCGGCCGAGGACACGGTCCGCGATCGCTACCTGGCGGCCTTCGGGCGCCCCCTGCCCGGCCTTTCCCCGGCGGAGCCGTGGTTCCGGATCCGGGGAATCCTCGCCGTGGCAGCCGTGACCGCGTCGAGCTCTACAACGGGAAGCCTCCGGCCGACCCGTCCTCGGGCGAACCAGCCCGGCGCTGGGCGATCACATTCCTGGCGGCAGCGATGAGCGCACCACCAACCGAGCCCTGACAACTCGGGACGGCCGCACCACCTCAGATTGACAATGAGTTTATTACTATCTCGACGGCGACCTATCAGCTACCGCTGCGCTAGACAGCTACACTAGTAACAAATACAGTACTAAAGATGGGAGAACCTGAGGACCTGGCCACGGCCAGGGCGGTGCGTCAGGGCGTGCTGCGACTGGCCCGCCGGTTGCGCGGCGCCCGCTCGGAGCACGCGCTGAGCCCCGCCAAGGTCGGCGTGCTGGGGTACCTGGCCCGGCACGGGACCAGCACCCCCGGCGAGATCGCCGCGGCCGACGGGCAGCGCCCGCAGGCCCTGACCAAAGTGTTCGCCGAACTGGAGGCGGACGGGCTGATCACCCGCAACCGCAACGAGCACGACGGGCGGGGCGCCGTGCTCACCATCACCGCCCACGGCACGACGGCCCTGGAAGCGGACATGCGCGAACGCGACCAGTGGCTGGCCGCGGTGCTCGGAGACCTCAGCGAAACCGAACTCGGACTCCTGCGGCTGACCGCTCCTCTGCTCGACCACCTGGCCGACCGGACCGACACCCCGCATCGGCCCCGTCGTCCCGTTTCCGACACCGACCGGATCACGGAGGAATCATGACGGAGCCGCCCGAAAACCTCGCGTTCCCGCCCCCTCGGGATTGCCCCTACAGCCCGCCTCCCAAGCTCGCCGAGCTACAGCGCGACGCCCCGGTCACGCGCGTCCGGATCTGGGACGGCAGCACGCCGTGGCTCCTCACGCGCTACGACGACGTCCGCGCGGTGCTCGCCGATCGCCGGTTCAGCGTCGACCCGGCCCGCCCCGGCTACCCCGCCCGCGGCCCGGCCAGCCGGGCGCGCCGGCGCGGTGCCGGCTCATTCATCACCATGGACGCCCCGGAGCACACCCGCCTGCGCCGCATGCTCATCCGCGAGTTCACCCCGCGGCGCATCGAGACGCTCCGGCCCGCCGTCGAACGCACCGCCGCCGAACTGCTCGACAACCTGACCAGACAGCCCCAGCCCACCGACCTGGTCGGCGCCTACGCCCTGCCGCTGCCGTCGATCGTCATCGCCGAACTGCTCGGCGTGCCCTATGCCGACCACGAGTTCTTCGAAGATCGCGCCCGCGTCATGATGGACAACTCCGCATCCGGCGACGCCATCCGCGCCGCCACCGCCGACCTGGCCCGCTACCTCGGCACCCTGCTGCACCAGCGACGCACCCACCCCGCCGACGACCTTCTCGGCCGGCTTGGTGCCCAGCAGGTCGAGCCCGGGAACCTCTCGCGGGCCGAGGCGGTGTCCATGGCCGTCCTGCTGCTCGTGGCCGGTCACGAGACCACGGCCAACCAGATCGCGCTTTCCGTCGCCTTCCTGCTCGACAACCCGCAGCGCGCCGAGGCCTTCCGGCGACCGGAAGGCCCACCCGCCGGGGCCGTCGACGAACTGCTGCGACTGCTGACCATCACCCACACCGGCCGGCGCCGCGTCGCCACCGCCGACGTGCCGATCGGCGGCGGAATCACCATCCGCGCCGGCGACGGCGTCATCGCCGCCGCCGACATCGCCAACCGCGACCCCGCGCAGTTCCCCGACCCCGACCGCATCGACCTCGGCCGTGCTCCCAACCACCACCTGGCGTTCGGCCACGGTGAACACCTTTGCCTGGGCCACCACCTCGCGCGCCTCGAACTCCACATCGCCCTCACGGCGCTGTTCCGCAGCCTGCCCGGACTCAGGCTCGCCACGCCGACCGAGGAACTCCCGTTCCGCCACACCCACCCGATCTACGGCATCGACCACCTCCCCGTCGCCTGGGAGGGATGATCAGTGGCTTCCGACACAACTCGAAGATCGTCGGCTGCTGCTGCCGATCGACTTCGACGCGACCGAGAAACACCCATGACTACGGTCGCCACGGCACCACGAACCTGTTCGCCGCGTTGAAGGTGGGCACCGGCCAGGTCGTCGGCGAGTGCACGCAGACCTGCTACTGCGCGCACTTCCTGGCGTTCCCGAAAAGCCGCGAAACCTCACACGGGCAATGATGTTCACGTCGTGCTGGGCAACCCCTCGACGCGCGTCACGCCGGAGCGCGCGGGCTTGGCTGGCCGGCATCCCACACGCCTGGCTCCACCTCACTCGCACGGGCGATCGCGGCGCAGAACACGATCATCACCGCCGCCGGCACCGGCGCGAGCCCGAGGCGGTAGGTGGCGGAGCGACGAGCACGGCGACGGCCGGCTCGGCGACGGCGGTCACGGCAGCGATCGGCAGCCAGCCGACCGGCGACCGATCAAAGCGGGACCGAAACGCCTCACAGACGGCTCGATCGAGGGCGTCACACCTCCGCATGGTGCTGACGTGGCGCTGCGCGTGCGGCGCTGGTCGAGCGAATGCGCCCTGACGTGATCGGGGCTCTTGACGCACGGAACGACCGGTTGCATACTCTGTCGACCTCAGTTTAATCGATTAAACAGCCGCGAGGAGGCGACGCGATGACGCGGGTCCGGATGTCCGATGTCGCGGCTCGCGCCGGAGTCTCCACGGCGACGGTGTCGATGGTTCTCAACGGGGTGAACGCGACGCGTATCTCGCCGCAAACCCAGGAGCGCGTGCGCGAAGCGGCCGAAGCGGTCGGCTACAAGCCGAACTCGGTGGCGCGGAGCCTGCGGACTCAGCAGACCCGCATGGTCGGCCTGATCTCGGACACCATCGCC
Source organism: Amycolatopsis ponsaeliensis (assembly GCF_030182635.1). Classification (NCBI taxonomy): domain Bacteria; kingdom Bacillati; phylum Actinomycetota; class Actinomycetes; order Pseudonocardiales; family Pseudonocardiaceae; genus Amycolatopsis; species Amycolatopsis ponsaeliensis. Next base: position 7,630 of record NZ_JAPZLD010000088.1, read on the forward strand.
AGCACACCGTTCGCCGGGCGGATGCTGGCCGGGGCCAACGACGTGGCGCGCGAGCAGGGGCATCTGGTCATCCTCGTCGACACCGAGCATGATGCCGCCGCCGAGCGCCAGGCGCTGCAGGCCCTCAGCGGCCAGCAGGTCGACGCGATGATCTACGCGTGCATGTGGCACCAGGTGGTCGAGGTGCCGGACGGCCTGCCCGAGGACGCCGTACTGCTCGACTGTGCGCCGGTCGCGGGTGGCCGCGCCGCGGTCGTCCCGGACGAGCGGGCAGGTGGGATGGCAGCGGTGCGGGAGCTGGTGGCTGCCGGGCATCGCCGGATCGCATTCCTCGACGCCGAAGAGCGGTTCGAACTGGTCGCGTCGCCACTGCGGTACGAGGGATACCTCCGGGTTTTGGCGGAGGCCGGGATCGAGCCGGATCCAGCCCTGCACGCCCGCGCCGAACCGGTGGCCGGCGGAGGGCGGGAAGCGGCCCGGCGGCTGCTGGATCTGCCGACCGGGCGACGTCCCACGGCGATGTTCTGCTTCAACGACCGCATGGCAATGGGCGCCTACGCGGCCGCGCACCATCGGGGTCTTTCGGTGCCCGGCGATCTGTCCGTCGTCGGTTACGACGATCAGCAACTGGTCGCGGCGGAACTCGATCCACCGTTGACGACGATCGCGCTGCCGCACTACGAAATGGGCCGGTGGGCGATGGAGGTCGCGCTCGGGCTGCGTCGAGCGGACCAGGCGGACCCGTACCTCATGCCGTGCCCGGTCGTCCGCCGGGCTTCGGTGGGCCCGCCGCCGGCCGCGTTCGGCAGCTGACGGCGGACCGCACTTCTCACTGCATCCCACATGGCAGTTGGCGCTGCCATCCGGCACGGAGGCGACGGCCGGTCGCGCTCCGCAACAGAGAAAGAGACTGCACGGTGAAACGCAAATCCCTCTCCTTCATAGTAGCGACCGGTCTGGCCGCGGCGCTCGCACTGGGCGGCTGCGCCCGCGCGAGCCAGAACTCCTCGTCGTCCGGCGCCCCCGGTGAGATCACCATGTGGACGCACTCGGCGGGCAACCCCGGCGAACTCGCGGTCTACCAGCGGATCATCGCCGACTTCAACTCCTCCCAGACCCAGTACAAGATCGTCCAGCAGAACTTCCCGCAGGGCTCCTACAACGACGCGATCACCGCGGCCGCCGCGGCGCGCAAGCTGCCCTGCCTGCTGGACATGGACGGCCCGGTGATGCCGAACTGGGCCTGGGCCGGCTACCTCCAGCCGCTGGGACTGCCGGACGACCTGATCAAGACGCTGCTGCCCACGACCGTCGGCCGCTACAAGGACACCGTCTACTCGGCCGGTTACTGGGACGCCGCGATGTCGATCTTCGCCCGGAAGTCCGTGCTGGACAAGAACGCCATCAGGATCCCGACCGTCGAGAAGCCGTGGACACTCGACGAGTTCGACACCGCCGTCACCAAGCTGAAGGCCGGCGGCTACGCCACGCCGCTGGACCTGGGCGCCGCCGACAAGGGCGAGTGGTGGTCGTACGCGTACTCGCCGATGCTCCAGAGCACTGGCGGCGACCTGATCGACCGCGCCACCATGAAATCCGCCGACGGCGCCCTGAACGGCCCGGACGCGGTCAAGTTCTTCACCTGGTTCCAGCAGGCGTTCAAGAACGGCTGGGCGGACAACGCGGGCCCGGTCGGCAACCAGCGCTTCATCGACAACAGGGTCGCCCTCAGCTACACCGGCGTGTGGAACGCGAAGGACGCGCTCGAGACCGTCGGAAAGGACCTGCTGATCCTGCCGCCGGTGGACTTCGGCAAGGGCCCGAAGATCGGCGGCGGCTCCTGGCAGTGGGGCATCTCCGCCGGCTGCAAGAACGCCGACGGCGCCCGCGCCTACCTGAAGTTCAGCTTCCGGGACAAATACCTCACCGCCTTCGCCGACAGCCAGGTGGTCATCCCCAGCACCACGGCCGCCGCGGCGGCATCGAAGTACTTCGGCGACACCGCTCCGCTGCACCCGTTCGCCGTGCTGTCGCAGAAGTTCGCCCTGGCCCGGCCGGCCACGCCCGGCTACCCGGTGATCTCCTCGACCTTCGAGAAGGCGGCGAAGGACATCATGAGCGGCGCCGACGTGAAGCCGGCGCTCGATACCGCCGTGCAGGCGATCGACACCGACATCAAGTCCCAGAACGGCTACGGCTTCTAGCTCGTCGCTCCCCTGCCCGGCGGCGACGCCGGGCAGGGCCGAGAGGGAAGGCACCTCCCATGACGGCGACCATCTCGCCGGACACCCGCGCCGCGAGCGCGGCCCCAAAACCCGCCGCCGGCCGGAAGACCCGCCACGAACTGCGCTCCCAGCGCAGCGCAGGCTGGGCCATGGCCGCCCCGGCGGTGCTGTTGCTGCTGGCGTTCCTGATCGTCCCGGTGATCCTCGGCTTCGTCCTGTCCTTCACCAACGCCCGGCTGGTCTCGCCCGAGCCGACCGCTTTCACCGGCTTCGACAACTTCGTCCGGGCCTTCACCGCCGACCCGACGTTCCTCCGCTCGCTGGTGAACACATTCTGCTTCGCCGCCGTCGTGGTGCCGGTGCAGGCCGGGTTCGGCCTGCTGCTGGCCATCCTGGTGAACCGGAAGATCCGCGGCGCGGTGGCGTTCCGGGTCATCTTCTTCATCCCGGTCGTGACCTCGATCGTCGTGGTCTCGATCCTGTGGAAGTTCATGTACCAGCCGGACGGGCTGATCAACTCCTTCATCAACGCGATCACCTTCGGCGCCTGGCAGGGCACCGCGTGGCTGAACAACCCGAGCACCGCCCTGACCGCGATCATCGTGCTGTCCATCTGGCAGGCGGTCGGCTTCCACATGCTGATCTGGCTGTCCGGGCTGCAGACCATCCCCGAAGAGCTCTACGAAGCGGCACGGATCGACGGCGCCGGCACCTGGCAGCAGTTCCGCAACGTGACCTGGCCGTGCCTGCGCCCGACCCGCGTGTTCGTGCTGATCACGATCACCATCGCCGCGCTCGGGCTGTTCGTTCAGATCGACGTGATGACCCAGGGCGGCCCGGTGGATTCCACTTCGACGCTGGTCTATCACGCCGTCCGCATGGGCTACCACCAGCAGCAGATCGGCTACGGCTCGGCCCTGTCGCTGGTGTTCTTCGTGCTGGTGCTCATCGTCGCGCTGGTCCAGCGCCTCCTGACCCGGGACAAGGACTGAACCATGGCGATCCACAAAGGACACAGCAACCCGGACGAGCGCGTGCTGCGCCGTCGCCGGCGGGTCTGGACCTACCTGGTCCTGACCGGGCTCGCCGTCTTCTTTCTGTTTCCGCTGGTGTTCATGTTCGTCTCCAGCTTGAAGCCCGACGGCCAGATCCTGTCCGACGTCGGCGGGTGGCGGGCGTTCCTGCCGCTGGGCAACATCAGCTTCGACAATTACTCCGCGGTGTTCGACCGGGTGCCGGTCGGACGGTTCCTGCTCAACTCGGTCCTCGTCACGGTGGCGATCGTGGCCGCCGGGCTGGTGGTGAACTCGATGGCCGGGTTCGCGATCTCCCGGTTGCGCTGGACCGGCCGCGGGGTCGTGCTCAGCGTCGTCATCGCCACGCTGATCGTGCCGTTCGAGACCATCGCGGTGCCGATGGTCTACTGGGTCTCGCAGCTGCCGACCCTGCTGTTCCAGAACGGCCGGATCGAATACGACTTCGGGTGGCTGGACACCTACCAGGTGCAGATCATCCCGTTCATCGCCAACGGCTTCTCGATCTTCCTGTTCACCCAGTACTTCTCCACCATCCCCACCGCGCTCGACGAGGCGGCGCGGATCGACGGCGCGGGCTGGTTCACCATCTACCGGAAGATCGCCGTACCGCTGTCGGGCCCGGCGTTCGCCACGGTCGCCATCCTGACGTTCCTGCCGGCCTGGAACCAGTACCTGTGGCCGAGCATGGTCGTCCAGGACGAGAAGCTACGGCCGGTCATGGTCGGCATGCAGTACTTCTTCCAGGACAACACCGCCTGGGGCGAGGTCATGGCCTACACCTCGATGATCACGCTGCCGGTGCTCGTGGTGTTCCTCGCCTTCCAACGCGCGTTCGTCAGCAGCGTCGCGGCAAGCGGTGTGAAGGGCTGACGCGGCCACGCGCTCTCTCGAACAACAACCTTTCGAAAGGCTTGTGGATGTTCTCGATGCCCGACTCCTGGGTCTGGGACTTCTGGTTCGCCGACGACGGCGACCATTACCACCTCTTCTTCCTCTACGCCTCACGCGCCCTGCACGATCCCGAAGCCCGCCACTACCGCGCCTCGATCGGCCACGCCGTCTCGGCCGACCTGGTGCGCTGGACCCGGATCGAGGACGCGCTGGTCCGCGCGGACGCCCCGGCGTTCGACGACCTGGCCACGTGGACCGGTTCGGTCGTGCGGCACCCGGACGGGACGTGGTTCCTGTTCTACACCGGCGCCACGCGTGCCCCCGGCGGCAAGAACGTCCAGCGGATCGGCTATGCCACCTCACCGGACCTCGTGACGTGGCAACGGACTCCGGAAAACCCGGTCCTGGCCGCGGATCCCCGCTGGTACGAGACTCTGGACGCCGGCTGGCACGACGAAGCGTTCCGCGACCCGTGGGTGTTCGCCGACCCCGGCGGCGACGGCTGGCACATGCTCATCACCGCTCGCGCCGGCTCAGGCGAGCCCTTCGAGCGTGGCGTGGTCGGCCACGCCGTCTCCGCGGACCTGCGGCACTGGGAACCGCGCCCGCCGCTGACTGCCCCCGGGCCGCGCGGATTCGGGCAACTGGAGGTCCTGCAGGCCGAGGTGGTGGACGGCCGGCCGGTCCTGATTTTCTCCTGCCTGGCCGAGCACGCCTCGGCCGACCGCCGGGCCACCGGCACGACCGGCGGAATCTGGGCCGCCCCGGCCGGCGGCCCGCTCGGGCCGTTCGACATCGCGGCTGCCGAACCCGTCACCGACGACCGCTTCTACAGCGGCCGCCTGCTCCGCCGCCGAACCGACGACCGCTGGGTACTGCTCGCCTTCTACAACCGCGGCGAACACGGCTTCGTCGGTGCCATCAGCGATCCCATACCGGTGGCGTGGGACGGCAAACGCCTCACTGTACTCGACTCCTAGTTCCGGAGGTCCCATGCGCTCAACGACGAGCCGCCTTCGCCTGCTGTCGGCCGCCGCCCTCGTGGCGGCGACCGCGGTGGTGGGCCTGATCGGCCCCGGCGGCGCCACCCCGGCGCACGCCGCGGCCGCCTACCGCGCGCAGTACCACTTCACGGTGCCCGACCACTGGAAGAACGACCCCCAGCGGCCGGTGTACGTCAACGGCAAGTTCAACTACTACTACCTCTACAACGCCGACTACCCGACCGAAGTCGGCACCGCCTGGCGGCTGGCGACCACCACCGACGGCGTCGCCTTCGCCGACCAAGGCATCGCCGCGCCGAAGAAGACGAACGCCAACTACGACCTGTGGTCCGGTTCGGCGGTCGTGGACACGGCGAACACGGCCGGATTCGGCGCGGGCGCGGTGGTCCAACTGGTCACACAGATGGATCACCCGGTCAACGGCTCCGGGCCGCAGGCGCAGTTCCTGTGGTACTCGATCGACGGCGGCCGGACCTTCCGGCCGTACAGCGAAACACCGGTGATCCCGAACGGCGGCCGCCACGACTTCCGGGATCCCAAGGTGATCTGGGACGCCGCGCACGGACGGTGGGTCGCAGCGATCACCGAAGGCGACCGGATCGGCTTCTTCACCTCCCCCGATCTGAAGACGTGGACGTGGCAGTCGGACTTCGTCAGCACGTACGGCACCCTCGAATGCCCCGACCTGTACCCGATCCGAGCCGACGACGGCACCACGCACTGGGTGCTCGGCGTGAGCACCGGCGAGACCCCAGGCACCTACGCGTACTGGACCGGGGCCTTCGACGGCGCGGCGTTCACCGCCGACGCGGCCGTACCACAGTGGCTGGACCACGGCTTCGACTGGTACGCCGGAGTCACCTGGGAGGACCCGGCCGCGCCGGCCGACCGGCGGTTCGCGATGGCCTGGATGAACAACTGGGCCTACCCCGACACCACGCCGACCTGGGCCTCGGACGGCTTCAACGGCACTGACTCGATCGTCCGCCAGATCACGCTGAAACACTACCCGGACGGCTACGCCCTGGCTTCGCAGCCGACACCCGCGCTGGCCTCCCACGCCACCTCCGTGACCAACCTCGGCACCATCCAGGTCAACGACGGCCTGGTGCCACTGGCCTACCACGGCACGGCCTACCAGCTCGACACCGATGTCAGCTGGACCCAGCTGGACAACATCGGCCTGCAGCTGCGGGTCTCGGCCGACGGAACCCGGCACGCAGACGCCGGGATCTACCACGACTACAGCTACCTCAACCGCCGCCAAACCGGGTCACCCGACACCACCGGCACGCGAGGGGAGAGCCATGCGCCGTGGAACCCGACGAAGACCAGCGCGCACCTGCGCATCCTGGTCGACCGGACCACGATCGAGGTGTTCGTCGACGACGGCCGGTACGTGCACTCCAGCGAGGTGTTCGCCGACCCCGCCGACACCGGCGTCAACCTCTACACGACCGGAGGCAGTGGCACGTTCGCCCATACGACGATCACCGAGTTCCCGGACCTGTCCCAACGCCCGGCACACGTGGTCTCCGGGTTCGAAGGCAGCTCCTACGACCCCGGCTGGACGACCGCCGGCAGCTTCACCGGCACCGGCCCGTCGTTCGAATACCTGCCCGGCATGGTCGGCAACGCGGTACTGGACACCTTCGCCGGCGGTGACCCGGCCACCGGCACGATCACCTCACCGCCGCTCACCCTGGACCGCAACCACCTGCACTTCCTGCTCGCCGGTGGAAACCACCCGTCCGGCTCGCCCGGCCAAACCTCGATCAACCTCATCGTGAACGGCCAGGTCGTGCGAACGGCGACCGGAGACGACACCGGCGTGCTCAAACCGATCGACTGGAACGTCGGTGACCTGCAGGGGCAGAGCGCCCAGGTGCAGCTGATCGACCAGGCGACCGGCGCCTGGGGGCACATCATGGCCGACCAGCTGCTGCTGAGCGACTGAACGGATCGATCGGTGCGAGGACGGTACGCCCGTCCTCGCACCGGTGCCCGACGCGCCGTGACTTGAATGCGTATCAGCTGTGCGAGGAGCGCTACCAAGGGTCACACAATCTGACTTGACCCAGCTCACAGCGCAGCAATCGCCCAGAAGCATTCACGTGATTCGACCGTGTTCGAAATGGGTGTGTACGAGTGCGGCTTTCACGATGTCGCCGATCTTGCCGGGGCTGGTGGTGAAGTACTGCACGGCGCGCCGGCGGCCGGTGAGGATGGCGAAGCCACGTTCGACCAGGCAACGCAGACCGCGCAGCGAGGCGTTGCGGGTACGCGTGCCGATGTCGAGGATCTGGTTGCCGGCGGGTCGTTTGATCGGGGTGTGCACGCCGACGCCGACGCCGGCGCCGTCGTAGCCGTTGTCGGCCAGGCTGGACAGGTCCAGATAGGGAGTGGGCCCAGTACAAGGCGCCCAGGACAAGTTCACCCCGCGCGGCAACGACGGTGCGACCACGTACGTCTACAAGCTCGACCAGGGCACGGAAACGACCGTTGCGGACGGCAGTTCAGAGGCATAGTGCGGCTTCGTAAGCAAAGACGGTGCGGTGAGCTGTTCCGCCCGCCGCGGAGCGTCAACGCGCTCGGGCCAGCTCCGGACGAGCTGAGCACCGGCTTCACCGTCGCCCCCGGCCCGGGCGACCGGACGGTCCGGGCGGTCTGATCAACCGTGACGGCTATCCGCCGTGGTGGCTGTCACGTTTGACCTGGAGCGCGCTCCAGCACCTAGCGTCATTCGGGACAAGATCGCTGGGGAAAGGAACCCGACATGACCGACGAGCGCTTCGAGCGTGGCCTGAAGACCCTGACCGAGATCGATGGCGAGAGTGGGCAGCGGGTGATCGACGCTCTCGCCGACGTCTCTCCCGCGTTGGGCGAGGCCGTTGTCTCCTGGGGGTTCGGGGAGATCTACTCGCGGCCGGGGCTGGCGCCGCGTGAGCGGCAGCTGGTCACCCTGGGCATGCTCACCGCCCTCGGCGGCTGCGAGCCTCAGCTGGAAGTGCACGTCAACGCCTCGCTCAACGTCGGCCTCACGCCGGCGGAGATCGTCGAGGCGCTTCTGCACTCCGCTGTCTACTGTGGATTCCCGAAAGCGCTGAACGCGACCTTCACCGCCAAGAAGGTCTTCGGCGAGCGCGGGTTGCTGCCGGTGACCGTGGAATAGGGATGGGCCCGGGCGGGGAGTCCTCCAGGCGGGCGTCCGCGTGGTCATCAGCTCACGCAACGCAGAAGCCTGCGCTCAGGCACAGGAACAGCTGTCCGAATACGGCGACGTCCGGGCGATCCCCGCCGATCTGTTCCGGCACGAAGAGTGTGAGCGCCTTCTCACCTCGTCACGGCCGACGCACCAGCGGCCGGTGAGGACGGCGAAGCCACCTTCAGATGATGTACCGATCCGGGCAGTACATCGCTGACCCACAACGGGGTGCCGTTTGGTGCGCAGAGGGCTTGCACGTTGCCGCACCGCGCGGACCAACGTCGAAGGGCTGCCCGAGGCCGTACGCTCGGCGATCGAACAGCGGCTTGCCCAGATCGCCCCGGCCACCACACCCGCGGTCAAGGTCCGGATCAAGTCCACCAGGAGCACACGATGAGCAGCCTCAACCGTCCGGCCCGGCTGAACCGCACGGTGCTGGCGTCGTTCGGCCTTGTCCTGCTGGCCGTCGGCGGGTTCGCCGTGACTGCGCACTTCGGGAAGCTGACGCTGGTGGCGTCGGACTCCGCGCTCACGCCCAGCACCGTGGGTCCGCCGACCTGGGTCTGGTACGTCGTCGCCGCGGGCGCGATCGTCCTCGGGCTGCTCCTGCTGCGCTGGCTGGCCGCCCAGCTGACCCGGAAACCGAAGACCCATACCTGGCGCTTCGAAACCGACCCCGGCCGTGGCCGCACCGAGCTGGCCGCCGCCACCGCCATCGCACCGTTCCTCGCCGAGGTCGAGACCTACCCGGGCGCCCACGCCGCACACGCGACCCTCGCCGGCACCCGCGACAACCCAGCGCTCGCCTTGGTGTTCGGCGTCGAACAGGACGGCGACACGACCAGCATCCGCAAGCGACTCGAGACCCATGGCCTGCTGCGGCTGCGCCAAGCCTTGGACCTCGACACCCTGCCGGTAGCCATCGAGTTCCGCTTCACCACCAGAGCCGGTGCTCGGGCCCGCTGACGTCAGGCCGTTCAATAGTGACGGCCGATCCAAGGCACGCGACCGAATACGCTCGAGTACGCCGGGGGTGTGATGGCCGAACACGAGGACACGTCATCGCCGGCCGGGCACTCGGCATTGACCGTGCCGGGCCGGTTGGTCGCGCAACGCTGTCCTAGCCAGGCGCTCGTGAGCGGCCGCCACGTCAGCCCGGCTCGCCCTCGAACCCGGAGCGCGAACCGATGTCGACGATCTTGCCGCCACCGGCTTCGCGCAAGTATGGCAACACGGCGCGGGTCACGTTGATCAGGCCGCCACGTTCCTGTCCTTTCCCGTGGCCGGTTGTGCCTGCACCCTGCAAGGGGCCTGCCGATCGGGGACAAGTAGGGGCGGCGTTCGGGTTCGAGGCGCGGGCCCGGCCGAGCAGGTCCTGAATCGCGTCGGCGGCCATCGGCTCGCCCACCACTGCGCGGACGGCGGCGACGAGCTGATGCCGAGCAGCCGCCAAGTCCGACGCTCGCGCCTGTGCGGTCGCCGTCGAGTTCACGGCCGGCCGGGGCGACGGACCACCGAGCGGCGGGGCGTGACCGGCGCCGGGTCGGCGTCTCCTCTGCGCACGACGAGGAGAAACCCCGAAGTCAGCAGATACACTGTGGACGTTGCGATCCCGACCCCTGGCAGCCCGAGCCGGGGACGAGGTCCGGCTCGCGGGATCGAGCTCATCACCGGCGGGATCGCCGGCGCCCTGGCCCGCAGTCAGCATTCAGGGTGCGTTCGTACCGGCCTCAACCCCGACGAGGGGGCCCGCCTCGTGCTCACCCTGATCTCGGGAATGATCCTCAGGCGCGCGGCGTCCGTCGGCGACACCGCAACAGTCGGGCGCGCGGCCACTGCCCTGCTCGACAGCAGACCGTGGCCAGGAGCCACGCGCAGGACGGGCGCGGAGAGACTGGGTGCGCGTGGCCCGCACACGGGCCACCGAGGCGGATGAGTCCGGCACCACGCGCCCAGGCCTGGTCAGTCAACACTGATCGGCCCCGCTGCCTCCGGTCGCGGTCGAACGACCTTCCGCTCAGGCGTGGCCTTGGACCGGCGCCAATCGTCGTTCGAACCAGAGGTGGGCGAGTACCACCAAGGCCATCCAGACCACCAGGGTCCGGCCGGCGGCATCGGTGGCGAGCAGGCCGAGGAGGAGCGGGATCACGATGCCCGTGATGATGCGCGAGATCGTCCGCTGCAGGTCGGAGCTGTGGCTGGCCACACCGGTAACCACGCCGAGGGCGAAGTAGGTCGCGACCGCGCCGCACAGCAACCAGCGTCCTTGCTCGGGCAGCGAATCGGAGCCGTGCTTGACCACCGATGAGAGTGACACGGCCACCGTGGCGACGACGCCGGTGACCAGGCAGTGCAGGCCGAGGGCGGCGCGCGCGGGGATACGACCGGCGCGCAGGTGTGGCAAGCCGGCGTATCCGAAGACGACGGACAAGCCGAACATGCCGGCCAGCAACACGAACGACGCGATTCCGGTGGCCAGCAAGCCGATGTCGTAGTGCGCATCGGCCGCCGCGCCGATGACCTGCACCACCGATTCGCCGAGCACGATGATCACGAAGAGTCCGAGTCGTTCCGAGAAGTGCACCGGATCCACCGACACCCCGTGGATCACCGGTACGTCTCCGTCGGAGCGGGCATCAGGCCGTCGGCGGCGCCGGGTGGTGGCTTGCGCGGTGAACCTCGACTGGATCTGCTTCAGGATCTTGTCGCCCGACACGACCAGGACCAGCAGCAGGTCGAGGCCGATCCCCACCGCCCAGAGCACCAGCTTCCACTGCCCGTCGACCCAGATCGACGCGGTCCACGGCAACAGGCCGGTCGAATACTGCACCACCGGGAAGTCCAGCAGCACTTCACCCCGGCGCCACGCCCGGGACCCGTAGACGCGCGTGGCGATGTACGCGATCGAGAAGACCGTCAGCGGGCGGGGGTCTCCGTCGTGTCCGAGCAGGGAGTGCGCCACGCCCGGTACGGATGCGACCATCACCCCGAGGCCGAACATGCCGATCATCAGCCGGATGACGCGAGTCTTCCCGGCGGCGACGTTGCCGTACAGCATGAACGTCGTCCACGACAGCCAGAAAGACAGGAACAGCAGCGCGTAGAGGCCGAGCGCCGCGAGGTCCGGTTCGGATCCGAGGACATGGGCCAGGGCTGCCACTCCCGCCACGGCCACCAGGTCGAAGAAGAGCTCGGCCCAGCTCGCATGCCGGTCGATCCTGGTGTCCTCGGGTTCGTCGGCGATGATCGGGTCGCTCACGGACCTCGCAACTCCTGTCGAGAAAGGGATGGGGAACAGATCGACCTCTGGTCCGGATCAGCGAGAGCCGTCCAACGACAGCAGGCCATGGTCGATGAAGCCGATCATCCAGGTGAAGCTGTCCTCGACATCCGCGTTGATCTGGAACCCGTTGGCAGCTTCAAGTGTGGCGAATCCGTGGAGCACGGTGCGCAACATCCGCAGGGCGTGGATCTCCTCACCGGGGTCGATGTGGTAGCCGTGCAGCATGGCCGCCCAGGAGGCGAGCACCCGGCCGAGCGCCGCGATGAGCGGGTCGTCGGGCCCCGTCGGCCGGGCAGCGTTGCCCGCCGCATACCGACCGGGGTGTTTCTTCACGTACGTCCGCATCGCCTGCGCACCGGCGGTGAGGGCCTGGGTGCCGGACCGGCCCTGGGTCGCGTCGCGGATGCAATCGGCGAGTTCGGTCGCGGCCAGGACGGCGATGCGGTGGACGAGGTCGGCCTGGCCGGTGACGTGCTTGTAGAGCGAAGGTGTCCTGACTCCGAGCCGCTCGGCGACCAGGCCCATGCTCAGCTGAGCGAAGCCGACCTCGTCCGCCACTGCGGCACCGGCCTCGGTGACCATTGCCGGGGTGAGCCCGGCCCTAGGCACGAGTCAACGTCCGGTCCAGGAACGGCAGGGTCAGCGCGACGACCTGGTCAGGCAGCTGAACGTGCGGGTAGTGCCCGGCCCCGTCGATGACCGCCAGTTCGCCAAGGCCCGGCGGCAGGTCGGCGATGATCTTCTCGCCCTCCGCACGAGGGTCGGCCCAGTCGGGGTCGGCGCTGCCCTCGACGATCAGGACCGGGCACTTGACGTTGGGCAGCTGCGCACCGGCGTCGGCCGGGCTGGACTTGCACATGGACTGCAGGGCCTTCATCCGGCCGGGCTCGTTCAACTTCGCCTCGATCCGGGCCAGCTCATCGTCCCAATCAGTGGGCTTGACCGGCAGTGCCACGTCGAGGTACTTCTTCCAGTTCTCGACCCTTCCTCTCATGATGACCTGTGCCATCTGGGTGTAGCCGGCCCGGAAGCGCTTCACTCGCACCAGTCCGCCGAGGTCGAACGGCTGCGCGCGGGTGAACGGCGCCAACTCGATGATTCCGGCGATCAGGTCGGGCGCGGTGGCGGCGGCGATGGTGGCGGCGCCGCCACTGATCGACTGGCCGACGATCACGGCCGGGCCGCCGAGAAGACGGACGACAGCCACCAGGTCGCCGGCGATGTCGGTACGGCTGTAGCCGTCCCAGCCCAGGCTCGAGTCACCACAACCGCGGATGTCGACGTTGGCGACCCGGTAGCCCTGGGCGGCCAGGGCAGGGGCGAGGAAACGGTAGGAGTGGCGGCTGTCGCCGATGCCGTGCGCCAGGACGACGAGGGGGCCCTGCCCGGTCACGTCGTAGGCGATGGTGTTGCCGGCGATGCTCAGGTACTCGGTCACGAAGCACTCCATGCGATTGGCTAATTGGATTAGCGTAAAGCTAGCGGCGTTAGCTTCGAGGGTCAAGGCCCCGCCGATGGATCTCGACGTCGACGAGGTACCTGCTGAGACCGACGCCGTTCGGCACCGCGATCGCGACCGTCTGGTCCTCGTCCCTGGCGCGTACAGCTATCCGCTTTCGGCACAGAGGTTCCCCCGATAGCCACCACTGACTCGGGCTATCGGGGGAACCCGCCTCCGGTGACCGGCCGAGCTCAGTTGCGTACGCCGAAAGGGATCAGTGGCTCAGGTGGGCAACCAGCAGGTTGGGGTCCTTCGCCGTCAGGTAGGCGGCGCTGGGCACGTACACCGTGTTGCCGCGCACCGCGATGGACGTCGGGCCCTGCAGTCCGTCGGCAGCGGTCAAGATCACCTTGTGGGTACCGTCGTTGCCGACAAGGGCAACCTCGTTGGCGGTGTCGAGTGCGGCGATGATCTGGTCGCCCCGGCCGGTGAAAGCGAAGTCGTCAATCCCGGTGAGACCGGTGGCGGTGACTCGGACCGCACCTGCGTCTCCGTTGGCGCGGATGGGGATGCGCACGATGGTGCCCTTGTCGAGGTTGGTGGCCCACACGGCCCCGTTGTGCAGCTTGAGGCCATTGACCCCAAGGAATCCTGCCGGGACAAGTGCGGGATCCGAGGACCAGACGGTGGCCGCGCTACCGGCGGCGGTGGGCACGCGCCAGACAACACCACCCTGCGAGTCGGTGACGTAGAGAGAGCGGCCGGACTGGTCCAGGGCCAGGCCATTGGGCAGGCTGGTGGCCGGAAGCGCAGCGATGCGCCGCGGCACACCGCCTGGGCGCAGACGCCACACACCGGTGAGATCGGCGGTGCCCGTCGCGTACAGGAAGTACAAGGTCCCGTCCGAGGCGCGGTCGATGCCAACCGTCAGCGGAAACCCCAGCGCAGGGGTACTGACTCCGCCGTCAGCGGGCGCGGGCAGCGTTGCCAGGATCCGGACGGTGCCTCCCGGCGAGATCTCGGCCACTTGCCGGGCCTTGGCGAAAGTGACGTACATAGTCCCGTCGGGGGCCAAGACGGCAGCTTCCGGCGTCTGTCCCGCTCCCAGGTCGAAATGCTGGGCGATCCGCGAACCGCACAGCGGGGCCGAGACCGCCAGTGCGGATGATGCGCCGATCGTCATGATCGTGCTCGCGGACAGCACCGCAGCCATGAGTGCGGATTTGAGGATGTTCATGGAAATGTGTTTCCTCACCTGTTTCGGGCATGCGGCAGCGCCGCACCCGGATGGTTGACAGCTGCTCGGGAATGGTGCTGACGTTCGATGGCGAGCCGGTCAGCTGGTACTGACGCGATCTCCTGGCTGAGCAGGGGTGATGGAGGAGGTGGCCCCGGCCAGCAAGGCCAATGCGGCCTGCGAGGACGAACCCGCCTCCGTGGTGGCGACCACGATGTTCGGGCCCGGCCCGTTGCTGAGGGTCTGCTGGACGACGGTCAGTGGTCCGACCAGTGGATGATGCATCTCGTAGGCGGCGGTGGCACACGGCTTGACGTTGTGATCGGCCCACATCGACGCGAAGCTGGGGCTCTTCGCGCTCAGTTCTCCCAGCAGTTCGTGCAGCGCGATGTCGTCCGGGTGCTCCCCCACCATCAGCCGCAGGTCCCCGACCACCGCTCTGGCCTTGCTGGGCCAGTCCGCATACAGCTCGCGGGTGTGGGGATCGAGAAAAACCAGTCTCGCCATGTTGGGACGCTGTGACGGTGAACGCGCAGACTGGAAGCCGAGGTGCCCGGCGAACAACGCGTGACCCAACCGGTTCCACTCCAGAACATCACTACCGCGGCCGAGGACGACCGCGGGCATCGCCGCCAGTGCAGCCAGCAGCTGGCCGGTCGCCTCGCTGATCCGCTCGGGTGCAAGGCGCCGTCGACCGGCACGTTTGGCCGGCCGCGCCAAGGCGTGCAAGTGCAGGCGCTCGGTGTCGTCGAGTTGCAAAGCGCCGGCAATCGCGTCGAGCACCTCCGGCGACGCGCTCAGCGAGTGTCCCTGCTCAAGACGGGTGTAGTAGGAAACACTCACGCCCGCCAGCAACGCCAGTTCTTCACGTCGAAGGCCCGGCACACGCCGCCGCTCGCCATAGGTGGGCATGTCGACATCTTCGGGACGCAGCTGCGAACGCCGTGTCTTCAGGAAGTCTCCGAGCCGTGCTTCTCCTCGCATGGATCCGAGTATGGAACGGACGGAAGCCGAGTACCTCTCCCTGTCAGGGATAGGCACCGCCGGGAGTGGCGTCGGTCCGTGGAGCACGTCGTCGCAGACAGCCGCCCGCTGGTCGCGCCCGGCACGTTCCACCAGCGACCCTCCGCCACCACCAGCGACCACACACTCGTGGGCCAGCTCAAGGTCGTCGGCAACTTCACGCTGTTCAAAATCAGAACCACCTCTCGGGCGATACAGGTTCAGCGTTGTGTGTGCTTCCGAGACAGTCATGGCGCAGGGGGAGGGCTTCCGGAGCGGAGGCCGCCGGCAGCGCTTCCACGTGTCGGGTGCGGAGTTGACGGTGGCATTGACGACCCTCGAGTTCGCCATGAGCAGTCTGGCCACAGCGCATGACCACTGCACCGGACAAGGTCGGCCGAATGGTCATTCACTCGTGGCCGGTCGGCTGATGTCGAAGGCAGGACGAACCGCTTGGCTCACCCCATGAACACGAAAACGTTCGGAGTGGCCATCGGCTTCCTCGCGCTGACGCTGGCCGGGTGCGGTCTCCAGGAGGGCATGAACGAGAAGTCGAACGGACACATCAAGACAACAGAGTTCCCTACCGGCGCGGAAGGCAAGATGGATCGGGACGCACAGCTCCCGAGCTGGGTGCCGGATGAGGCGAAGTCAGTCACCGAGGCCATCCGAACTACTGGCACGGAGCGAATCCTGCGGTTCACGAATGCGGACCTGCCGACTACCTGCCGCCCGGGTGTGGTCGTAAAGACGGCGGCAACGTTGACCGCCGACTGGTGGCCGCATGGCACAGAGGGCAAAGCCGATCAGGTCTGCGATCAGGAGTGGCACGTGGTTAAGGCGAACGACGCGGTGTACGCGTTCAAACCCGAGACGATCGACCAGTCCGACGCGTAATCCGGACACTTTTCAGGAAAGGCCTACAGCCTTGAGGGCCCCGCAGGTCGGGGTTACGACCAACACGCAAGCCGAAACTGCGGGGCGGAACAATGCACCACTATGTGTTGGCAGGTGCGGAGGTCGCGTCCGGCGGCTACGGGGGCCGTTCGTCCCAGCTCAGCATTTCGCTCGGTAGAGGCGAATTCCCGAAGGTGCTCCGCGGAAACCGGAAGGGCGACTGGAGTGGGCGGCCTGCGTCGAGTGGCGACACGGCCGGCATCGTGGAACGCTTGAAGCACACGCGGCCCGCTCGTCCTCTGGTCGTTCCGGCATGGCCACCCGGTCTTCCCTGAGTTCGCGGAACCGCGCTGCTCCGCGAACTCAGCCCTGACGGAGATGATCTCTGCGACGGCTGTCCCGCTTGTGAGTGCTAATACTGCAACGGCACTCGGGTGGCGTGTGGTAGATCATCCTGGTGGTGGTGGACGTGGTGTTGGATCAGCTGGATCGGGTGCATGAGCGGATCGCGGGCCGGTTCACGCGGTCGGAGCCGCGGGCCCGGGCGCGAGAGTACGTAGAGGGCCTGGTGGCGGGCGGGAGCGGAAGAACGGCTGGACGCTGGCCGAGCATGGCCATCCCCGAGCGCACCCTCGACGGGACCCCTTTCGTGCAGCGGAGTTTCGGCGACGTGGTCGGCCACTTCCCGCACCACGAACTCGATGCCATCGGAACACCGAGAGCCGTCCCACCGAGATCGCCGGACGATTCCCCGCACCCTTGGGCCTGCCGAGGTGGCACCGCCGCGCTTCGACGATCATCGTTCCATGCGCCGTAGCCGACCTCCGCGCCCGTCGAGGCGGACCGGCCTGACGGCTCGCTGCGAGCAACCCGTCAGGACAGGCCACCGCGGTACGCCCGCCGAGAACTCACAGGTCGATCGACAAGCTGGCCGCCACCGGTCCGGAGCTGCTGATCACGAATCAGGATTCGTTGCCCACCAAGCGTTACGCCTTGGGCGATAGGCTGCTCGCCATGAACCTCCGGAACACCCAGATTCTCGACGAATTCCGAGCCTTGGCCCTCACCAGGGACATCCCGGCCGAAGACGTGGAGAAGTGGCTGGAACTCGTCCGCCCGTTCGCATCCCTGACAGCGGACGGCGACGGCCCGGTCGTCGGCCGATTCGGTGGACCGATCATGCTTCCCGCCGACGCGTCCGAACCCTGGTGCCCGCTGATCGCCACCATCGACTGCGCGGCCATGCCGAAGGAAGCGACGGACCTCCCCCTGCCACCCGACGGCAAGCTGCTGCT
The DNA here is from genome assembly GCF_030182635.1 of Amycolatopsis ponsaeliensis. Lineage (NCBI taxonomy): Bacteria > Bacillati > Actinomycetota > Actinomycetes > Pseudonocardiales > Pseudonocardiaceae > Amycolatopsis > Amycolatopsis ponsaeliensis. Next base: position 25,147 of record NZ_JAPZLD010000088.1, read on the forward strand.
CTTCGGATACCCGGATCACGAAGCCGGCGGCAGCGCTGCGTACGTTCCGGCAGGCATCGCGGTCGAAGAACACCACCCAGCAAATTGGATCGGCGACGAGGCGCACGAGGAAACCCTTGAGATCCTCCGAGAATTTCCCCTGGGCGACATCCACCTGTCCCTGGGGGTTTGCCTTCCCAGCGACGGACTGGTCCCGGCCCCGCCACCCGTGCACCTCGCACCGATGCCCGGACATCCCCACAGCGAGGTACTGGCCGAAATGTGGCAAGACCTGTGGGAATACCCGACCTTGATGCTGGGGGGATACGGAAGGAGCCATGACTTCGACCCGGTCCGCGACGCCGCGGGCCAAGCCTCGTTCCTGGCATCGGAAGAACTCGGACTTCCGCACGACCCCGACGCGGTGCCGTCCGGAATGGAGGACTGGGTCCTGCTGGCCCAGTGCTGCATCTACCGGGCGCCGGGCGCCGACATCTTCTGGATGATCCGACGCGGGGACCTGGCCGAGCGCTGCTTCGACCAGGTCCAAGTCCTCGTGGACTACAACCCCTGAACACCGGCGATCTGAACCCGCGGGACTGCGCGGGCGTGCCCTCCAGCGCCCGCAGGACCGGGTGGACACCGTGCTCCTTCCGCCGCGAGTCGACGAACTCGACCTTCATCGCGACGGACGGTCCAGCTCCGCTGCGAAGAAGGACGCCGCTGACTTCAGAATCTGGTTCGGCCGGCGCAGCTTACGCACCTCACGTTCCAGCTCCGCGACCCTGGCCGCTTCCGCCGAAGTCGTGCCCCGGCCATGTCCCCTCGTCGGTCTCGGCCCGCTTCACCCACGTCCGCAACGCCTCCGGGTGCACGCCGAGCTGGTCGGCGATCCGCTTGATCGCCCCGCCGGCCGAGGCCGGGTCCCGCCTGGTCTCAACCGCCAGCCGCGTGGCCCGCTCCCGTAGCTCGTACGAGTACTTCCGTGGTGCCGCGATGACCGTGAATCATCCGGCTGTTCGATGTCTCCATCAAACCCGGGGCTGGACACGGCGTTGTTGCGGACGGCAGGAAGGCTTCCCCAGCCACAAGTCCGGCGACCAGGCATTTGGCTGATCAGAGCGGTCGTTGTGACAGATGCAACTCTTCCCAATCTGCTGTTGACTCTGCCACCGTGCGACTTAGAACCGAACACCCGTTCCCCAGGCGGCGGTGGCTGGCCAGCGGGAAGTGAACGACGCTGTCTTCCCCACGGCGACCCCAGCACGACAGGGTGGTGCCGCCAGTGGGAACCCAGCACACTGTGCCATGGCCTGCGCGGTTCTCGGCCCGACCTGCGCGTCGACCCGCACCTGGCTGGGCAACTACCTCAACACGACTCCCGGCTTGACGGCCTTCGTCGCGGCCGTCAACAACACCCTGCAGTCTTTGGGGCTTCCGCCGAACTACACCCGGGCGATGGCCATCACCGGCGTGCACCTGACGTTCAGCAGGGCAAGCTGATCACCGCGGCGGGGGGGGGGGGGGGGGGGGGGGGGGGGGGCCCCCCCGCCCGCGGCCCCGCCCCCCGCGCGCCGCGCCCGGCCGCCCCGGCGGTCCCCCGAACAGCGCAAG
>NZ_JAPZLD010000089.1:0-24367 GCF_030182635.1 Amycolatopsis ponsaeliensis
CGACGGCGGGACTGACGAACATCCCCGTCACGCCGTAGTCAGAGGTGCATGGCCAGCCACAGGGCCACCCACGCCGCGGGGGGGGGGCCCCCGCCCCCCCCCCCCCCGCACCCCGCCGCGGGGGGGGGGCCCCCCCGGGGGGGGGCCCGGGGGCGCCACGCACGTTGGCACCTCTTCGGGCGGAGTAGGGGTTGGCCGCCGCCCGACTCTGGGCGGTTCAGCCGCGGGTTGCGGGCCTGGCCGGTGGTGCGAAGACTGATCTCCATGCGACACAGCGCGCGGCGGCCGCCGTCGGTCGTGGATCGCGTCCTCGATCTGCTGGGGGCCTTCACGGCCGAACGGCCGCGGCTGACGCTGTCCGAACTCAGCCGACGCGTCGGGCTTCCGCTGTCGACCACGCACCGGCTGGCCGGCGAGCTGACCCGGCGCGGCGCGCTCGTCCGCGACGAAGCGGGCGCCTACCGCGTCGGGCTGTGGCTGTGGGAAGTCGCTTCGCTCGCTCCGCACGGCGCGGAGCTGCGGGAGAGCGCGATGCCGTTCCTGGAGGACCTTTACGAGGCCACGCACCAGAACGTGCAGCTCGCCGTGCTCGACGGGCCGGAAGTCGTCTACGTCGAGCGCATCTCGGGCCGCGGCGCGGTCAACGTCCTGACGCGCGTCGGCGGCCGGCTGCCCGCGCACGCGACCGGCGTCGGCCAGGTGCTGCTCGCGCACTCCCCGGCCGAGGCCCAGGAAGAAGTCCTGGCCGCGCCGCTGAAGGCGTTCACGACGAAGACGATCAGCTCCGCTTCGCAGCTGCGGCGGGTACTCGCCGACGTCCGCCGTGACGGCTACGCGATCAGCGACGGCCAGATCGAGCTGATCTCCCTGTCGGTGGCGGCCCCGGTCTACGACTCGACGGACGAGGTCGTCGCGGCGATCTCGGTGGTCGTCCCGGCGGAGGGGACGGACCCGCGGACGCTGGTCCCGGCGGTGCGGGCCGCGGCGCGGGGGATCTCGCGGGTGCTCGGGGCGCCGCGGGCGTTGAGGACCAGTGGAGAACCCCACTGATCACCTTCGCTCCTCGACGATCCGGGCGGGGTGTGCTCAGATGAAACCATGGGTGAGCAGGGAGTGAGCACCGTTCTCGTGGCCGGGGCGGGGCAGAGCGGGTTCCAGGCCGGGGCGTCGCTGCGGGACCGGGGTTTCGCCGGCCGGGTCGTGCTGGTCGGGGACGAGCCGGGCGTGCCGTACCAGCGGCCGCCGCTGTCGAAGGCCTACCTGGCCGGGACCGCCGGGCTCGAGCAGTTGCACCTGCGCGGCGAGGACTTCTTCGCGGACAAGGACATCGAGCTGGTCGCGGGCCGGATCGCCGCGGTCGATCGCGAGGCTTCGCTGGTGCGTCTCGAAGACGGCACCGAACTGGCGTACGACCACCTGATCCTGGCCACCGGCGCGCGCAACCGGACGCTGCCCGTCCCCGGCTCGGACCTGCCGGGCGTGCTGACCCTGCGCACCCGCGACGACGCCGACCGGCTGCGTGCTTCGCTCACCGCCGCGGAAAACGTCGTCGTGGTCGGCGGTGGCTTCATCGGACTCGAGTTCGCCTCGCACGCCGGCCGCCCGGTGACGATCGTCGAGGCCCAGGACCGGCTCCTCAACCGCGTCGCGACGCCCGAGATCTCCGCTTACTTCGCCGCGCTGCACCGCGAAGCGGGGCACACGGTGCTGCTCGGCCAGGGAGTCTCGGCGTTGCACGGTGACTCGCGGGTGCGCGAGGTCGAGCTGTCCGACGGGAGCCGGCTGCCCGCCGACCTGGTCGTCATCGCCGTCGGTGTCGTGCCGGAGACGACGCTCGCCGCGGCGGCCGGGCTCGCGGTGGACAACGGCGTCGTCGTCGACGAGCACCTGCGGACTGCCGACGAAAAGATCTTCGCGATCGGCGACTGCGCGAACTTCCCGTGCGTGCAGGCGGGTGCGGCGACGCGGCTGGAGTCCGTGCAGAACGCCGTCGACCAGGCCCGGTGCGTGGCCGCGGCGATCACCGGGGCGGCCGAGCCGTACGTGAGCCTGCCGTGGTTCTGGACCGACCAGTCCGGCGCGAAGCTGCAGATCGCCGGGATCCTGGCGGACGCCGACCGGACGGTGGTCGCGGGTGACCGCGAGGCGGGCAAGTTCTCGGTGCTGTCCTTCCGCGACGACGTCCTGATCGCGGTCGAGTCGGTGAACCGGCCGGCGGACCACATCGCCGCGCGCCGCCTGTTCACGGCCGATCCGCACCCGGCCTACGCGGACCTGGCGGCGAGCGAGTTCAACCTCAAGGAGCACTTGAAGGTGGCGTCAACCCGTAGTTGACGATCCGAGATCGTCAACCTACAGTTGACGGCATGACCCCACCTGAATATCCCATCAAGCTCGACGACCTCATCTCCGCCATCAAGAGCAACAACGACAAGGACGCGCTGGCCCAGCTGTCCGACGCCGTCTACATGGGCGAGCACCTGGGCGAGCTCGCCGACCACCTGATCGGCCACTTCGTCGACCAGGCCCGCCGCTCCGGCGCCTCCTGGACCGAGATCGGCAAGAGCATGGGCGTCACGAAACAGGCGGCCCAGAAGCGGTTCGTGCCCAAGGTGGACCCGGGGGGCGACGTCTCCGGCGCGATCGAGCGCGTCTACGGCCGCTACACCGACCGCGCTCGGCACGTGATCGTCGCGGCCCAGAAGTCGGCCATCGACAACGCCAGCCCGGCCATCGACACCGTGCACCTCGTGCTGGGCCTGCTCACCGAACCCGCGGCTCTCGCGGCCGGCGCGATCCTCGCCCAGGGCGTCACGCTGGAGACCGTTCAGGAAGCGGCCGAAGCCCAGCTGCCCGCACGGGTCGACGCCGTGCCCAGCCCGACGCCGTTCAGCGCCGAGGCGAAGAAGGCGCTGGAACTGACGCTGCGCGAAGGGCTGCGGCTGGGGCACAACTACATCGGGACCGAGCACATCCTGCTGGCGCTGCTGGAGCAGCGCGAGGGCGTCGGCTTCGAGGTGCTCGACGGCCTGGGGATCAAGAAGGACAAGGCCGAGGAGAAGATCGTCGCGGTGCTGGCCGAGATCCTCGCCGCGCGGGGATGAGACCGCTCTGGCTGGCCGCGCTGCTCGCGTTGCTGCTGGTGACGCTGCTCTGACCGGGCGGGACCAGGGGGTCTTCCCGGTCAGGCAGGCGGTAAAGCCGTTAAGGCCACCTTACGGGCGTCAGACGCCCGTAAGGTGGCCTTAACGGCACTTGAGCAGGGGTCAGGCGTCGGACTCCGGGCGGCCGTCGGCGGCCCAGGCCGTGTGGAACGAGCCGTCGCGGTCGACGCGGCGGTACGTGTGCGCCCCGAAGAAGTCACGCTGACCCTGGACCAGCGCCGCCGGCAGCCGGTCCGCGCGGAGGCCGTCGTAGTACGCCAGCGCCGTCGAGAAGCCCGGCGTCGGGATGCCCAGCTTGACCGCCGTCGAGATCACCGACCGCCACGAGTCCTGCGCGTCCTCCACGGCCTTGCGGAAGCCGCCCGAGGTGAGCAGGGTCGGCAGGCCCGGCTCCTCGGCGTAGGCCGCGGTGATGTCGTTGAGGAACTTCGCGCGGATGATGCAGCCGCCGCGCCAGATCGAGGCGACCTTGCCGAGGTCGATGTCCCAGCCGTACTCCGTCGCGCCGGCCTGGATCTGGTTGAAGCCCTGCGCGTACGCGACGACCTTCGACGCGTACAGCGCCTGCTCGACGTCGTCCGCGAAGCGCTCCAGCGACGAACCCGTCAGCGGCGCCCGCGACGGGCCGCCGAGGCCACGGGCCGCCGCGCGTAGCGACGTCGAGCCGGACAGCGAACGCGCGAAGACGGCTTCGGCGATGCCCGAGATCGGGACGCCCAGGTCGAGGCCGATCTGCACGGTCCAGCGGCCGGTGCCCTTCTGCTCGGCGGCGTCCGCGACGACGTCGACGAACGGCTTGCCGGACGACTTGTCGACGTGCGCCAGCACGTCGGCGGTGATCTCGATCAGGTAGGAGTCCAGCCGGCCGGTGTTCCAGGTCCGGAACACGTCGGCGATCTCCGCGGGGGAGTAGCCGCCCGCGCCGCGCAGCAGGTCGAACGACTCCGCGATGAGCTGCATGTCGGCGTACTCGATGCCGTTGTGCACCATCTTGACGAAGTGGCCGGCGCCGTCCGCGCCGATGTGCGTGCAGCACGGCTCGCCGTCGACCTTGGCCGAGATGTCCTCGAACAGCGGGCCGAGGGACTCGTACGACTCCTTCGAACCGCCGGGCATGATGCTCGGCCCGTGCAGCGCGCCTTCCTCGCCGCCGGAGACGCCGCTGCCGACGAAGTGCAGCCCGCGCTCGCGCAGGGCCTTCTCACGGCGGCGCGTGTCGGCGAAGTGCGCGTTGCCGGCGTCGATGATCACGTCGCCCTCTTCGAGCAGCGGCGCGAACTCCTCGATGACGGCGTCCGTCGGGCCGCCCGCCTTGACCATGATCACGACCTGCCGGGGCCGCTCCAGCGCGTCGACGAACGCCTGCGCCGAGTACGCCGGGATGAAGTCGCCCTCGTCGCCGAACTGGTCCACCAGCGTGCGGGTCCGCTCCTCGGACCGGTTGTGCAGGGCCACCGTGTGCCCGTGCCGCGCCAGGTTCCGGGCCAGGTTGCGGCCCATGACCGCCAGGCCGGTGACCCCGATGCTCGCCTTCTTGCTCATCCGCATCCTTCCGAAGACTCTCTCGATTCAGACACTAGTCCGATCGACGCCTCAAGGAAGGGCACGGAGCGACGGCTCACTCAGTTCAGGAGAAGCAGCGGATCGGGCCCCGGTTGATCGCGACCATGTCCGTGACGGCGGCGACCAGATCGATCTGCGCGCCCCACTCGGCGCCGTCCAGCTCGGCGTACGCGCGGTGCAGGTTCCCCGGCAGCCGCTCCTGCTCGCTCAGCGCCGCGAACTCCCCGAGGTCCGTCTCCTTGGCCAGCTCCAGCGGCGACAGCCCGGCGGCCTTCCCGCGCTCGGCCGTCTCCTGGACGAACGCCAGGTACCGGTCGACAGCCTCCACCGTGGCGAGGTCGCACGGGCCGCCGTGCCCGGGCAGGATCACGTCCGGCTCGAGCTCCCGGATGACGTCCAGCCCGGCGCGCCAGCCGGCCACCGAGCCCATCAGCGCGAACGGGCTACCACCGTTGAACACCAGGTCACCGGCGTACAGCACGCGCTGCTCGGGCAGCCAGACCAGCACGTCGTTGGTGGTGTGCGCGGCGTGGCCGGGGTGGATCAGCTCCAGGGTGAGGTCGCCGGCGTGCACGGTCAGCCGGTCGTCGAACACGACTTCCGGCGGCCGCGACCGCAGCTCGCCCCAGTCGCTGCCGACGAAGATGCCCTCGAACGTCTGGATGCCCTCGGCGACCATCAGCTCGCGCGTCTTGCGGTGCCCGATGATCGTCGCGTTCCCCACCAGGTAGTTGCCGTTGGTGTGGTCGCCGTGGTGGTGGGTGTTCACCAGCGTCGTCACCGGGCTGCCGGTGGTGGCTTCGACCGTCTCGAGCAGCGCGCGCGTGCGGCGCTCGGTCGAGCACGTGTCGATCAGCACGGTGTGGTCGCCGGCGTCGACGAACCCGCAGTTGTTGATGTACCAGGAGCCGTCCGGCTGGACGTAGCCGTGGACGCGGTCGGCCAGGCGGGTGACGGCGGCGGCGGAGGGCGAACGATCGGTCACCGGGCCAGTCTGCCCGAGACCCGGCTCCGCCGGTTGGCGGAAAAATTAGGAATTTCGCTGGTCCAGGCGAGTGAAGACACAGGTGACTGGCGTTCCGCGGCGTTTCCTGGAACGCTGCGCGATGTCATCATCGAGATCCGCAAGGTGAAGCACTAACCTGGGTGGGTTCGATAGTTCGCGTGAGACGGCGGCCTGCGGCCGCCGTCGCTTGTAGTGGTCCGGGAGAGCAGGGCGATGGCCAGCACCGTCACCTCGCGCCGGAAGCAGCTCGGGAACGAGCTCCGGCATGCCCGCACCGCGGCGCGGATGACACAGCAGCAGGTCGCCGAGGTCCTCGGCTGCACCCAGGGCAAGGTCAACAAGATCGAGTCCGGTGCCGTCGGGGTGAAACTCGGGGATGTGCGATCCATGCTGAACGCGTTCGGGATCAACGGCGAAGAGGCCGACACGCTGATGAACCTGGCGCGGGCCGCCGCCGGGCAGCGCGGCCACTGGTCGGGCTACCGCTCGGTGGTGCCGCACTGGTTCCGCACCTTCACCGACCTGGAGCCCGCGGCCGCGGAGATCCTCACCTGGCACGGCGAGCGCATCCCCGGTCCGCTGCAGTCCGAGCACTACATGCTCAAGCAGTTCACCGAGGCCGGCGCGACGGACGTGACGTCGCTGGTGCGCAACCGGCTCGACCGCAAGGCGGTGTTCGAGCAGCAGCAGCCGCCGTACTACCGGTTCATCATCAGCGAGGGCGCGCTGCGCCGGGCTCCCGGCGGGTACGCGCCGGCGGTGATGCTGGACCAGGTCGAGCACCTGCTCTCGCTCGAACGGCACCCGCGGGTCTACGTCCACGTGCTGCCGTTCGGGGCCCGGCTGGCCGCGGTGCCCAACGACTTCACGATCATGCGCTTCCCGGACCGCACCCGGGACTTCGTCTACATCGAGCACTCCGCCGGCGGGCTGTACCTCGACGACGTCAAGGACTTCAACATCTTCGTCGACTCGTGGGACCGGCTGCGGGGCGCGGCGCTGGAGCGGCAGGAGACCCGGCAGTTCCTCAAAGAGCTCGCTGAGGGTTACCGCGGCCAGATGCAGCAGCTCCAATAGGGCGAACGGCCGCGCGAAGAGTCCCAGGCGGTGAACAACTGTCGGTAGAGTGACTCTGTTGTGCCCTAATCCACCGGAAGTACCGCCCGAAGGGGACATCGTGGACCCCGAGTTCCTCCCCGACGCCGTCGACCTCGAGCGGCCGAACGTGGCGAGGATCTACGACTGGGCGCTCGGCGGCACCGCGAACTGGGCGGTCGACCGGCAGTACGGCGAGCTGGCCGTGAAAGCGTTTCCGCTGGCGAAGACCCTGGCGCGTGGCAACCGCGACTTCCTCGGCCGGGCCGTGCGCCACTGCGTCACCGAGGGCATCACGCAGTTCCTCGACCTCGGGTCCGGCATCCCGACCGCCGGCAACGTCCACGAGGTCGCCGACGACTACGCCGACGACAGCCGCTGCGTCTACGTCGACAACGAGCCGGTGGCCGTCGCGCACGGACGGATCCTGCTCGAAGAAGAGGGCGACCCGGAACGGCACGCCGTGCTGCACGCCGACCTGCGCGACGCCGAGGAGGTCTGGGAGGCCGCGCTGGCCACCGGCGTGCTCGACCCCGAGCGGCCGATCTGCCTGCTCAGCGTGGCTGTGCTGCACTTCCTGCCGGACGTCACCGGCGTGCGCGAAGCCATCCGCGACTACCGGACGCTGCTCGCTCCCGGGTCGGCGTACGTCCTCTCGCACGCGACCGAGTCCGGCGTCGAAGGCGACGAGCTGGCGCAGATCCGGCGGCTCGTGAAGCTGTCGGAGCGGTCGAGCTCGCCGGCGGTTTCCCGGTCGCTCGACGAGATCGCCGCCTTCTTCGGTAACTTCGACGTCGTCGACCCCGGGATCGTGCCTGTGGGAGAGTGGCGCCCCGAGCCCGGCGCCGCCCCGGTCCCCCTCGCGAGCGTGGTCGGCGGTGTCGGCCGCAAGCCTGGAGGACGGAAATGACGACGCAGGATCCCGAAGCCCCCGAAGGCGTCGACCTCGAGCGGCCGAACGCGGCCCGCATCTACGACTGGTTCCTCGGCGGCGACGCCAACTGGGCCATCGACCGCCAGTTCGGCGAGCAGGCGGTCAAGACGTTCCCGATGATCAAGACGGTCGCCCGCGTCGGCCGTGACTTCCTCGGCCGCGGCGTGCAGTACCTGGCGCGCAACGGCATCGACCAGTTCCTCGACCTGGGGTCGGGCGTGCCGACGGTCGGGAACGTCCACGAGGTCGCGGCCGAGGTGAACCCGAACGCGCGGTGCGTGTACGTCGACAACGAGCCGGTCGCGGTGGCGCACTCGCAGGTCCTCCTGGAGAAGGAGGGCGTGGCCGACCGGCACGCGGTGCTGCAGGGCGACCTGCGCGACCCGGCCGACATCTGGAAGCGCGCGCTCGAGACCGGCGTCCTCGACACGAACCGGCCGATCGGCCTGATCATCGTCGGCGTCCTGTACTTCCTCGGCGAGGACGAGCCGGTGGCCGAGATCATCCAGAAGTACCTGTCGCTGCTGCCGTCCGGCTCGTACTTCCTGTCCTCGCACCTGACCACCGAAGGTCTCGACGCGCTGGCCGACCAAGACAGCCGTGCGTCGATCGTGGAGCAGTACAACAAGTCCAGCACCCCGCTGTACCTGCGCAGCAAGGCGGAGTTCACGTCGTTCTTCGAGGGCCTGGAGCTCGTGGAGCCGGGCATCGTCTACCTCCCGGAGTGGCACCCGGAGGAGATCGAGTCCCGGGCGACGAGGAAGCTCGCGAACGACCCGGCGTTCAGCGGCCACATCTGCGGCCTCGGCCGCAAACCGTGACAGCGGCTTACGACGCGGTCGCCGTCCGGTACGCGGAGTTCGTCCGCGACATCTGGGACGGCGACCCGCTGGACCGGGCCGCGTGGGCGGCGTTCGCGGACTACGTGCGCGGCCGCGGCCCGGTCGCCGACCTCGGGTGCGGCCCCGGCCACCTGACGGCGCACCTGCGCTCGCTGGGGCTCGACGCGTTCGGCGTCGACGTGTCGCCGGAGATGGTTTCGCTGGCGCGGGCGGCAGAGCCGTCCTTGCGCTTCGAGGTGGGCTCCATGGCGGCACTGGACCTGCCCGACGAGTCGCTCGCCGGGATCCTGTCGTGGTACTCGGTGATCCACACGCCGCCGGCGGAGGTGCCGCGGTACTTCGCCGAATTCACCCGGACGTTGGCGCCGGGTGGTCACGTTCTGTTGGGGTGCTTCGAGTCCGGGGACGGCCCGGTCTCGGAGTTCGACCACAAGGTCACCACGGCGTACCGGTGGCCGCTCGGCGAGCTGATGGGAATCGCGGCCGAAGCCGGTCTCGTCGAGGTGGGCCGGATGTACCGCGAGGCCGTCGACGGGGAGCGTCCCTTCCGCCAGGGACGGCTGCTGCTGCGGAAACCGTAGCCGGGAACGGCGAGAGCCCCGGTCCGCGCAGGGGACCGGGGCTCTTCGTCGTGGTGGGACAGCGGTTCAGGCGCGCGACCCCACCCGGCCGCGCAGGAGCGGGCTCAGGTCGATCGCGGTTTCGAGGGGCCGGGTGGTCCGGACCCCGTCGGAGTGGCGCTGCAGCGGGAGGTCCTGGTCCGTCGCCCACGTCGTGGTCTTGCGCAGGGGCGCCTGGATCAGGCTGAAGCCGAAGCGGTTCCTCAGTTCGTTGCCGATTCCGCGGCGGCCACGGTGCTCCTCCTCGCGGCGGAACAGCGAGTTCATCCGGACGGCCATCTCGTCTACACCCCCAGCTCTCGTCGCGGTGACCGGGCGCGTTCGCCGCCGGTCAGTCCGAGACAGGGTTCACACGGCATGCCGGCCCCGGGGGCCAGCCATTCCACGTCGGCACGGGAAAGCGCTTCCCCGCACTTGGTTCGGACCAGCTCGCTCGTGCTCCCGGTGACGTCCAGCCCGAAGACGTGGACCACCCGGCGGGCCTCGCCTGCGGTTCCCGCGGCGAGCCTGCCCACGACCAGAACGCCCGGTGGCGCACTGTCCTCGACGATCATGCTGATCCTCCCCCATGAGGTCCTGCAGTGGTGGTTTGGTCGTTCGTCAACCAGTGGCCTGCGTTCGGGGACCGCCCGTCGCATGCAGGCAGTCATTCACCGACACCAGCGCCCCGGCCGATGCGATTAATCCTACTCCTGGAATAATCTTCATGTCGAGGCCGGACCTAGTTGATCACCCGCTTGGCCGTGTGGCGTACTCCATTGAGACACTGAGTAGCCGGACGCGGGTACTTTTGACCTGGTCCCGGCCGCGCCCCCCATCGATCCACGGAGGTACGACCCATGGCGGATTATCCGTCGTTCGCGGATTACGATCCGAACACGGCCGTGTCCCTGTTCCGAGAGGCCGCCTGGGAGAAGTCGTTCGCCAGCGAGCCCAACGGTGGGAGCTGCGTCGAGGTCAACCTCGGCCGCGAAGGCCTGATCGGGGTCCGCGACACCAAGCTCGCGACCAGCCCCGTCTTCGTGTTCGACACCGCCGAATGGGAAGCGTTCCTGATCGCCGTGAAGGCCGGGCAGTTCGACTTGCCCGCCTGATCCATCCCCCGTGGCGGTGATCATGATCACCCGCCCGTGTACTGGAATCGCGAAGGCCCCCTTCCCGTCTCTGGTGAAGGAGGCCTTCGCGACAGCGCGGATACGTCCGGACGCCGATTGTGAGGGGAATCTCACCCGATCGCCGGAAGCCCACCTCCGCGCAGCCGGCTCCGGGTCCGGCGCCAGGCCACCACGACCAGCACCACGAGCCCGATCAACGGCAGCGTGCTGATCGCCCAGCTCAAGCCCATCGGCGGCCCCGGCTGTTCGAGCACCGGCAGCCCGCGCAGGTCGCCGGTGCCGGACCCGGCCGGGCCGTTGACCGCGAAGTGGAACGTCCACTCACCCGGCCGTGGCATCGAACGGACGTCGAGACCCCACACGTCGAGCTTGCGCGGGTGGCGGACCAGCGGCTGCGTGCGGTTCTTGCCGCCCTCCGGGTTGATCATCGTGAGCGTGCCGGACTTGTCCTCGATCCCGCCGTCGGGGATGAACGTGAAGTCCAGCGACTGCATGGCTTTCAGCGGCCAGGTGCTGAACCCGATCGTCATCCCGTACGGCCCGGCCTGCACGTGCTCGGTGTGCACGATGTTGACCGGCTCGTAGGCGTTCGCCGGTGCTGCGGTGGTGAACAGCAGCCCGGCGACGGCGGCCAGGGCGAACAACGTCTTACGCATCAGCGGTTTCCCCCTTCTTCGCGGGCGCCAGCAGGCAGAGCATCCCGCCGAACCGCCACCCGGCGAACCCGCCGAGCAGCCCCAGCGCCGCGCTGAGCACGGCGGTCGTCGTCAGGTACCAGGCCGGCGGCAGGTGCGCGCCGGTGTAGAGCAGGGTGCGCTGGATCGGCAGGCTCAGCCCGATCAGCAGCCCGGCGACGCCGCCCGCGATCACGGACACCCGGCCCGCGGACCACCCGCGGCGGCGGCCGGCGAAGTACGCCAGCTCCATCAGCGCGGCCACCGGCAGCAGCGCCATCGGTGTCAGCGACGGCATTTCCGGCACCCCGGAGATCGCGTCGCGCATCGGCAGGCCGACGAGGTCCGCGTACGCCTGGGCCGCCCACGGCGAGAACCACCAGAAGACCGCCTGCACGGCCGCGACCATCGCCGCCGTGCCGACCGCCCCGCCGGGCCGGCGGAAGAACCCCGCGCCGACCGCGACGAGCAGCACCGCCATCATCGAGCAGCCGATCGAGACGGCGTCGGCGTAGTCGTCCGGCACCTGCTGCAACCCGAGCGCCAGCACCGGCCCGAACGTGAGCAGCACGGTCAGCGAAGCCAGCGTGCCGATCCGCCCCCAGCGGTGCTCCCGCGCCGCCGCGAACACCGCGGTCGTGCCGATCAGCGACACCGTGATCGACAGCAGCAGCCCGATGTGCGGCGGCGAGTCGATGACCGCGTCGAAGCCGTAGAGCCCGTGCCACCACTGGTCCCACAAGCCGTACAGCAGGAACGTGGCCGCGCCGACGCCGGAAACCAGGTAGCCCAGTGGCGCCGCGAACGTCTTGCCGAACACGTTGACCACGCGGCCGCCGATCCGCGGGTCGACCGGCCGTCCCGCGCGCCGCGCCGCCGTCGTCAGCAGCACGACGGCGAGGCTCGCCAGGCCGACGACCGCGCTGCCCGCGTACAGGAACAGGTGCGGCAGCGTGAAGAACGTGTCCGGCCCGACATCGCTGTGCCACTGGATGTCCCAGGTCAGCCCGACCAGTGACAGCAGTGACCCCCCGAGCACGACGTTCGCGGGCAGCAAGCCCGTTCGCGCCTGTTTCGCCACCGACGTGGTGTGCACGCCGGATGCGGTGAGATCCATCCCCCGACCCTTTCTACTTGACCAGCAACGGAAAAACGACTTGGGCGGGGCCGCCGGGCCCGCGCAGGGACACCGCGATCTCCCACTGCCCGGACATCGGCAGCGCGACACCCGTGGCGCGGAACCGGCCGGAGCTTTCCGCCACGGCGAGCACCGGGGTGAACGCGTGTCCCATCTGCGCCATGACCGGTTCGACCAAGACGCTGTCGGGCGCGGGTCCGGTCACCGCGACCGCGAACGTGTTGCCGCCGATGCGCGGCGGGTCCGCGGAGAACTGGACCGTGTACGGCCCGGAAACCGCTTGCTGCGTGGTGGCTTTCGCGTCACCGGCGGGCCAGAGCAGCCAGGCGGCGCCGGCCGCGACCACCAGCGCGACGACGGCGATCAGCACCTTGGGGCGTTTCATCGTCCGGCTCCTGTCGTCGGGACGTCGACCACGGCGGGGATGGTGAGCACGCGGTAGCCGCGTTCGGCCTGCAGCCAGATCCGGTACCGGCCGGGCGCGGCGAAGGTGTAGGTGAAGCTGACGTCCGGGCCGTAGGCGGCGACGGTCTCGTCGGGGCGGTCGAGCTGGCCCGCGACCGGCGGGATCATCGCGTGGACGTGCGCCCACGTCGGTGCCTTCGCGGCGTCGGTGCCCGGTTGCCCGGTGATCGGCCCGGCGACGATCAGGTGGCCGAGCATGCCCAGCCACGGCTGGAGGTCCTGGGTCTTGAAGTGCGCGGTGATCGTGGTCGGCGTGCCAGGGGTGATCGTGAGGTCGACGGGGGAGCCGTCGACCGTCCGCGGTCCGGCGCCGGGTGGTTCGGGCGCGGGGGCGGCGGTGCCCGTCAGGTCCACAGTGGATCGGACGAGCTGGGTTCCGCCGCCGCGCCGGACCAGCTCCGCCGCGACGGTGTACGTGCCCGCTTCCGGATCGGCCACGCTGACGCGGTAGTCGCCGGGGCCGACGCGCACCGGGTGCAGGTGGCTCATCCGGCCGGACGGCGAGACCAGCACCAGGTGCACGAGTGCGTTGTCGTGGATCAGCAGGTCGTCGACCGGGCGGCCGGTGGCGCCGTCGGTGAAGTGCAGCGTCAGCTCGCCGCGCTCGGCTTTGACGGCGAGGTTCACCGGCGGCCGCGAGTAGTCCACTGTGGACAACTGGGCGTTGGCGTACGGGTCGGTGACGTTGTCGTAGGTCGGATCGAGCTGGCTGCCGGGCGCGGGCGGCGGGGGAGTGCTCGCCGACAGCAGTGCGCCGGTGACGGCGACGGCGATCGCGGCGACCGCACCGCCGGCCGGGATCAGCGCGAAGGCGGTCCGTTTCGCCTTCATGCCGACGACCAGCGCGAGCAGCAGGAACACGCCCGCGGCGACGAACCCGCCGTAGGTGGCCTTCTCCCACGGCGGAACCACTCGTGCGGGGACGATGAACGGGATGGTCGCGGTGGTCCCGCTGCCGTCGTTCAGCGACAGCTCCCACGGCCCCGGCTTGTCGACTTGAAGATTTCCCGGGTAGACACCCGGTTCGGTGCCGAGCACGACGTCCCCGCGCGAAGTCACGACGCCGTCGGCCGCGACGGCCAGGTGCAGCGTGCCGGGCGCGGTGCCCTGGTGGGTCACGACGTCGACCCGCAGCGGCGACGGCGTGACGTCGACCCGGCGGATGATCACGGTCAGCTCGCGTGCGCCGAGCGTCTGCGCGACCTGGACGTCGGTGCCGGACGGCGCGCCGTCGGCGCGCGCGGTCCCGCCGGCCAGTGCGATCCCCAGCACGGCCAGCAGCATCAGCAGTACGGCTCTTGGTTTGGTCCCCATCGTGGGATCGAACCTAGCGACGGCGGACTGTGCCGGGCGTCACGGCGGGGAGGGAACTCCGGTCCCCAGTGCGGGGGACCGGAGCCCCCGGGAGTCTCAGGGGTGCAGGAACCTCCGCAGGTGGGCGACGACTTCCGCGGGCTGCTCCTCGGGCAGGAAGT
This sequence comes from Amycolatopsis ponsaeliensis, assembly GCF_030182635.1. Lineage (NCBI taxonomy): Bacteria > Bacillati > Actinomycetota > Actinomycetes > Pseudonocardiales > Pseudonocardiaceae > Amycolatopsis > Amycolatopsis ponsaeliensis. The sequence goes on from NZ_JAPZLD010000089.1 coordinate 14,092, forward strand.
GACCGCATTCCCCGAGTGCGACCCCGGTGACGTCGTTCGCGTACTCCTGCCAGATTTCGAGGGTCGGCAGGGTGCCGAGCAGGCCGTTCGCGCCCCAGAGCGCCAGAAGTGGCTGGGTGATGCGCTTTCCGGCGTCGTAGTCGGCGTCGTCGAGCTCGGCGTCGTCCGGGAAGGACGCGCGGTAGTCGTCGAAACCGGCGCGCAAGGCGCCGGGCTGGGAGAAGGCGCGGACGTACTCGGCGACGGCGTCGGCGTCGAGGTGGTGGCGCTGGTAGGTCCAGCGTTCGAAGAAGTAGCCGAGGTAGGCGGCGATGTTCTGGCCGGCGAGCAGCTCGGGGAGGTCGGGCTGGAGGTGGAAGAGCCAGTGCCAGTAGGCCTTCGCGACGCCGGTGTCGAGACGCTGCCACATCGCGCGGGTCGGGGCGATGTCGAGGACGGCGAGGCGGTCGACCTGGTCCGGGCGGTCGAGGGCCCAGCGGTGGGCGACGCGGCCGCCGCGGTCGTGCCCGGCGACGGCTGTTTTCGGGTATCCGAGCTGGTCGGCGAGGGCGGCGACGTCGGCGGCCATGGTGCGTTTGTCGTAGCCGGTCCGGGGCTTGTCGGTGCGACCGTAGCCACGCAGGTCGGGGGCGATGACGGTGTGCGTCTCGGCGAGCGGCTCGAGGACGCGGTGCCAGCAGTGCGACGTCTGCGGCCAGCCGTGGAGGAGGAACAGGGGCGGGCCCTCGCCGGCCCTGACGTAGTGCATCCGGATGCCGTTGACCGTGGCCGTGCTTTCTAACCTGTTCATGCGGTTAGAAGGTAGCGGCCCTTCTAACCGTTCGCAACGGTTAGACTGCGAGACATGGAGTGGGTCTTCGACGGCGGACGGCCGTGCCTCGACCTGGTCAACACGCTGCGCAGCCGGCACGACGGCGGTGTCGAGCTGCTGACCGGGCCCGACGCGCTGGCGGAGTGGCTCGCGCTCGCGGGTTTCACCACAGGCCCGGTGCCCGTGACGGCGGGGAACGTGCTGGCGGCGAAGGCGTTGCGGGAAGCGATCGACCGGGTGCTGCGGGCGCCCGAAGCGATGGACGTCGGCCTGGTGAACAACGCGGCGGCCTCGGCGCCCGCACCCCCACCGCGCCTGGTCTTGGCCGCCGGAGGCCTGCGTCGCGAGGTCCCGGCGCCGAAGGACCCGGTGGCCTCGGCGTTCGCGACGTTGGCGGCGGACGCGATCGACTTGGCGACGAGCGAGGCATCGGTGCGGGTGTGCGCGGCGGACGACTGCGGGCTGCGGTTTTGCGACGCGTCGCCGAGGCGGAACCGGCAGTGGTGCTCGATGGCCCGATGCGGGAACCGGGCCAAGGCCCGCGCCCACTACGCCCGGGTCAGCGGCCGAGACGAGTGTCCATGAGGGGCACCCTCATGGACTAAAAGCCATGAGGGTGCCCTTCATGGCTTGTCTTCGCGCCGGGGCCGTTGCCGCCTATCAGGCGTTCGTAGGCCTTGGGGTGGGCGCGGAACCAGACGTTCAGCTTCCCGATCCACCGCATGTGCGCGGTCCGCAGCCCCGCCGGGATCGGCGTCGCGAGAATTCGCACCACGCGGGCGAGGCGCGCGAACCGCCGCTGGTCACGGGAAGTCCACTGTAGACCGACGCGATCACGCAACCCGGGCGGCAAAGTCGCCCGGAGCAGGAACATCTGGGTCCGGGCGTGCCATCGCCACCACGAGTCGGGCAGCCAACGCACCGGCTTTGCCACCGTCCGGATCGTCTCGAAGAGCTGATCGATCGTCGGGTTCCCGGCGAAACCGGCCACCATCTCGTCGTAGTAGCGCTCGAACGACACCCAGTCCGGCGGCAGGTCACGCTCGCGCACTCCGAGCAACCGCCCGATGGCGCGCATCTGCGCGTAATACTCGTCGAGTTCCGAAGTGGACAGCGGGCGGCCGAAGAACCGTTGAGCGTCAACGGGAACCTTCACCAGCGTCGCGTGCACCCACGCGTACGCTGCAGGATCCAAAGCGCTGTACCGGCGTCCATCCGACAAACCCGTGAACGAACGGTGCAAAGCACGCAACCGCGCGGCCTCCACCCGGGCACCCGCGACCCCGCCGTAGACGTAGATCGAAAGCGACGCGCCCGTCCGCATCAGGCGCGTCCACGGATCCGACGTGTAGTCCGAATGATCGCGCACCCCTGCCGCGACGACCGGGTGTGCCACCTGCAGCACCAGGACCTGGCCGGCCAGCAGCCCGTCGCGGAAGTCGCCGAAGTACTTCCACGCCGCCGTGCCGCGGACGATCGGCCGGGCCATTACGCCCCGCGAAGCAGCATCATCAGCGGCTCGGCAACCGGCGTGTCCGTCTCGCCCGTCGCCAGCCGACGCAGCTGCAGCCCGGCGATCAGCGCGACGACCGGCCCGGCCAGCCGCCGCGGCTCCGGCACACCGATCGCTTCGAGGATCGTCACGGCCAGTTCGTCGTACGCCGCGAAGCAGCGCGAAGACGCTTCGTGCAGCTCGGGATCGCGGGCGGACTGGAGGTACAGCTCGTGTGCGCCGAGCTCGTCGGCGCCGAACGGCAACTGCGCGATCACGTGCTCGACGACCGACGCGGCCTGCTCGACGCTGAGACCGTCGGCGCGGTAGCCGTCGACGATCGCGCCGAGCTTCGTGGTCTCCTCCGCGGCGAACATCAGCATCGCTTCGCGCAGCAACGCCGTCTGGCTGGGGAAGTGGTAGGTGAGCGTGCCGAGCGAAACGCCGGCGGCGGCCACGATCCGGCGGTTCGTCAGCCCGCCGACCCCGTGCTCGCCGACGACCGTCAGCGCGCCGCGCAGGATGGCTTCCCGGGTGCTTACCAGCTTGTCTCGGGATGCCGCTCCGGCCACCGTTCGACCTCTTCCAGTTGCGCGGCGAGCGAAACCAGCCGCTCCTCGGCGTGCGAGGGGCCGAGCAGCTGCGCGCCGAGCGGCAGCCCGCCGTCCGTCAGCCCGGCCGGGACGTTGACCCCCGGCCAGCCCAGCACGTTCCACGGCCAAGCGTACGGGCAGGCGGCGATCATGGCCTGGTCGGTCTCCCAGCCGGACAGCCCGTCGAACGTGCCGATCGGCGGCGGCGGGGTCGCGGTCGTCGGGGTCAGCAGGACGTCGACGCGGCCGAAGACCGAGCCGATCCGGCGGTGCAGCCCCGGCTCCAGCGCCCGCGCGAGCCGCAGCGCGGGCCCGGCCAGCAGGCGGCCGTGGCCGGCGTTGCTGCGGGTGCGCGGGTCGAGCCCGGCGCGGTCGGGCACGCGCAACGTCCAGTCGCGGACGCCGGTGAGCGAGCGCGGCAGGAACGTCAGGCCGATCAGCCCGTAGTCCGGCTCCACCTCGACGATCTCGTGGCCCAGCCCGGCGAGCGACTCCGCGAGCCGCCGGACACTCGCTTCGACGACCGGGTCGAGCCGGGTTTTGGTGGCGGTGAACGGGATCCGCGTCGACAGCCCGATCCGCAGCCGGCCGGGTTCGCGCGCGGCGGCGGTCCGGAACGTGCGGCCGGTGGCGGCGACGACGTCCAGCAGCAGCGCGGCGTCTTCGACGGTCCGGGCGAGCGGGCCGAGCACGGTCAGGCCGTGGAACAGCTCGCCGTCGGTGGGGATCCGGCCGCGCTGGGTCTTGATGCCGACGAGCCCGGTCCACGCGGCCGGGATGCGCACCGAGCCGGCGCCGTCGGAACCGAGCGCGGCCGCGATGGCCCCCGACGCCACCGCGGCCGCGCTCCCACCCGAGGAACCGCCGGGCGTGTGCCCGAGGTGCCACGGGTTGCGTGTGGTCCCGAACGCCAGCCCTTCGGTGAACGGCCATTGGCCCAGCTCGGGGGTGTTGGTCTTGCCGATGATGACCGCGCCGGCCTCACGCAGCAGCGCGACGGCGGGCGCGTCGGTGGTGGCGCACGGGAACTCGCCGACGCAGCCGAACGACGTGGGCAGGCCGGTGATGTCGACGTCGTCCTTGATCGCGACGGGCACGCCGAGCAGGGGTTTCCGGTCGCCGGCCCGGAGCCGCTCGTCCGCCTCGGCCGCTTCGGCGAGCGCCGCGTCGTCGCGCAGGTGCCGGAAGGCGTTGAGGACGGGCTGGCTGGCGTGCGCGCGCCCGAGCGCGGTCGCGGTGAGCTCGGCCGAGGTGACTTCACCCGCGGCGAGCTGCGCTGCCTGCGCGGCGAGACCGGTGAAGTCCAGGCTCGTGGCGGTCATGGCACCTCCCGGGCGCTCTCGTTCGTTCGAACGAACGTTACCGGATACCGATGGTTTTCGGCTACTCTCCGGGCGCTCTAGAGTGAACTGATGACGTTCGACTTCGCCGGATTCCCCGACGCCGCACTCGCCGCGATCCGCCGTGTCGACCTGGGCGGCTGGCCGACGCCGCTGCAGGAAGCGCCGCGGCTCGGCGAAGCCCTCGGCCTGCGGAACCTCTGGCTGAAACGCGACGACGTCCACCCGCTCGGCGCCGGCGGCAACAAGCTCCGCAAGCTCGAGTTCCACCTCGGCGCGGCCCAGGAAGCCGGCGCCGACACCGTGATCACCTTCGGCGCGCTCCAGACCAACCACGGCCGCCAGACCGCCGCCGCGTGCGCGAAGCTCGGCCTGCGCTGCGAACTCGTCCTCACCGCGAAGGTCCCGCGCGACGGCGACGCCTACGAACGCTCGGGCAACATCCCGCTCGACAAGCTCTTCGGCGCGACCGTCCACGTCTGCGCCGACGGCGAAGAGACCGGCCGCACCTACGACCGTCTCGTCGCCGAAGCCGCCGCCGACGGCCGGAAGGTCGCCACCGTCCCGGTCGGCGGTTCCAACGACCTCGGCGCCCTCGGTTACGTCCGTGCCACGCTCGAACTCGCGAAGCAGCTTGAAGAACGCGGTGTCGAGCGCGCCCACCTCGTCGTCCCGCACGCCAGCGGGGGCACGGCGGCCGGTGTCGTGCTGGCCACCGGGCTCCTCGGGAACCTCGGCGTCGGCATCGCCTGCGTCAGCCACCCGCTCGACGAGGCCACGGAGAACCTCCGCGACCTCGTCGGCGGCGCGGCCAAGCTCCTCGGCGTCGAACCGCCGTCGTTCACGCACGCCAAGATGAGCGACTCCACTCTCGGCCCCGGCTACGGCATCCCGACCGACGCGGTCTGGAACGCGCTACGGCTTTTCGGCCGCACCGAGGGGGTTGTGCTCGATCCGGTTTACACCGGCAAGGTGGCCGCCGCGCTGGTCGAATGGGCCGGCCACTTCGCCCCGGACGACCACGTGGTGTTCCTGCACACCGGCGGGATGCCCGGCTTGTACGGCTACGCGCCCGAATTCGCGGCGGCCGTCGAAGGCTGACTCGAGCCGGGTCGCGACCCGCAGCAGCGTGAACAGCAGTGCCACGTCGGCGAGCAGCAGCAGCCGCTGCATGACGCCGATCGGGAACGCGTCCGAGATCTCCGGGAACGGTCCGATTTCGGCCTCGCTCAAGCGCACCAGCACGAAACTGACCGCGAACAGCCCGAACGCGACCGCGCTCAGCCGGACCGCCCGCACGACGGCGACGCGCTCCGGCCGTCCCCGCAACGGTTCCAGCAGCGAGATCGCCGCGCCGGGCAGGCTCAGGAACGCGACCAGGCACGCGTAGAGGTGGATCTCGCCGCTCACCGGGTCGGGTGCTTCCGGGTAGCTCGCCGGGAACACCGCGGCCGCGGCCAGCCCGAGCGACCAGAGCGCGAGCAGCAGCCGGGTCGTCCGCGACAGCGGGACGCCGGCGGCGTGCAGCGCGCCGAGCACCGCCAGCGAACCGATGGCCAGCGACAACACGCTCGCGGCGAGCATCCCTTCGCCCCGGTCGGTCACGGTGTAGCTCGACAACGTGTCGTACACCGGGTTGTGCGAGCTGACGATGTGCAGCACCACAGCCGTGAACAGCCCCCAGCCGAGCGCGCCCAGCGCCACGAGCCGCCACGGTCTCGTGCGCTTCCCCTGTTCCGTCCCCATGTCTCCAGGTTCTCGGAGAACGCGGCGGTCGTGATCAGGGAAGACCCTGAATTCCCCCGGATGCGAAGTCGATCAGCACCAGGGCCTGGTCGTCGTGGCACTTCGGCCGCGGCCAGCGGGCGCCGTCCGGGTCCTGCTTCTCCGCGGTCCGGACGGCGTCCAGCACGGCGTCCGGACCGTCGGTGCGGGTGACCGCCAGGACATCGCGCCAGTCGAACAGCCGGTACTGGTCGACGCCGATGGAGACGCCGTCACTGGCGAGCAGGACGGCGTCGACGTCGGCTCGCGGCCAGCTGCGGCGGACGGCGTGGGCGGCCGCGCCGGGATCGGCTTCGGCGACCCAGAAGCCGTCGTGGGCGTTGCGCCGGCGCCGGACGTCCGCGCCGGTCTGGAGCATCCCGCGCCGCCGCAGCCGGGCGAGCCGGTCGTCGGAGACGACGTCGACGCCGAAGCCGCCGAAGCCGATCACCGGGCTGTCGGCCAGCACCAGCGCTTCCACGCGGTCTTCGAGCCATCGCACGCCGGCGACCGTGCTCGACGGCGACTGCTGCGGGCGCAGGGCGTTCTCCGCCGTGACGACGGCGATCGCGCCGGTCAGGAGGTCCGTCAGGTCGGCTTCGGGTGTCGCGCGCAGGTCGTCGGCAAGGCGGCGGGCCAGCCGTTCGGCGTACCAGCCGCCCGGGGGTTGCGAGGGGTCCGACGAGGTGGCGCCGTCGAGGACGAACACGGCGTTGTCCAGCACGACGACGTGGTCTTCGGTCGGGCGGGGGTGGCCGTCGGCGCCCACCCCGGCCCGCTCGGCGAACACGATCTCGGGCATCACCCGACTCTACGTCGCCGGTCCGGGACCTACGCGCCGACGCTGTCGACCATGCTTCGCCGGCGGACGAGGTCGGGCGCCCGCCTCACCCGAGTGTCTTGAATGAGTCATTCAGGTCTTCGGAGGTCCTGAATGACTCATTCAGGACCCGGCGAACCGCCGCCGCACCGCGTGCCACATCGGACACTGTCAACTCAGGTTGACAAGCCCAAGATGTCAACGTAGGTTGACAGACATGACGGAAGCGACGGACCTGGCCGCCCGGGCCGGCGACCGCGATCCCCGGGTGGGACTGCGAGCGGTCGCCGCGCTCCGGCGGCTGGTGGAACAACTGGAGGCCGTGCAGGTCCGCAGTGCGCGGATCAACGGCTGGTCGTGGCAGGAGATCGCCGCCGAGCTGGGGGTCAGCCGGCAGGCCGTGCACAAGAAGTACGGGAGGCACTGATGTTCGAGAGGTTCACGGCGGACGCGCGGATGGCGGTCGTCGAGGCGCAGATCGTGGCGCGGGAGTCCGGTTCGGTGGAAATCCGGCCGGTGCACCTGCTGGCCGGGCTGGTCAAGACGGACGTCCCGTTGCTCGCCGAGCTGGGCATCTCCGCGGAAGAAGTCGCCGCCGAACTGGCGCGCACCCGGCGCCGCGGCGGGGTCAGCGACGCCGACGCCGAGGCGCTCACCGAGTTCGGCATCGACGTCGAGCAAATCGTCGAACGCATCGAGCAGACCCACGGCGAGGGGGCGCTCGCCGGCCGGCTCGGGCCGGCCAAGCGCGGGCACATCCCGTTCACGTCACAGTCGAAGAAGACCCTGGAGCTGAGCCTCAAAGAAGCCGTCAGGCTGGGGGACAAGCACCTCGGGCAGGAGCACATCCTGCTGGCGCTGGCCCAGCAGCGGGACACCGACGACGTGCTCGCGAGGCGCGGCGCCGACTACCCGACGCTGCGGCGGGCGGTGCAGCAGCGCAAGGCCGGCTAGTGACCTTGCTGCTGCTCCTGCTCTTCGGCGGCGCGGTCGCGCCAGGTGGTCAGCGGCAGCAGTGCCTGGGTGAGCGGCCCGATGGCCAGTGCGTAGAGCACGGTGCCGATCCCGACCGTGCCGCCGAGCAGGAAGCCGACGGCGACCACGGTGACTTCGATGCCGGTGCGCACCAGCCGGACCGACCAGCCGGTGCGCCCCGCGAGCCCGGTCATCAGGCCGTCGCGGGGGCCGGGGCCGAGCCGCGCGCCGACGTAGGTGGCGGTCGCGACGCCGTTGAGCGCGACGCCGCCGGCCAGCAGCGCGATCTGCCAGCCGAGTTCGTGCTGGTCGGGGAGCACCGCGCGAACCAGATCGACCACCACCGAGATGACGACGACGTTCGCGATGGTCCCGATCCCGGGCCGCTGGCGCAGCGGGATCCACAGGAGCAGGACGACGACCGAGATCAGCCCGGTCACCGTGCCGAAAGTCAGCCCCGCGTGCTTCATGACGCCCTCGGCGAGCACGCTCCACGGCTCCAGGCCGAGGCCGGCGCGGGTCACGAAGGCGACGCTGGTGCCGTAGAGGGCGAGGCCTGCGAACAGCTGGACGCTGCGGCGGACGGGGTTGCGGGAGATCCGGACGGGCCGGAGATCGGTCTGAGCCACGACTCCACTATCGGCGTGAAGTGGCCTTGTAAACCATAGCCAATTCCAGGATATTGGCCTTATGGATCCCGTCATCCCGGTAGGTGGACGCATCTCCGGCCCTCGATTGGCCGTCATGCTGGGCTCGTGGCGGCAAGGTGGGTCCCGCCAGGGGTCGGTCGATCTGGCCGCCGCCATCGAGCTGCAGGTGCTGGACGGCCAGCTCCCGCTCGGCACCCGGCTGCCCGCCGAGCGCGAGCTGGCCGACGCGCTCGGCGCCAGCCGGACGCTGATCGGCGCGGCCCTGGACCGGTTGCGGGAGAACGGGTTCGTCGCGAGCCGCCGCGGCGCGGGGTCGTGGATCGCCGCGCCCGGACGGCGTCGCCGCGGGCCGCTCGCGCCGGTGGGGGACGGCTCGATCGACTTCACGCACGCGTCCTCGCCGGCCATCCCGGGCACGGCGGCGGCGGTCGACGCGGCCCGCGTCCGGCTCGCCGACCACCTGGGTGACCACGGCTACCAGGAACGCGGCCTGCTCGGCCTGCGGGAGAAGATCGCGCGGCGCTACACCGAACGCGGGCTGCCGACGACGCCCGCGCAGGTCATGGTCACCAACGGCGCGCACCACGCGTTCGTCCTGGTCCTGCGGATGCTCTCGGGCCCCGGCGACCGCGTGCTCGTCGAGCAGCCGACGTACCCGAACGCGCTGGAAGCGATCCGCGCCGCGCACGCGATCCCGGTGCCGGTGGCGCTCGACCCGGCCGGGCCGCGCGGCTGGGACATCGCGGGTGTCGACGCGGCGCTGCGCCAGGCGAACCCGCGGTTCGCCTACCTCGTCGTCGACTTCCAGAACCCGACCGGCCTGCGCCTGGACACCGAAGGCCGCGAACGGCTCGGCGCGGTGCTCTCCCGCGCGCGGACCCCGGTCGTCGTCGACGAGACGCTCGTCGAGCTGGACCTGGAAGGCGACCCGCTCGACGGCCCGCCGCCGCTGGCCGCGTTCGCCGGCGACCTGGCGATCTGCGTCGGCTCGGCGTCGAAGACGCACTGGGGCGGGCTGCGGCTCGGCTGGATCCGCGCGTCGGAGGACCTGCTCGGCCGGCTGGTTTCGGCGCGCTACGCGGTCGATCTCGGGTCGCCGGTGTTCGAGCAGATCGTGCTGACCGAGCTGCTGGCCGACGAGACCGCGCTGGCCCGCCGGCGCGAGGAGCTGCGCGGCTACCGCGACGCCTTGGCCGGCGCGGTGCACCGGTACCTGCCGGACTGGACGTTCACACTGCCGAAGGGCGGCCTGTCGCTGTGGTGCCGCATGCCGGAGCCGGTGAGCTCGCGGCTGGCGGTGGCGGCGGCGAGCCACGGCGTCCAGGTGGCGCCCGGTTCCCGCTTCGGCGTCCACGGCGGCCTGGAGCGCTGGATCCGGCTGCCGTTTTCCCTGCCGCCGGACAAGATCGACGAGGCGGTCCGGCGGCTGAGCGCCGCGGCGGCGTCGGTCAGCGGCACCCCGGCCTCACTGGACGCGCCGATCGCCTGAAAAACGAACCGGTGCGCTGGATGCGAGCCTGCTCCCAGGGATGGGCGGCGTTCGTGAGCATCCAGCGCACCGGTTCGGTGTTCACACCCCCGTTCGCGGACGTGACCCCGCTCGCGGGTAACCGCTGGCTTCCCGGCACAGCCCCTCGACGTGCCGGGAAGCCCGCGGTTCAGGTGCGCTCTCGGTACTGCGAGATTCCGCTCGGCGCGGTGAGCGAAAACTCCCGGAGCACACCCGGTGTGGGTCCCGGGGGGGGGGGGGGGGGGCGGCCCGCGCGGCGGGGGGGCCCCCCCCCGCGCGCGGGGGGGGGCGGGGGGGGGCACATGGGTGTGGTGGGGTGGG
>NZ_JAPZLD010000090.1:0-24167 GCF_030182635.1 Amycolatopsis ponsaeliensis
CACGCCGATCAGGACTACACACGGTCCGGCTCAAAGCCCGGTCTCGATCCCGTCTGGACAAGAGGCAACTCCTGAAAACTCAGGTGTTGCAACCAACCCTAGAAACCGCCGACGGGCGGGGTTCCGGCAAAGTCGGGTTCCCGGCGGCCGTCTTCGGTGGGCGCAGGTCGACGGCCTCTCCAGCGATGTCTTGAATGAGTCATTCAGGACCGCCCACGCCCTGAATGACTCATTCAAGACATCGAATCGCGGGCGCGGGCGAGTGAGCCGGGGTCCGTTGCGCGGCAGCGGCGGAGGCCGGGCGACTGAACCGGGACTCTGCCCGGGCCCCTGCCAGGGAAGGGCGGAGTTCCGGTCGGGCGGTCAGGGCTTCAGCGCCGCGGCCCGTGACTGCAGGTAGCTCTGCTCCGGCAGGCTCAACGTCCGCCGGGCAGCGGCCAAGTAAGCCTCCCGCGCCCCCTCGACATCACCGGACAGCTCCAGCAAGTGCGCCCGTACCGCGTCCACCCGGTGGTGCTCCTTCAACTCCGTGCCCGCCAGCTCCGCCAACCCCGCCTCGGGCCCATTGACCTGCGCGAACGCCACCACCCGGTTCAGCGTCACCATCGGCCCCGGCGCCACCACCCGCAGCAGGTCGTACAGCGTGAGGATCTGCGCCCAGTCCGTCTCTCCGGCCGTCGGGGCCTCGGCGTGGACCGCCGCGATCGCCGCCTGGAGCTGGTACGGGCCCACCGCGGCCGTCGACAGCGCGCCCGTGATCAGCGAAATCCCTTCTTCGATGAAGGCGCGGTTCCAGCGCGTGCGGTCCTGGTCGGCCAAGGGCACCAGCGCGCCCGACGACGAAACGCGGGCCGGGCGGCGGGCGTCCGTCAGGAGCATCAACGCCAGCAACCCCATCACCTCGCCGTCGGCCGGGAGCTCCGCGCTCAGCCGGCGGACCAGGCGGATCGCCTCCGTCGTCAGCTCGACGCGGTTCAGCGCGTCGCCCGAGCTGGCCGTGTGGCCCTCCGTGAAGATCAAGTACAGCACCTGCAGTACCGCCGCCAGCCGCTCCGGACCGCCCTCACGCGTGAGGCGCTCGCCGCGGATTTTCTGCTTCGCGCGGCTGATCCGCTGGCCGATCGTCGCCTCCGGGACGAGGAACGCGCGGGCGATCTCCGCCGTCGTCAAGCCGCCGACCGCGCGCAGCGTCAGCGCCACCTGGGACGGCTGAGTCAGCGACGGGTGGCAGCAGAGCAGCAGCAACGTCAGCGTGTCGTCCACCCCGACCGGCTCCGGCTCCGGCAGCGAAGCCAGTGCCACCGCTTCTTCACGCCGCTGCCGGGCGGTCTCGCTGCGCCACTGCTCGATGCGCCGCCGGGACGCCGTCGTGATCAGCCACCCCTTCGGGTGATCCGGGATCCCCGATGACGGCCACTGCTGCGACGCCGCCAGCAGCGCCTCCTGGACGGCGTCCTCACAGGCCTCGAAATCGCCGTACCGCCGGACCAGCGCTGCCAGGACCTCGGGCGCGAGCGAGCGCAGCAGATCGGGAATCACAGGTCCGGCCCGTGCAGCCCCATCACCGGCCGCACTTCGACCATCGCGAACGCGGCTTCAGGGATCCGCGCGGCGATCTCGACGGCGCGTTCCTGACTCTCGCAGTCGAGCAGGTAGAAGCCGGCGAGGAACTCCTTGGCCTCGGCGAACGGCCCGTCGGTCGTCGTCGTGCCGCGCTCGCCCACGCTGACCCGCGTGGTGAGCTCGGGGAACGCGAGCCGCTCGGAGATGATGCGCTCGCCCGACGCGTCGAGGTCGTCGCTGAGCTGCTGGTAGTAGGCCAGCCCGGCGGCTTGCTGCTCGGCGCTCATGCCCTCCCAGGCCGCGCGGGACTCGGGGTTGCCGTAGATCAGGACCACGTATTTCACGAAAGCCTCCGGTCGATGTCGAAATCCGCGCGGCGGCGCCTACGTCCCTTCCGACCGGCACCACACCCCAGGAGGATGGCATGACCGAGCAGGACGACAAGCGGATTCGCGCACTGGTGGCCGCCCGCGCGGCGGCGATGACCGAACGTGACGCCGAGGCGATCGCCGCACAGTGCGCGAAGGACGTCCGCGCGTTCACCCTGGCCCCGCCGCTCGTGCACCACGGCGAAGACGTCGAGGCCCGCACGGCCTGGTTCGCGGGCTTCGACGGCCCGATCGAGTACGAGGTCCGCGACCTCGAAGTCACCATCGGCGGCGACGTCGCCTTCAGCCACGCCCTCAACCGGCTGTCGACGACGCCGAAGGGCATGCCGCAGCCGTTCGAGCTGTGGTTCCGCTCCACCCTCGGCTTCCGCAAGCAGGACGGCGAGTGGCGGATCACCCACGTGCACGACTCGACGCCGTTCTACATGGACGCCACGATGAGCGCCGCGCTGGACCTCAAGCCCTGAAACGACGAATGGCCGGCCGGGACGCACCCCGGCCGGCCATTCGCAGGAAATCTCAGAGGATCTCGGCGGACGTCCCGACGTCCGGCGGGCCCAGGTCGGGGTTCAGCGCCCCGCTGAACTCGACCAGTTCCGCCTTCACCTCGTGCGGCTGGATGCGCCCGTCGCGGATGTCCTCCGCGTAGTGGCACGCCACCCGGTGACCGCCGCCGATCTCACGCAGCTGCGGGCGGTCGGTGTCGCACAGGCTCGCCTGCTTCCACGGGCAGCGCGTGTGGAAGCGGCAGCCCGTCGGCGGGTTCGCCGGCGAAGGCAGGTCACCGGCGAGCAGGATCTGCTCGCGGGTGTCCTCGACCTGCGGGTCCGGCACCGGGATCGCCGACAGCAACGCCCGCGTGTACGGGTGCAGCGGTTCCCGGTACAGCGAGTCCGCGTCGGTCTCCTCGACCAGCGCGCCCAGGTACATCACGCCGATGCGGTCGGAGATGTGCCGCACCACCGCGAGGTCGTGCGCGATCACCACGTACGTCAGGCCGAGCTGCTCCTGCAGGTCCTCCAGCAGGTTCACCACCTGGGCCTGCACCGAAACGTCCAATGCGGACACCGGCTCGTCGGCGACGATCAGGTCCGGCTCCACGGCCAGCGCCCGCGCGATGCCGATGCGCTGACGCTGCCCGCCCGAGAACTCGTGCGGGTACTTCCGCAGCGCCGTCTCCGGGAGGCCGACCGCGGACAGCAGCTGCCGCAGCCGCCGCTGGGTGGCTTCCTTGTCCTTGTCGAGGCCGTGCGCGTGCATGCCCTCGACGAGGATCGACTCCACCGACTGGCGCGGGTCCAAACTGGACAACGGGTCCTGGAAGATCATCTGCATCCGGCGCCGGGCCTTCCGCAGTTCCTCACCCTTCAGCTTGGCGACGTCGGTGCCGTCGAAGACCACCGAGCCCGCCGTCGGCTCGCTGAGCCGCAGGATCGCCCGGCCCAGCGTGGACTTGCCGCACCCGGACTCGCCCACCAGGCCGTAGGTCTCGCCGCGGCGGATGGACAGGTCGACACCGTCGACCGCGTAGACGTGACCGACCGTCCGGTCGAACACGACCCCGCTCTTGATCGGGAAGTGCACTTTGAGGTCGGTGACCTCCAGCAGCACGTCGCCAGCAGGACGGGTCATCGGGCTCCTCCTCCCGCCGCGACCGCCGGCCGCACGGGGTTGTGACAGCGCAGCAGCCCGCCCTGGTCGGGCACCAGCTGCGGCGAAACCTCACGGCAGACCGGCAGCGCGTTCGGGCAGCGGGGCGCGAACGCGCAGCCGCCCTCCCACGGGATGTTGTCGGACACCGAACCGCGGATGGGGACCAGCTTCTCGCCGCGGCCCGCGTCCAGGCGCGGGATCGAGGCGAGCAGCCCGTGGGTGTACGGGTGCCGCGGCTCGGCGAACAGCTGGTGCCGCTGCGCGCGTTCGACGATCTTGCCGCCGTAGAGCACGTTGACCTCGTCGCACAGCCCGGCGACCACGCCGAGGTCGTGCGTGATCATGATCAGCGCGGTCCCGGTGTCCTGCACCAGTTCCCGCAGCAGCGCCAGGATCTGCGCCTGGATGGTGACGTCCAGCGCGGTGGTCGGCTCGTCGGCGATGAGCAGCCGCGGCCGGCACGCCAGCGCGATCGCGATCAGCGCGCGCTGCCGCATCCCGCCGGAAAGCTGGTGCGGGTACTCGGAAAGCCGCCGCGACGGGTCCGGGATGCCGACCTTGTCGAGCAGGTCCGTCGCTTCCACGGTCGCCGCCTTGCGCGACATCCCGCGGTGGCGCTCCAGCACCTCGGTGATCTGCAGCCCGATCGGGATGACCGGGTTCAGCGAGGACAGCGGGTCCTGGAACACCATGCCGAGGTCGCGGCCGCGGCGGTCGCGCATGTCCTTGTCGGACAGCTTGAGCAGGTCGGTGCCTTCGAAGCGCACCGAACCGCTGACCTTGTTGCCGCGCCGGGCCAGCAGCCGCATGATCGCCAGCGACGTCACGGACTTGCCGCAGCCGGACTCGCCGACCAGGCCGACGGTCTGGCCCGGTTCGACGTCGAAACTGACGCCGTCGACCGCGGTGAACGACCGCTCGCCGCGGCGGACGAAGTCGACCGTGAGGTCACGAACTTCAAGGAGTGCCATGAGTTCTCACCGCCTGTTCTTCGGGTCGAGGGCTTCACGCAAGGACTCGCCGAGCAGCGTGAACCCGAGCGCGACGATGATGATCGCGATCGCCGGGTAGTACGCGAGCTCCGGGCGGACGTCGAGGAACTGGTGCGAGGCCTTGCCCAGCATCAGTCCCCACTCCGCCCGCGACGGGTCCGGGTCGCCCAGACCGAGGAACGACAGTGCCGCGGCCTCCAGGATCGAGGTGGCCAGCGTCAGGGTCGCCTGCACGATGACCGGGCCGAGCGAGTTCGGCAGCATGTGCCGGAACACGATCGCCCCGCGCTTGACCCCGAGCGACCTCGCCGCCAGCACGTGGTCGGCGTCGCGCTGCGAAAGCATGGAACCGCGCAGCAGCCGGGCGAAGATCGGCACGCCGATCATCGACACGGCCAGGATGACCGTCCACTGGCTCGGCTTCGCGAACAGCGCCGCGATCGAAATGGCCAGCAGCAGCGACGGGAACGACAGCATGACGTCGACCAGTCGCATGAGGACGGTGTCGACCCAGCCGCCGAACGCACCCGCCAGGCCACCGATGATCACGCCGATGATCACGCCGACGATCGTGGCGAGCACACCGACGATCAGCGTCTGCTGGGCGCCGGCGATCAGCCGCGACAGGAAGTCGCGGCCGAAGTCGTCCACGCCGAGCGGGAACCCGGCCTGCGCGCCCGGGATGAAGTTCGGCCGGATCTGGTCGCCGAGGTAGTGGACGTCCGGGTCCTTCGGTTCCAGCAGGGGCGCGAAGATCGCGACGATGAGGAACACACCGGTGATGACGGCGCCGGTGATCGCGACCGGGCTGCGCAGCATCCGGCGGATCGCGTCCCCGCCGAGGCTGTGCCCGCTCGCCGCGGCGAGCTTGTCGATCGGTTCCTTCTTCTTGTTGAGCAGAGTGTTCATCGCACACGCACCCTCGGGTCGATGATCCCGTACGAGATGTCGACCAGCATGTTCACCAGGACGTAGACCACGGCACCGAACAGCAGGAGTGCCTGCAGCCGGGGGTAGTCACGCCGTTCGATCCCTTCGGCCAGCAGGAAGCCGAGGCCGCGGAAGTTGAACACCCGCTCGGTCAGCACGGCGCCGCCGAGCAGCGCGCCGGTCTGCAGGCCGATGGTCGTGACCACCGGCAGCAGGCCGTTGCGCAGGACGTGCCGGGTGCGCACCACCTGCTGGGTCAGGCCCTTGGAGTTGGCCGTGCGGATGAAGTCCTCGTTGAGGACGTCCAGCACCGACGCGCGGGTGATCCGGGTGATCACCGCGAGCGGGATGGTGGCGAGGGCGAACGCGGGCAGGATCAGGTGCTTGATCGCGTCCCAGACGGCGTCCCACTCGCTCGTCATGATGCCGTCGAGGATGGCGAAGTTCGTGATCGCCGTGGCGTCGAGGCCCGCGGCCTGCCTGCCCTGTGACGGCAGGCCCAGCGGCGCGGCCAGGAGGTCTTGCATCATGTAGCCGAGGAAGAAGACCGGCACCGCGACGCCGATCAGGCTGAGCACGATGACACCGTTGTCAACCGGCCCACCGCGGTAGCGCGCGGACAGGTAGCCGGCCGGGATGCCGATGATGATCGCGATGATCATCGCGGTCATGCCGAGCTCGATGGTCGCCGGCAGGAAGGTGACGATCTCGCCCATCACGGGCTGGGTCGACACCAGGGAGTTGCCGAAGTCGCCGGTGAGCGCGCGGCCGAGGAACCCGAAGTACTGCACGAAGATCGGCTGGTCGAGGCCGAGCACGTGGTTGAGGTTGGCGATCTTCTCCGGCGTCGCCTTGTCACCCAGCAGGGCGGCGGCGGGACCACCGGGCAGGGACCGGAGCCAGGCGAAGACCAGGATGGACAGGATGAAGAGCGTCGGGATCGCTTGTAGCAGCCGACGCACGAGGAAACGGAGCACTTGCAGTCCTTTGTTGCCAGCCCGGGATCAGGCGCAGGGGGTGGGTGCGGTAGCACCCACCCCCTGCCTTTGGCTGAAATCCTTCAGTCAGTTCACGGTCACGGTGTTGAAACGCTCGTCGGTGAGCGGGCTCGCCACCAGACCCTTGACCTTCGGGCCGACCACGATCGCCGGGGTCGGGTACGCGATCGGGATTGCCGGGAGGAAGTCCATGATCTTCTTGTTGACTTCCTGGTACGCCTTGGCGTGGGCGTCACCGGCGGGCGAAGCGTCCGCCGCGCTCAGAGCCGCGAAGAGCTCCGGGTTGTTGAACCCGAACTCCTTCTTCTCGCGACCGAAGAACGTGCCGACGAAGTTGCCGGCGTCGTTGTAGTCACCGGTCCAGCCGAGCAGGTGGAGGTCCTGCTTGCCGGCCTTCTGCACGTCGTCCTTGTAGCCACCGTTCCACGGCTCGGCGTGGGCCTCGATCGTGACACCGATCTTCTTGAGGTCCTCGGAGATCGCCGTGAAGGTGTCCGCCGGGTTCGGCATGTACGGGCGGCTGACCTCGGTCGGGTAGTAGAACTTCAGCGTGAGGTTCTCGGCCCCGGCCTGCTTCAGCAGGTCCTTCGCCTTGTTCACGTCGTACGGGTACTTCGTGACGTCGTCGGTGTAGCCCGAGATGACCTTCGGGACGAACTCGGTCGCGACCTCGGAACCCTCGGCCAGCTTCGACTTCACGAACTGCTCGCGGTTGACGCCGTACGCCAGCGCCTGCCGGACGCGCACGTCCTTGAGCTTCGGGTTGTTGGCCTGGTTGATGCCCAGGTACAGCACGTTGAACGACGGGCGGATGAGCACCTGCTCGCCGTCGTTGCGCAGCAGGCCGTAGTCCGCCGGGCTCGGGTAGTCGTAGCCGTTGATGTCGCCGGCCTTGAGCGCCTGCTTGCGGGCGTTCTCGTCCGGGATCACCTTGAAGATCAGCTTGTCGAGCTTCGCGGGCGACGGGCTGGTGTCGTTGCGCACCAGGGTGATCTCACCCTTGGCCTGGTCCCAGCTCTCGAACTTGAACGGGCCGGTGCCGACCGGGTGCTTGTTCGCGTACTCGCTGTAGGTGAACGAGTCGCCGCTCTGGGTGACCGTGTCCGCGTTGTACTGCTTGAGCGCGGTCGGGCTCTCGATGGAGAACGACGGCAGCGTGAACGCCGACGGGAACGCACCCTTGGCCTTGTTGAGGTTGAGGACCGCGGTCGTCGGGTCCTTCGCCTCGCAGCTCTTGTAGACGGGGTCGCCGCTCGCGTCGCCCTCGTTCTTGGCGAAGCCCTCGAAGACGTCGCCGTAGTAGATCATCTGGCTCTGGGCGGCGGCGCCCTTCATGTT
The DNA here is from genome assembly GCF_030182635.1 of Amycolatopsis ponsaeliensis. Taxonomy (NCBI): domain Bacteria; kingdom Bacillati; phylum Actinomycetota; class Actinomycetes; order Pseudonocardiales; family Pseudonocardiaceae; genus Amycolatopsis; species Amycolatopsis ponsaeliensis. The sequence goes on from NZ_JAPZLD010000090.1 coordinate 7,864, forward strand.
GTACCAGCGGTCGAAGTTGTAGCAGACCGCCGTGGCGTCCATCGGGGTGCCGTCGGAGAACTTCACGCCGGACTTGAGCGAGAACGTCCAGGTCTTGCCCTCGTTGCTCGACTCCCACTTCTCGGCGAGAGAGGGCTCGAGGTCGGCGGTGCCCGGCTTGTTCTGGATCAGCGTGTCGTAGATCTGCCGCGTGATCCGGAAGGTCTCGCCCTCGTCGTTGAACGCGGGGTCGAACATCTTCGGGTTACCGGCCGCGCCGAAGATCATCGTGCCTCCGGTACCACCCCCGGCGCCCTCTTCACGCTTGGATTCCGCACAGGCGGACAGCGAAACCGCGAGCGCGCCGGCGAGCCCGATCAGGGCCACGCGGCGTGTTCGGGTCAGCCGCAATTGCTGCATCTGGCACCCCTTGGGAGATGTTCGGGTTCAAAGTCACCGTCCGGTCGGTCAGGAACTCGACGGACGGTCGGTGTGCCCGCCGACACTAGCGGGAACTCGCCCCAGGCTTAAGTACGTGAGGTTACGATCGCGCTACGTGGGCGTCGATTTGACCGCAATGTGTCCACAAATCACGACAGACTGTGACCATTTGTGGCCGACCACTCCGCCCGGTGGCGGATCCCTAACTCAGATGGCGGTACCAACGTTAGCCCGGTCGTGTTGAACCGACAGACTTCCCTTGATCGATCCGGAGTGGTCCGTTCACGCACGGTGACGGCTCGGTTTCCGACGAAAGTCGGGTATCGGCGGCCTCGGCGGTGCCGTCCACGGCGAACCAGCCGCGCTCGAACCGTTGCCAGCGGCCCAGTTCGGCCCGGGCGGCTTCGCCGTCGCGCGCGACGGTCCGGCTCAGTCGCTCCTCTTCGGAGCCGCCGGAGAGCCAGCAGAGGTGCGAAAGCAGGGGTCTTGCCGAAGTGCGGCCGCACGAGACGCCCTCCAGCACCAGGACTTCCGGCACGGGCACCCGGACGAGCTCACCCGGCCGGGGTGCCCCGGATGTCCAGTCCATCCGCCGGTAAGCGCCTTCGACGCCGTTCGCGAGGGGTTTCAGGACGCCGTCAACCAGCCGGGGCCACCACGAAACCGGGTCGTCCCACGTCGCGAAGGCGTCGGTGCTCACCAGCTCGGTCCGGCACCCGCGCGCACGCAGCCCGGCGACGACCCGATCGGCCAGTGTGGACTTCCCGGCGCCCGACGGGCCGTCGATGGCCAGCAGCCGCACCGCCCCCAACCGGGCGGGCGCGGCGAGCAGGGCTTCGATCACCCGGTCACTTGCTGACGCGCTCGACCTCGGGCAGCCCTTTGACGTTGTCGGGCGCGGTGGTCCGCGCCTCCAGCTCGGTGATCCGGGCGGCCAGCTCGCGCTTGGCGTCCTCGAGCTCGCACCGCAGCAGCGCGGTCTCCTCGACCGACGTGCGCACCTCTTCCTCCAGGTGCCCGACCTCGGTCGACAGGTGCAGCGACACCAGGGCCAGCACGACGCCGGCGAGGAGGAAGACGAAGTTCGACGGCGTCTGCACGCCGGTGTGCTTGGCGAGGAACTCGGCCGCCTGCGGCAGCACCGCGAGGACGACGACGCCGACCGCGACGACGAGCCACACGCCCGCGTACTTCTCGCGCAGCTTCCGCCGCCGCATCATCTCGAGGACGACGAACAGCACGACGCAGGCGACGATGATGCTGAGGATGCGCCAACCGGCCATTTCCAAGTTCCCCTTACGCCGAGTCGGAGGAGTCGACCGCGGGCCGGCGGCGCACGAGCGCCAGCAGCAGCGCGAGCCCGGCCCGGCTCAGGTAGACGGCCGACTTGACGGGTGAGTGGCTGGGCGTGCCGCCCGCGCGCTCCCGCATGACGACCGGGATCTCCTTGATGGTCAGCTTGGCCCGGATGGCCATCACCAGGGACTCCACGGTGTCACCGAGGTACTCCGCCGGGTAGTAGCCGGCGAACAGCCGGATCGCGCGCGGCCCCATGGCCTTGAACCCCGACGTGACGTCGGTGAGCTTGGTCTTCGCCAGCCGCGAGAACACAAGCGAGAGCGCGACCATCGCGTACTTGCGCGGCCCGCTCGCCTTGTACGAGCCCTTGCCGGCGAACCGGGAGCCGATCACGATGTCCGCGTCGTCCAGGCCGCGCAGCAGCGCGTCGAGCTCTTCGGGGTCGTGCTGGCCGTCCGCGTCCACCTGCACGACCACGTCGTACCCGCGGGCGGCGGCGTAGCGGAAGCCGGTGCGCATCGCGCCGCCGACACCCAGGTTCACCGCGAGCCGGGCCACCTCGGCCCCGGCCGCGCGGGCGAGCTTGGCGGTCTCGTCGACCGAGCCGTCGTCGACGACCAGCAGGTCGCCGCCCGGCAGGGCGCGTTTCACCTGCTCGATGACCGAAGCGACGCTCGCGGACTCGTTCAGCGCGGGCATCACGATGAGCACGCGGCGGCTGGTCACGGAGGTGCTGGACACGCGATCACTCTAGCCTTTCACTGCCCGTTACCGGCTGCGGACCCTGGAGCCGCACCAGCTGCGAGAACGCCCTGCTGGCCCGCGATCTCGTAGACGGAGGCGCCGGCGTTCTGGAACACGACCTTGAATCCGGGGGTGGTGTCGAGGTGGCTCAGGCCGGGCCCGCTGTTCGTCGACGGCGTGACCTTGCCCTTGCCGACGAAGACGTACCGCACCTTGAGGTCGGTCAGCAGTTCCCGCACGTGCGGGAACTGGTCGATGTCGTCGAGGTAGGTGCTGAGGTAGCCGGCCGGGGTGTCGAGCTCGGCGCCGTAGAAGGTCCATTCGACCGGCTGGACGCCGTCGAGCGCGTACATCCAGACCGAGCCGTCGGCCTTGCCGTTCATCACCCGCTCGCCCGGCTGGACGTGCGCGGCGAGCCAGTCGAACGCCTGGCGCTCGTCGTTGCTGACCGTCGGGCCGCCGTTGTAGTTCTGCTGCAGGCGGGCGGCGTTGCGGCCGATGTACCCGCCGCGGCTCAGGCCGCCCACGACGACCACGAGCAGCACGACGCCGACCGTGGTGAGCGTCGCCGGGGAGACGTTCGGCAGCCGGTTGCCCGCCTTGCGCGCGAACCAGCGGGCCGCGGTGTCGGTGAACTCGCCGAACGCGACCGCCCCGGCCAGCGGGACCAGCGCGCCGATCCGCCAGTGGTCGTTGTAGAAGATGCCGGTGAGGGTGTGGATGAGCGGCGTCTCCAGCGAGACGGTGGCCGCGAACAGCCCGCCGAACACGACGTAGGCGGCGACCATCCACAGCATCCGCCGGTGCTTCACCAGCAGGAAGATGCCGATCAGGGCCGGCACGCCGATCCACCACTGCGGGAAGGCCGCCATCGGCGAGAACGTGAGCGTCTCGCCGAGGCCGCCGGTGACGGTGGCTTCGGAGCTCCAGAACGCGCTGGTCACGCCGCCCGCGTTGTACAGCGACGGCAACGCCAGTGGCAGCCCGCAGACGACGGCGAGCGCGACCGTGGCCCCGAGCGAGGCCGCCGACCGGCGCCAGTCGATCCGCTCGGCCTTGAAGAGCACGGCGAGCAGGATCAGCAGGAAGTACACGACGACGACGAACGCGACGCTGGTGTGCAGGCCGATCAGGCCGGCGACGCCGACACCGATCGCGGCCGGGCCCGAGATCCCGCGCGGCTCCAGCAGCCGGCGGCCGAGCGCGAGCATCGCGGGGATCAGCGCGACGCCGGCGACGTACGGCCAGAGCGGGCCGCGCCACAGCGAGTCGTACGGGAAGTTGGTGAACGACGCCGCCACCGCCGCGGCCGCGGCGGTGGCGATCGCCGGCATCCGCCACACGTGGCACATCGCCGCGACGCCGATCGGCACGCACAGGATCACCGTGAGCGCGCCCATGTTCAGCGTCGGCATCATCGCCAGGCCGGCCTTGTCGAAGACCAGCGCGAGCAGGGCGTGGTAGGTGTCCGGGTAGAAGTAGTTCGTCTGGTTCGGCAGGTTCGCGATGGTGCCGACGGTCGACGGCCGGGCGTCGCCGTGCTCGGCGATCCAGCGGACCAGGTTGGCGTGGAACGGCGCGTCCCAGCCCTGCTGGACCTGGTTCAGGCCGCGGGCGCCGCGCAGGAACGTGACGATGCCGACGAGGCTGCCGGCCAGGACGCCGGCACCGATCAGCAGGTGTTCGCGCAGGGACCGGGCGGGGGCCGCCGCGGCTGCGTCCCGCTCGGCCCAGTCCGGGTGGCGCCGGGCGGTGAACCGCTGGACGACGAACGCGAGCCCGAAGCCGACGGCCGAGAGCACGAGCGTCCAGAGCGCGACGTCGAGGATCGTCCAGCGGATGCCGAGCCCGCCGAGCACCGGCACGCCCAGGCTGACGATGCCGAACGTCAGGATCGGCGCGGCCGCGGCGAGCAGCCAGCCGCGCAGCCGGATCGCGGCCCCGAAGACGAGGCCCGGCAGCCAGAAGGCGAGCACGACCAGAAGTACGTTCATGGTTTTCCGCTGTCCAACCTCACCGGCGATACCCCGCCGATTCCTGTCCCCGGTCCGGCCGGGGTCACCCTACTGGGACGTCCGAAGCGGGCCGCACGTTGCCCGGACGTCGCAAGACGAACATCAACACGACCACGAGACCCAGCGTGGGCCCCCCGGCCAGCCCGGCGACCGCCTTGAGGATCGGGTCGCCCGGCACGAGCAGCAGCGTCACCGCGGTGGCGGCCGCGACCACGGCCCAGGTGACGAGCACCTTGTTCGCCTCCTTGCGGGCCACCAGCACCGCCGTCATCAGCTGCAGTGCCGTGAGCAGCACCGCACCCCACACCATCCACGCCACCCACCAGCCCTGGGCGACGAAGTCCGAGCCGTAGAGCAGCGACACCAGCCACGGCCCGATCAGCCAGCCGACCAGGGCGCCGACGACACCGAGGGCGACCGTGCCGAGCGCGCCGAGCGCCAGCAGCCGCCGCAGCCGGTGCGTGCCCTCCTCGGTGCCCGAAAGCCGGACGACCGTCGGCACGGCGAGCGCCTGCAGCGGGGAAAGCAGCAGCAGCGGCACCCGGGACACGGTGAGCGTCGCGAACAGGACGCCGACGTCGGCCACCGAGCCACCGGGCGCGAGCAGGCTCACCATCGCCGGGTAGCCGGTGATGACGCTCGCGGTCAGCGCGGCGCCGGTCAGCAGGACGAGGATCCGGCCGGTCACCGGCCCCCAGCCCTCGCCGTCGGCGTGCGGGTCGACCAGCCCGGAGACCGGCTTGACGAACAGCAGCCAGGCGAACGAGCCGGTCGCGGCCGCGATCGCGAACGACGTCACGCCGGTGAGCCCGGCGGCGGCGATCCCGGACAGCACGAGCACGCGGACCGCGGCTTCGGCGACGACCAGCCAGGAGTACGGCTTGATGCGCTGCTGCCCGACGAGCAGGCCGCGGGCGGCGAACTGGCAGGCGAACGAGATCGCGCCGCACAGCACGATGACGCCGAGCGCGGTGTTGCCCCCGTAGAGCCGGTCCGAGAGCACCGGCACGGCCATCGTCAGCGCCGCGACCACGGTGACGGTCACCGCGCCGACGGTCAGGGCGCGCAGCGCGGGCTTGCCCGCCCGGCCGCCGTCGAGCGCGGCCACCGCGGACTGGCGGGACAGCTCCTGCTCCAGCGGCGACAGCGCGCTGCCGAGGCCCATCAGGATGCCCCAGAACGAGAGGTAGACCTTGCTGTTCTCCGGCCCGAGCCAGCGGGTGGCGACCAGCGTCAGCACGTAGCCGAGCGCGATCGCGACGAGCAGCGAGATGCCGATCTTCCCGGCCGAGCGCCCGGTTTCCTTCGCCAGGCTGCGCCCGTCCGTCTCGTCGGACTCGTGGGTCACCGGCGAGCTCATCGTCCCCGCCGCCGGCGGGCACGCAGCGCCATGACGAGGCCACGGACGGCACCGGCGCCGAAGCCGGCACCGAAGACCGGAGCCAGCTTCGCGACGGCCTTGGCCTCCGCGTTCGTCGCGCCGAAGCGCGTCACGGCCGCCCCGGCCGCCGCCGACCCGGCGGCCGCGAGCAGCACGGCCGTCTTCGGGCGCTTGGCCGCGAGGCCGAGGCCGAGCAGGCCGACGCCGAACGCGGCGAACAGGCCGTTGCGGGCCGGGCCCGGCGAGCCGAGGTAGGAGTCGACGAACGTCGTCCCGCGGAAGTACGCCTGGGCGGCGAACTTCTTGAAGCTCTCGCGCCCGTGGTAGGTCGCGGAGAACTCCGGGGCCAGGAAGATGCGGTGCCGTTCGGCGATCCAGCGCAGGACGCCGGTGTCGTCACTGGCGAAGCGGACGTCCTCGAACAGGGAAACGAAAGCGTCCGAAGCCGACTCGAGAACCGCGCGCGGTGCGGAAAAGAATCCGGTGCCCTTCGGGAACAGGTCGAACTCTTCGATGCCGAAGGACATCAGGCGCGGATCCGCGCAGTACCGGCGCCAGGGGATCTTCACCAGCCCGGCCATGAAACCGGCGTACGGGTTGTCCTCGGAAGCGACGTTGACGTGGCCGTTCCAGACCGTCCGCTCGGGGTGGTCGACCAGCTGGTCGCGCAGGAACGTCAGCGCGCCGATGTCCACCACCACCCGGCTGTCCAGCAGCAGGATCTGGTTCCCGGCGGCCTTGGCGATGCCCGCCCGCCGGGCCTCGAAGCGGCCCGAGTTGGCCTGGCTGAGCACGGTGATGCCGTGGCGTTCGCGCAGCTCGTCGAGCCGCGTGGGCGTGGCGTCCGTGCTGCCGTCGTCGACGACGACGACCTCGATCGGCCAGCTGGCCTCCGCGGCGGAGGCGATCAGTGCGCCGACACTGCGTTCGATCCAGTCCTGCTCGTTGTAGACCGGGATCACGACGCTGAGCGAGGGGAGGAGCGGGTTCGCACTCACCGGGCCGAGGCTACCCGGCGGCCCCCGCGGCGGGTCGGCCAGTATCCTTGCGCCACCGCACCCGACCAGAAATGGGCCTTCACGGTGATTTCCTTCATTCTCGGCACCACCGCGGAACTGATCAAGATCGCGCCGGTCTACCACGGGATCCGCGATCGCGGGATGCGGCCGAAGATCTGGTTCACCGCGCAGCACGTCGACGAGGTCGCGGACGTCCTCGCGGACCTGGACATGCCGGCGCCCGACGTCTGGCTGGTGCCGGAGGAGAAGGCCCACAACCTCGAGTCGCCGGCGCAGGTGCCGGGCTGGGCCGCGCAGGTCATGCGCACCGCGTGGAGCCGCCGGCACGAGCTGCGCGCCGCGCTGACCGAAGACGGCCGTCCCCCGCTGGTGCTGGTGCACGGCGACACGTTCACCACGCCGTACGGCTCGCTGATCGGGAAGCGGATCCTCAAGTCCCGCGTCGGGCACGTCGAGGCGGGCGCGCGGTCGGGCAGCATCCTGTCGCCGCTGCCCGAGGAGCTCAACCGCAAGATCGCGGCGAAGATCGTCGACATCCACTTCGCGCCGAGCGCGCGTGAGGTGAACAACCTCCGCAACGCCCGCGGGGTGGTCGTCGACACCGAGGCGAACACGGCGATCGACGCGATGCGACTGGCGATCAACGGGCCGCTGGACGTGCCGAACCTGCCGGAGAAGTTCGGCCTGGCCACGCTGCACCGCTTCGAGCTGGTCTCGCGCCCGGACAAGTACCGCGAGGTGCTGGAGATCCTGCGCGAGCAGAGCCGCAAGATGCCGATCCTGTACATGGCCGGGGCGCCGGAGCGCGAGAAGATCCGCGCGCTGGGCATCGGGAACATCTTCGACGACCAGTTCATCGTCCAGCCGAAGATGCGGTACCTGAAGTTCCTCCCGCTGGTGGCGCGCGCCGAGTACGTCGTCACCGACTCGGGTGGTCTTTCGGCCGAGTGCTACTACCTCGGCCTGCCGTGCGCGGTCCACCGCGAGCGCACGGAGACGCCGCAGCACCTCGGCGAGACGGTCGTGCTGACCGAAATGCGCGGCGACAAGCTGCAGAACTTCCTCGACACGTACCAGAACCGGCGTGGCGAGTCCTGGATGGACAAGTACCACCCGTCCGAGATCGTCGTGGACACGCTGGCGCAGCTCGGCTACTGCTGAGGCTCTCGTCCGGGTGATCCCGGTCGCCGCTCCCGCGGCGATCGGGCAGCTTTTCCGCCATGATCCACATCGGACTGGCGGTGCTGCTCGCCGTTTCGCCGGTGGTCGACCAGGACTCGGTCCGTTCGGCCGCACTGGACGCGGGCTACCAAGCGGAGTACGTCGGCGAGGCGGGCCCGATCGCGCGGGCGATCCACGCGGCGTACGACATCCCGGCATCGGTGACGGTGGCGCAGTCGATCCTGGAGTCGAACTGGGGCCGCAGCAAGCTGTCGACGGCCGAGCTCAACTATTTCGGCTTCAAGTGCGTGACGCCGACGAGCCCGGGGCCGATCGCATTGCGGTGTGCGCGGTATCCGACCACGGAATGCATTCCGTCGCCGTGCCATCCGGTGGATGCGTTTTTCCGTTCGTACGCCTCGGTTTTCGACTCATTCCGCGACTACGGGCGGCTGTTGACGACTTCGTCGAACTACGCGGCGGCGTTGCCGGTGCGGAGCGACCCGGACGCGTTCATCCGGGCGGTGGCGCGCAAGTACGCCACCGACCCGGAGTACGCGAACAAGGTGATCAGGTTGATGGACCTCTACGACCTGCGCCGCTTCGACGCCGCTTAGAGCGCGCGGCCCAAGGTCAGCGACTTCCGCCATCCGCACACCGCGCCGGAGTGTCTTGAATGAGTCATTCAAGACCTCCCAAGCCCTGAATGAGTCATTCAGGGCACCGCGGCCGACGGTCGAGCGACAAGCGACCCGCGGCAACGCCGCTATAGGACACGGCGGCCCGAGAGGGCGCGACCCAGGGTCAGCTCGTCCGCGAACTCCAGGTCACCGCCCATCGGGAGCCCTGACGCCAGCCGCGTCACGCTCAGCCCCGGGAAGTCCCTCAGCATCCGCACCAGGTACGTCGCCGTCGCTTCGCCCTCCGTGTTGGGGTCCGTCGCGATGATGATCTCGCTGATGTCCGCTTCGCCGATGCGCTTGAGCAGCTCGCGCATGCGCAGCTGCTCCGGCCCGATGCCCGACAGCGGGTCGAGCGCGCCGCCCAGGACGTGGTAGCGGCCCTTGAACTCGCGCGTGCGCTCGACCGCCAGGACGTCCTTCGGCTCCTCGACCACGCAGATGACCGTGAGGTCGCGGCGCTCGTCGCGGCAGATGCGGCACTTCTGCTGCTCGGAGACGTTGCCGCACACCTCGCAGAACTGCACGCCCTCCTTGACCTTGCCGAGGACGTCCTGCAGCCGCGAGATGTCCACCGGGTCGGTGGCCAGCAGGTGGAACGCGATCCGCTGGGCGCTCTTCGGCCCGACCCCGGGCAGGCGCCCGAGCTCGTCGATCAGGTCCTGGACGACACCTTCGTACAAGTTCGTCAGCCGCCGAAGCCGAGGGCGCCGAGGTCCGGCATGCCGCCACCGCCGCCGAGACCGCCGGCCAGCGGGCCGAGCTTCTGCTCGGTGAGCTTCTGCGCGCTCGCCGACGCGTCGCGGACCGCCGCCACGATCAGGTCGGACAGCGTTTCGACGTCGTCCGGGTCGACGACCTTCGGGTCGATCTGCAAGCTCTTCAGCTGGCTGTCACCGGAGACGGTCGCGGTGACCAGCCCGCCACCGGACGTGCCGGTGACCTCGGTGTTGGCGAGCTCCTCCTGGGCCTCGACGAGCTTCTGCTGCATCTGCTGCGCCTGCTGCATCAGCTGGGAAATGTCGAAGCCGCCGCCGGGTTGCACCATGATCGCACTCGGTCCTCTCTGCACGCCTGTGTCGCCACCAGGGTAGTCGCGCCACGGCTGGTGCCGGGTTGTGGCACCGTGGTCGCCGTGCGACGCGCGATTGCCCCCCTGCTGCTGGCCGGTGCCCTGCTGCTCACCGGCTGTGAAGAAGACACCCCGGCAGCACCGGCACCGGCTCCCGTGACCACCCGGACGGTCACGCCGGCACCGACGACCGTGACGCCCACGACGACGTCACCTCCTTCCTCGGTCGCGCCCCCGCCGGTACCCGCGTCCGGCAAGGTCGTCGTGCTCGACCCCGGCCACAACGGCGGGAACGGCTCACACCCGGCGGAGATCAACCGGCAGGTCCCGGCCGGGCGCGGCCAGAAGAAGCCGTGCAACACGACCGGCACCGCCACCAACGCCGGCTACCCCGAGCACGCGTTCACCTGGGACGTCGCCCAGCGCGTCGGGAAAGCGCTGGCGGGCAAGGGAATCCGCGTCGTCTACACGCGACCGGACGACACCGGCGTCGGCCCCTGCGTCGACAAGCGGGCCGCGATCGGCAACGACGCGAACGCCGACGCCGTCGTCTCCATCCACGCCGACGGCTCGACCGCGGCCGGCGCGAACGGCTTCCACGTCGCGTACTCGTCGCCGCCGCTGAATGCCGCGCAGGGCGAGCCGTCGACGCGGCTGGCGCAGGTCGTCCGCGACACGATGCGCTCGGGCGGCTTCAGCACGTCGAACTACATCGGCGGCAACGGCCTTTCGGCGCGCGCGGACCTCGGCGGGCTCAACCTTTCGACGCGGCCGTCGGTGCTCGTCGAGTGCGGGAACATGCGCAACGCGGCGGAGGCGGCCCGGATGACCAGCGCGGAGGGACGCCAGCAGTACGCGTCCGCCATCGCGGCGGCGATCGAGGCCTACCTGGCTTCCTGAGCCTCGAGGACGGCCTCGCCGTGGCTCGTCGCCCACTTCGTGAGGACGCCGATGGGCTCGACGAGCGTCTGCCCGAGAGTGGTCAGGCAGTACTCGACGCGCGGCGGCGCTTCGGCGTACGCGCGGCGGTCGACGAGGCCGTGGCCCTGGAGCTTGCGCAGCGTCTGGGTGAGGACCTTGCGGGAGATGCCGCCGATGAGGTCGACGAGTTCGCCGTGGCGCCGCGGGCCGCGGCTGAGCGCGAACACCACGACGACGGCCCACTTGTCGGCGATGATTTCGATCGCCAGCCGGGCCGGGCAGTCGGCCAGGAAGACGTCGCCGGGGAAGTCACCCATGGGAACCAAGGTACCGAGCGGTACCCGTCGGGTTCCTAGGCTCGGGAGCATGGAACTTCCCGAAAGCTCTCACCGGCTGTTCGAGCGGCCGTTCAACGCGGTGCTGACGACGATCAACCCGGACGGCTCGCCGCAGACCTCGATGGTCTGGGCCAGCCGCGAGGGCGACGAGATCGTGATGGGCATGGAGGGGCGGCGGCCCAAGGTCCGCAACATCCGCCGCGACCCGCGGGTGACGGTGCTGATCGAGGACCACGACGGCCACGACGAGCGCGGGCTGCCGCAGTACTTGCTCGTCCGGGGGACGGCCCGGATCGTGGGCCCGGACATCGCCGACGAGTTCACGGCGCTGATGGACCGGCAGGCTCAGCGGTACCTCGGCGTGCCGAAGTACCTGCTGGGCAACCAGGGTTCGCCGACGGCGGTGATCGTGCGGATCACGGCGGACCGGGTGACGGGCATCGGCCCCTGGGCCTCCTGAAAGCCGTACCCGGAGGGTCGGCGAGCCGACCCTCCGGGTTCAGTCCAGGGGGCGGGCGCCGAGGTGGTCGGAGATCAGCTTGCGGGCCAGCTCGTCCGGGTCCTTGTCCGGCGGGGGCGGAGGAGGCGGCGGGGCCGGGCTGGCGTCCTCGTTGTAGAGGTCCTCGTCGTCCTCGTCGGAGGGTTCCGGGGGCAGCGGGATGTCCGGCTCCGCCGTGGTCACTCGGGGCCGCGCGGGTGCGGCGGGCGCCGGCGCGGGCCGGGCGGGTGCTTCGGCGGGCGCGGCGGCCGGGGCCGCCGACTGCCGGGTGAACGACCGTTCCGGCGCGGGCGCGGCCTGCTGCGCCCGCGCGGCGGGCGCGGCCGGGGCGTTGCCGTGGACGCAGCGGACCCGCCACTCGCCGCCGACGACGTCCGCCAGCGCGCCGGCGATCTTCTGGGCGTTGTCCTGGTCGGACAGGCGGCGGGCCAGGGGTTCGGACTTGTGCGTGAGGGTGAGGGCGTGCCCCTCGACGGTCGCGACGGTGGCCTGCGTGAGCATCGCCTCGAGGCTCCGGCCGCCGGTGAACTTGCGCAGGGCGGTCATGAGCTGCGGCCAGACGTTCCGGATCGCGGCGGCATCCAGGCTCCCGGGCGCGGCTTGCTGAGCCGGAGCCGGAGCCGGGGCTGCCGCGGCCGGCGGGGCGCTGGCGGTCGAAGCCGCGGCCGCCGGAGCGGGCGTGCCGCCGCCGGGGGTTCGCGGCGTTCCCCAGCCGCTGTCCGCGGGCTTGGCCGCCGGCGCGGGTTCCGCCGCCGGAACGGGTTCGGGCGCAGGCGCGGGTCGTGGCGCGGGCTCGGCTTTCGCCGCCTCGGGCTCCGGGGCCGCGGCCGGCGCCGGCTCGGCCGAACCCGGACGCTGCGACGGCCGGGAAAACGCGCGCTCCGGCGCCGCCCGTACCGGGGGCTCCACGCCACCCTCGGCAGGCGCGCCACCGCCACCGGCCAGCGTCGCGCGGCGTTCGAGCCGCTCGAGGCGGGCCAGCAGCGCGTTCTCCGCCTCCGCCACCGACGGCAGCAGCATCCGCGCGCACAACAGTTCCAGCACCAGCCGGGGCGACGTCGCCCCGCGCATCTCCAGGAGTCCATTGTGGACGATGTCCGCGTACCGCGAGAGCGTCGCCAGGCCGATCCGCTCGGCCTGCGCGACCATCCGCGACAGCTCTTCCTCCGGCGCGGACACCAGCCCGCCCGCGGAGTCCGGGACCGCGCGCAGCAGCACCAGGTCGCGCAGCCGGTCGAGCAGGTCGGTCGCGAACCGGCGCGGGTCGTGCCCGGCCTCGGTGACCTTCTCGACCGTGCCGAACACCGTCGCGGCGTCCTCGGTCGAGAGCGCGTCCACCATGTCGTCGATCAGCGCGACGTCCGTGACGCCCAGCAGCGCCACCGCGCGCGAATACGAAACGCCGTCCGGGCCCGCGCCGGCGAGCAGCTGGTCGAGCACCGACTGCGTGTCCCGCGCGGAACCGCCGCCGGCCCGGATGACCAGCGGGTACACCGCCGGCTCGACCTCGACGCCCTCGGCCGCGACGTTGCCCTCCAGGAGCGTGCGCATCGCGCCCGGCGGGATCAGCCGGAACGGGTAGTGGTGCGTCCGCGAGCGGATGGTGGTCAGCACCTTGTCCGGCTCGGTGGTCGCGAAGATGAAGATGACGTGCTCGGGCGGCTCTTCCACGATCTTCAGCAGGGCGTTGAAGCCCTGCGTGGTGACCATGTGCGCCTCGTCGATGATGAACACGCGGTACCGCGACTCGGCCGGCGCGTAGAACGCCTTGTCGCGCAGCTCGCGGGCGTCGTCGACGCCACCGTGGCTGGCGGCGTCGAGCTCCGTGACGTCGACGCTGCCCGACCCCTCGGGGGCGAGCGCCTTGCACGAGTTGCACTCGCCGCACGGGTCCGGCGTCGGCCCCTTGGCGCAGTTCAGCGAGCGCGCCATGATGCGCGCGCTGGACGTCTTGCCGCAGCCGCGGGGGCCGGAGAAGAGGTAGGCGTGGTTGATCCGCCCGGCGGACAACGCCGTGCGGAGGGGTTCGGTCACATGCTCCTGCCCGACGACCTCGGCGAAGGTTGCCGGACGGTACTTGCGGTACAGCGCGAGAGCCACGCCGCGAGACTACCGGGGACGTCCGACAACCTTCGCCGTGCGGTCAGGGCAGCTGGGCCAGGAGGCCGTTCACCTTGGCGACGTGCTCGGCGGTGAAGGCGTCACGCGCCCGCGCCTTGCCCAGTTCGCCGTCCAGGTACGGCTGCAGACCCGACCGCGGGCCGTCGAGCACCGCCTGCGCGACGGCGTTGACCTCGGGGCCGTCGGACAGCGTCCGGGTCACATAGATGTCCAGGTCGACCAGGTGCGCCTCGTGCTGACCGTGGGCGAGGAACTCCCGGATGTCCGCGACGCTGCCGTCGAGTGCCTGCTGCGCCCACGACTTCGTCGACGGGCCGCCGGCCGCCATGATCTGGTTGACCTCGACGCGGTCGTCGGTGTCGCGGCCCGGGTAGTCCCCGGTCCGCAGCAGCGCGGCGACACCGGCGTACGGGCCCGCGAGCGCGTCACGGGCGGCCTGCCGCAGGCCCGGGCGAGCCTTCGGGTCCGCCGCGATCGCCGCGACGGCGGCGCGGTCGTCGGACTCCTGCGCGACGGCGAGACCGCTGTGCACGAACGTGACGACGTCGTCGTCCGAGCCGCTCAGCGCGGCGCGGGCGGCGTTCTTGACGGCGGCGGCGCCGGTGCGCAGCAGGTAGACCGACGCGCGACGGCCGTTCGGCACGGTCAGCGCCGGGTCGGCCGCGTCGGTGAGCAGCTTGTCGTTGTCCGTCTTGGCCTGCGCCGCGCGGGCCGCCTCGTCGCGGGCCTGCTGCTGCGCGGCGGCCTCGGCACCCGCGGCCGCCTGGGCGTCCTGCCGTCCCTTGGTCTTCTGGGCGGCGAGCCGGTCGGTGTTCGCCTGCCGCGCGTCCGAAGCGAGCTTCCGCGCCCGCTCTTCGGCGAGCCGCACGATGAGGGGGTGGTTGGCGGCGGCGCCCGCCTTGGCGCCGTCGAGCTGGCCCTGGACCGCGGCGAGTTCGGTGTCCCCGTCCGCGGCGACCTGCCGCCACACGGCGAGGAAGTACCGGACGTCGTCCGGGGTGCCGTCGAGCGCCGTCTGCGCGGCCGCCTGGACCTCCGGACCGCCGGCGGCCAGCGCCTGGTTCGCGGTGATCCGCTCGTCGGTGTCCCTGGCCTGCTGCAGGCCGGTCTCGAGGAACGCCCGGACGTCGGCGGGCGTGCCGTCGAGCGCCTTCTGGGCCCGGGCGTTCACGGTCGGGCCACCGGTGCTCATGGCCTGCCCGACGGCGATCCGGTCGTCGGCGATCCGGGCCTGGGCCAGGCCGGTGGCGAGGAACGCGCGGACGTCCTCGATGGTGCCGTCGAGCGCCTTCTGGGCGGCGCGCTTGGTGACCGGACCGCCGGTCGTCAGCGTCTGCGTGACCAGGACCCGGTCATCGTCGTCCCGGGCCTGCTGGCGGCCCGTCGCCAGGAATGCCTGCAGGTCGGCCGGCGAGCCGAGCAACGCTGCTTCGGCGGCTCTGGCGACGCCCGGGCCACCGGTTTCCAGGTATCCCACGGCCTGGGCCCGGTCGGGCAGGACGTCCGCGGCCGCCGGCGTCGCGAAGACCCCGGCGACGAGAGCCGCGGCAATGATTACTGCGTTCGCACGCAAGAAAAACCCCCTCGATCGATGATCGTTCCGCTCCCATATCGCCGGGCCGGTCGGAATGTTTCCGATAACCTCGGACTTCGTGAGCCGCACGCGAAAACCCGGGCCGGTGGCCGGGCGGTACCCCGTCAGGTTCGGGACGGCGGAGCTGCTGCGCGACTCCGACCGCGGCAACGCCTGGCTGGTGTCGGTGGACGGCGTCGCCCAGTCGTACGTCGACCTCGACGACCCGGCCGCCCTGGAGTTCGACTACGTCCGCCGGTTCGGCGACGTCGTGGACGAGCTGCCGCCGGGCCCGCTGGACGCACTGCACATCGGCGGGGCGGCGTGCACGCTGCCCCGCTACGTCGCGGCGAAGCGCCCGGGGTCGCGGCAGCTGGTGTTCGACGTCGACGGCGAGCTGGTCGAGCTGGTCCGCGCCCAGCTGGGGCTGCGGGTGCCGGGCCTGCGCGTCCGCGTGACGGACGGCCGCTCCGGGCTGACGACGAGACGCGAGGACTCGGCGGACCTGGTGGTGGTCGACGCGTTCGAGCGGGCGACCCTGGCCGGCGGCCTGGCCACGCTGGAGGCGACGCGGGCGATCGCGGCGATCCTCCGCCCGGCGGGGACCTACCTGGCCAACATCACGGATGGCGCGGGCCTCCCGTTCGCCCGCCGCTTCCTGGCGACGCTGCACGAGGTGTTCCCCGAGGTCCTGCTGCTGGCGGACCCGGCGGTGCTGAAGGGCCGCCGCTTCGGCAACCTGGTGTTCGCGGCCTCGGCGGCCGGGCTCCCCACGGCAAAGCTCGCGCGGCGAACGGCCTCAGCGGCGTTCCCGGCGAGGTGTGTGTACGACGCGGAGCTGCGGAAGCTGGCAGGCCGGGCAACGCCGATCACGGACGAGGACCGCCCGCCGTCGCCGCAGCCGCCGGAAGACGTGCTGGGCCTGTTCTAGGTCGTGAGTGAGAAACAGCGGTAACTAGTCAGGTGGTTGCGGGGCTGGTTGGAAGCCAGGGGTTTCCGGTGATGGCGTCGCGGAGTGCGGTGATGACGTTGAGGCCGTTCTTGCCGACGGTGGAGACGTA
>NZ_JAPZLD010000091.1:0-23749 GCF_030182635.1 Amycolatopsis ponsaeliensis
ACGCCGATCAGGACTACACACGGTCCGGCTCAAGGCCCGGTCTCGATCCCGTCTGGACAAGAGGCAACTCCTGAAAACTCAGGTGTTGCAACCACCCCCAGAAACCGCCGACGGGCGGGGGCTGCTCTAGTGGCGGAAGGCCTGGCTCAACCCGCGTTGACCAGCTCTCGCCGAGCTTCCCGCGCCGGCGCCGTACCCACGCCGACCGCGGCCGCCGCCAGCAACAACCACACCGCCACCACCGCGATCAGCCACGACCACCCCGCGTGCCCGTAGACCCAGGCTCCCGCCGCACCGCCGACGCTGCTGCCCAGGTAGTACGTCGCCGTGTACATGCCGCCCACCTGGCCTCGCGCGTTTTCGGGGGCGTCGGCCGCCGCCCAGCCGTTCGCGACCGCGTGTGCCGCGAAGAACGCGCACGTCAGCACCAGCAACCCGGCGATGACCAGCGGCAGCGAGTCCGGCAGCGTCAGCGCCGCGCCGAGCGCCGTCAGCAGCAGCGCGCCGATCAGCGCGCGACGGCGGCCGACGCGCGCCACCAGCCGGCCGGCCGCCGCGGAGGACACCGAACCGGTCGCGTAGGCGAGGAAGACCAGGGACGCGATCGCCGGTGACAGGTTCAGCGGGTCGCCGGTCAGCCGGAACCCGGCCGCGTTGTAGAGCGCGACGAACGAGCCCATCGCGAGCAACGCCACCGCGTACTGGGCGAGCAGCACCGGCTTGCTCACCGCCGTGACCAGCCCGCGGGCGACCGCGCGAAGCTGGGCGTCGCCGCGCGGGCGCGTGCCCGGCGGCAGCGTCACGACCGTGATCGCCGAGCAGATCGCGCCCACGCCCGCGACGACGAACAGCGCGCCGCGCCAGCCGAGCGGCCCGGCGGTGAACCCGCTGGCCAGCCGGCCGAGCATGCCGCCGATCGTGTTGCCCGCGATCATCGCGCCGACGGCGGCCGCGACCCCCGCGCGGCCGAGACGTTCCGCCAAGTACGCGGCCGCGACACCGGGGAAGCCCGCGATGGCAATGCCTTGAAGAGCGCGAAGGACGAGCAGCGCCGGGTACGTCGGCATCAGCGGCAGCAGCAGCCCGAAGACGACGGACGCGATCACCGACGTCAGGATCACCGGGCGCCGGCCGATCACCTCGGACAGCGCGGCGATCGGCAGGACGGCGATCGCGAGCGCACCGGTCGCGACGCTGACCGCGAGCGCCGCGCCGCCGGGGTCGAGGTGGTACTGCGCGGCGAGCTGGGGCAGCACCGGCTGCGGCGCGTAGAGCAGGGCGAAGGAGGAGATCCCGGCCGCGGCGACGGCGGTCTTGACTCGGCGCGTGGAAGTCACCAGCTGAAAGTAAGCAGAGCTAACCAATACGTCCAATGCACTACTCTGGCATGATTGATGCGGTGACGTATGACTCGCTGTCGGCGCAGGTGGCGCCGCACCTGCCGTTGCTCGCCGCGCTGCGCGAGACGAGGAACGTCACACGCGCGGCCGAACTGCTGGGCGTCCCGCAGCCGACGGTGAGCCGCCGGCTCGCGGCGCTGTCCGACGCGCTGGGGGCCCCGCTGACGGTGCCGGACGGCCGCGGCATCCGCCTCACGCGCGCGGCGGAACTGCTGGCCGAGGCGGCCGAGCGCGGCTTGGCGGCGGTGGACACGGGCGTCCGGCTGGCGCGCGAGGAGGTGGCGCCGGAGTCGGGGCTCGTGGTGCTCGGGTTCCTGCACCTGCTCGGGCGGTCGCTGGTGCCTTCGCTGCTGCGCGGGCACCGGGCGCGGTACCCGGGGGTGCGGTTCACGCTGGTCCAGGGCTCGCGCCAGGAGATGATCGACCGCCTGGTGGACGGCGAGCTGGACCTGGCCCTGCTGGCACCGCTCCCCGCGGCGCCTTCGCTGGCGACGGCGGGGTTGGTGGACGAGGAGATCCTGCTGTCGGTCCCGGCGGGCCACCGCCTGGCGGGCCGGGAATCGGTGCGGATGGCGGAGCTGGCCGACGAGGAGTTCGTGCTGCTGGAGCCGGGGTACGGGGTCCGGACCCTGACGGACGAGCTGTGCGCGGCGGCGGGGTTCACGCCACGGATCGCGTTCGAGGGGCAGGAGTCGGACACGGTGCGGGGGTTGGTGGCGGCGGGCCTGGGGGTGGCGCTGCTGCCGCGGTTCGGCCCGGGCAGCCCGGCGGGGGTGGCGGAGGTGCCGTTGGAGCCGCGCCCCTACCGGACGATCGGGCTGGCGTGGCGGGCGGAGGAACCGATGACCCCGGCGGTCACCGGCTTCCGCGACCACGTGCTGACGACAGCGGCCGAGCAATGAGGGCGCGACCAGCGCTCAGAGCGAAGCCGCCAGCTCCACCAGAGTCCGCGCCGCAAACCCCGTCGCCCCAGGGACCACGTCGTCGTAGTTCTTCTCCGACCGGGCCGGCCCCGCGATGTCCAAGTGCGCCCACGGCAACCCCTCCGTGAACTCCCTCAGGAACAACGCCGCCGTAATCCCTCCCGGGCCTGCCGGGGTCTGGCGGACGTCGCCGAACTCGCCGCGGACGTTCTCCGCGTAGTCCTCCACCAGTGGCATGCGCCACCACGCCTCGCCCACTCGCTCGCCCGCCGACCGGACCAGCGAAGCCACCGCATCCTCCGTCGCGAACAACCCACCCGTGCGCAACCCCAGCGACACCTTCATCGCACCCGTCAACGTCGCCGCGTCCACGACCAGGTCCGGGTTGTACCGGCGGATTCCGTACGCCAGCGCGTCGGCCAGGACCATGCGGCCCTCCGCGTCCGTGTTGCCCACCTCGGTCGTCTTGCCGCCGTAGTGGCGGACGATGTCGCCCGGCCGGTACGCCGATCCCGACACGTGGTTCTCCGCCGCCGGCACCAGCGCCGTCACGCGCACCGGCAGCCCCAGTGCCGCGATCCCGCGGATCGCCGCGATCACCGCCGCGCCGCCCGCCATGTCCGTGCGCATCAGGTGCATGCCGTCGGCCGGCTTGATCGACAAGCCGCCCGTGTCGAACGTGATGCCCTTGCCCACCAGCAGCAGGTGCTTCGCCGCCCCCGACGGCTTGTACGTCATCTCGATCAGCCGCGGCGGCCGCGACGACCCGCCGCCGACCGCCAGGACGCCGCCGAAACCCTGCGCCGTCAGCCACTTCTCGTCGCGGATCGCCACCTCGACGCGCGGGCCGGCCACCCGGGCCGCCGTCTCCGCGAGCCAGGCCGGGGACTTGATGTTGGACGGCGTGTTCGCGAGGTCGCGCGTCAGCGCCGTCGACGCCGCCAGCACCGAAGCCCGCGAGACCAGCTCGGTGAACGACTCGACCGCCCGGTCGTGAGCCACCAGCCGCACCGTCCGGACGGACGGCGAAGGGTCCTCCCCCGTCACCTTGAACCGGTACCCGCCGAGCAGCAGCCCCAGCGCGAGCTCGGTCACGTGCTCGCCGGAAGCCTCCTCCGGCAGCACCAGCTGCACGGCGCGGAACGCCTTGCCGCCGTGGTCGACGTCGTCCGCCAGCCCCGAGTTCACCGCGCGGACAAGCGCCGCGCCCGCCTTCCGGTACTGCTTCGGCTCGCCGTCGCCCAAGCCGACGATCCAGCGGGCCTCGCCGGCCGGGACCGTCTGCACGTCGCCCGCCTTGCCGGTGATCCGGACGCCGCCGATCTCCAGCGGCTCGGACTCGACGTCGTCGGCGGGGGCCGTCACCAGCCGGGCCACCGGGGCACTGCGGCGGAGGTCGCCCGCCACCTCGATGTCGAGCAGACTGGTCGGAACGGGGGGTAGCGGATTACGCACAGTGAGCAACCTTCGGGCGCAGAGGAACCGCGACCCCGGCCTCCGAAGGGAGACCGGGGTGCGACGGAAGGACGGTTCGAGGGGGTCGGCTCAGCCGGTGACCTCCGCCAAAGCGGCGCCGAGGTCCTTCGCTTCTTCCGCGGAGAGTTCGACGACGAGTCGCCCACCACCCTCGAGCGGTACGCGCATCACGAGGCCCCGCCCCTCCTTAGTCACTTCGAGGGGACCATCTCCGGTCCGGGGCTTCATGGCCGCCATAGCGTGCTCCCTCCGTCTCAACCGGCGCGCCCGGGTCGCGCTCGCGTGAAAGCCAGCCGGGTCTGGTGTCCATTGTCCCTCATCAGCGGCCGGGCGCATCAGCGGACCGATCTTTTGCCGCTGTATCGGTGCTGGTATGCGGCCCGCGAGGGGTGTGAGACTGTCGGTCGACCGATGATTCCGCGCAAGGAGAAGACGTGACCACATCCGACGTCCTGCTGACGGCCGACGCCGACGGGGTGCGCACCCTCACCCTCAACCGGCCGCAGGCGTACAACTCGCTGACCGTCGAGCTGAAGGAAGCACTGCTCGCGGCGCTGCGCGAGGCGGCGGACGACGAAGCCGTCCGCGCGGTCGTGCTGACCGGTTCCGGCAAGGCTTTCTGCGCCGGCCAGGATTTGAAGGAGCACGTGGGGCTGCTCCAGGCGGGTGACCCCGCCCCGCTACACACGGTGAAGGAGCACTACAACCCGATCGTCGGGGCGATCGTGTCCATGGAGAAGCCGGTGATCGCGGCGATCAACGGCACCGCCGCCGGCGCCGGAGCCGCCTTCGCCTACGCCAGTGACCTGCGGATCGCCGCCGAGTCGTCGTCGTTCCTGATGGCCTTCGCGAACGTCGGGCTCGGCCCGGACTCGGGCGCGTCGTGGACGTTGCAGCGGCTGGTCGGCTACGGCCGCGCCGCCGAGCTGATGCTGCTGGCCCGGACCGTCGACGCGGCCGAGGCGCTGCGGCTCGGCCTGGTCGGCGAGGTCGTGCCGGACGAGGAGCTGCCGGCCCGCGCCCAGAAGGTCGCGGCGAAGCTGGCGAACGGGCCGACGGTGGCCTACGCGAAGATCAAGAGCGTGCTCAACCTGGCCGCGCAGTCGACGTTCGAGGAGGCCCTCGCCGCCGAGGACGCCGCCCAGACCGCGCTCGGCGCGACCGCCGACCACAGCGAGGCCGTCGAGGCGTTCGTCGGCAAGCGCAAGCCGAACTTCCAGGGCAAGTAAGACGTGCCGTTAAGGCCACCTTACGGGCGTCAGACGCCCGTAAGGTGGCCTTAACGGCAGTTGACAGGCGGTCAGCCGGCCCGGAAGCAGCCCTTGACGTGGTCGTCGACCATGCCGGTCGCCTGCATGAGCGCGTAGCAGGTCGTCGGGCCGAGGAAGACGAACCCGCGCTTCTTCAGCTCCTTCGCCATCGCCTTGGACTCGTCCGTGATCGCCGGCACGTCGGCCATCGTCTTCGGGCGCCGGTGCGACGTCGGCGCGAACGACCACAGCAGGTCGTCCAGCGGTGTGTCCAGGGAAGCGATCGCCTGGGCGTTGTTGATGGCGGCCAGGATCTTCGCCCGGTTCCGCACGATCGACGCGTCCTGCATCAGCCGCTCGACGTCGGCGTCGCCGAACTTCGCCACCTTCGCCGGCTTGAACCGCTTGAACGCCTTCCGGAAGCCCTCCCGCTTGCGCAGGATCGTGATCCACGAAAGCCCCGACTGGAACGACTCGAGGCACAGCCGCTCGTACAGCTCGTCCTGGCCGTGGAGCGGCACGCCCCATTCGATGTCGTGGTACTCGATGTAGTCCGGGGCCGAGTTGCCCCAGCTGCACCGCGGGACGCCGTCGGTGCCGATCAGCTCACTCATTCCCACCCACCGAATAGTCCTCCGCGAACCGCGCGAACCGCCGCAGCGACTGGCGCACCCCCAGCGCGAACGCCGGCCGCACCACCGGCCAGCCGAGCCGCCCCAGCGGCCCGAACGGCAGCCGCAGGTGCTCGGCCCAGACGAACGTCGAGCGCGTCGCGCCCTTGGGCACCACCTGGAACACACCGGTGCCTTGCACGAAGCTGCCGAGGTGGCGGACCCCGCACCGCACCGGCGGTTCCCAGCTGGTGATCTCCATCGTGTCGGTGAAGCCGATGCCGGCCACCCCGGTGAACGCCGCCAGCCGCGACCCGACGCTGCGGCCGTTGCCCTCGACGACCTCGACGTCGGTGCCGAGCATCCACTCGCCCTGGCGTGTCCAGTCCGTCAGCGCGAGCCAGGTCGTCCCGGCCGGTGCGCGGACGTCGACCGAGAGCACCAGGTCCGTCACTGGGCGCCCTCGGGCGAGCTCTCCCGCTCGCGTTCGCGCTGCTCCAGGTCGGCGACCCGGGTGCGCAGCTCGTCGAGCTCGACGCCCAGGCGCCGCATCACCCAGTCCACTTCGGACATCTTGTAGCCGCGCAGGACCAGCTGGAAGCGGACCTCCTGCAGGTCCTCGCCGGTGATGTCCTCGGCGGGCAGCCGCGTCGGCGAGCTGCCCGGCGGCAGCGGGGCGAGCTCCTCACCCCGGCCGAAGACCACGGCGGCGAGCAGGAACACCACGGCGGCCACCAGCAGCATGACTACGAGGTAGATCAGCGCGGTCGTCACGCGACGATCGTGGCATACCCACCCCAGGATCGTCTCGCGAGCACGACGAGCCGGAGCGAAAGGAGCACCCAGGCGACCATCAACACGGCACACGGGACGCTCAGGAACAGCCTCGAGGCGTCCACGAACCCGGTCGTGCTGATCAGCAACCCGACCGACGCGAGGTTCACGCCGACCGCGAGCGCGATGAGGATGCCGCAGAACCGGGCGAGCCCGGTGCCGTCGAGCTTCCGGCTCAGCCAGCGGATGCCGAGCAGCGCGAGCACGCCGATCACCGGCACGACGAACACGGCGCCGTGGGTGACGTGCGTGACGACCTTGTACCACTCCGGCGTCGGCGTGGAGATCTTCGTCCACTCGCCGAAGGTGAGGATCCGGGCGTAGTCCCACGCGATCTGCATCGCCGGGACGCCGATCACGAGCTTCCACAGCGTGCGGACGCCGCTGAGCATGCCGAGCTCGGCCTGGTAGTCGCGGGCGACGACGGCCGCCGGGCCGAAGTCGGCGACCGCGCGGCGCTCGGCGTCCTCGTCGCACCAGCCGCCGGCCCGGTAGGCGTCGGCGGCGTCGTGCAGGCCGTCGCGGGCCTCTTCGAGCAGGTCGGCCTTGAACCGGCCGCAGCCGTGCAGTCTGCGGTCCAGATCCCCCAGGTACTCGTCGATCATGCGCCCAGTACTCCCCCGATGACCGTGGTGAACTCCCGCCACTCCGTGCGTTCGGCGGCCAGGGCCTGCTCGCCGGAGCGGGTGAGGCGGTACGTGCGGCGCTTGCGGCCGCCCACGACGTCCCACTCGCTGGCCAGCCAGCCGGCCCGCTCCAGCCGGCGCAGCGCCGGGTAGACGGTGCCGGTCGGCAGGTCGAGCGCGCCGTCGGTGCGCAGCTGGAGCGCCTCGATGATCGCGTAGCCGTGGAGCTTGTGGCCGTCGAGCACCGCCAGCAGCAGCGCGTCGAGGTGCCCGCGCAAGGTGTCCGCCTTCATAGGTACGCAGTCTACGCATGCCCACCCCGGGAAGGCTATTGACCGGACGCACCGGTGACACCCGGGGATTTCCCGGAGATGACCCGGATCTCATGGATTTGGTGGCTACATGTAGCCAGACTACGTATATAGTCGCTCGGCATGGACGCACTCCCGGTCGCGAGACTCCAGTTCGCGACGACGACATCGCTGCACTTCCTGTTCGTGCTGCTCACACTGGGGTTGGTCACGCTGGTGGCCGTGATGCAGACGCGCTGGACGCTCGGCGGCAAGCCCGAGCTGCTGCGGATGACGCGCTTCTGGGGCCGCTTGTACGTGATCAACTACGCTCTGGGAATCGTCACCGGAATCGTGATGGAATTCCAGTTCGGGCTGACCTGGACCGGTCTTTCCGCTTTCGCCGGAGATGTCTTCGGCGCGCCACTGGCCATTGAGACGCTGGTCGCGTTCTTCCTGGAGTCGACCTTCCTCGGCCTGTGGATCTTCGGCTTCGGGCGGATGCCCAAGTGGCTGCACCTGACGCTGATCTGGCTGGTCACGCTGACCGCGTACGCGTCGGCGCTGTTCATCATGCTGGCCAACTCGTTCCTGCAGAACCCGGTCGGCAGCCGGCTCGAAGGCGGCACCCTGCACCTCGACGACTTCGGCGCGCTGTTCTCGAACCCGGCGCTGATCGCGTCGCTGCCGCACGTGCTCAGCGCCGCGCTGGTGACCGGCGGGTTCTTCGTGGTCGGCGTCAGCGCTTACCACTTCCTCAAGCGCACCACCGAAGTCGAGTTCTTCCGCCGCTCGATGCGCATCGGCGTGCTCGCGGCGCTCGTCGGCTCGATCTTCGTGGTCAACCAGGGCTTCGCGCAGTTCGGCGAGCTGAAGATGTACCAACCGGACAAGCTGGGCGAAGGCGCGGTGGGCGCGCCGCTCGGCGCGATGATCGGGCTCGGGTTCCTCATGTTCGCCTGCGCGATCCTCGGCACGCTGCTGCTGGTCCGGAACTGGATCACCCGGGCCCGGTTCCTGCACTACCTGATGGTCGCGGCGATCCCGTTGCCGTTCATCGCGGCGATCATGGGCTGGCTGGTGCGCGAGCTCGGCCGCCAGCCGTGGCTGGTCTGGGGGAAGCTGCGCACCGCGGACGCGATCGCGGACGTCCCCGGCGGCCAGATCCTGTTCTCTTTCATCGCCTTCTCCCTGCTGTTCGCCGCGCTGGCGGTCGCCGACTGGGTGCTCCTGGCGCGCGTCGCCAAGCGCGGCCCGGAGCCGGTCGACGAGCCCGCCGAACTGCCCGTCCTGAGCGGAGTCTGACCGATGGTGACCTTCTTCTGGTGCCTGCTGGGCCTGCTGACCTGCGGATACTTCGCACTGGCGGGCTACGACTACGGCGTCGGCATGCTCCTGCCCGCGTTCGAAGCCGACGAACGGAAGCGGCGGCAGACGCTCGGCGCGCTCGGGCCGTTCTTCCTGGCCAACGAGGTGTGGCTGGTGGCCGCGGTCGGCGTGCTGTTCGGCGCGTTCCCGCACCTGGAGGGCAAGGTGTTCGCCGGGGCGTACGTCCTGGTCGTGACGCTGCTGCTCGGCCTGGTGACGTTCACGGCGTCGATGCAGCTGCGCAGCCGCCGCCCGGACGCGCCACGCGGCGCCTGGACGGCGGGCATCGTCGGCGGCGCGCTGGTGACGGCGCTGTCGTGGGGCCTG
The DNA here is from genome assembly GCF_030182635.1 of Amycolatopsis ponsaeliensis. NCBI lineage: Bacteria > Bacillati > Actinomycetota > Actinomycetes > Pseudonocardiales > Pseudonocardiaceae > Amycolatopsis > Amycolatopsis ponsaeliensis. Next base: position 9,106 of record NZ_JAPZLD010000091.1, read on the forward strand.
TTCCTCGGCAACCTGGTGCTCGGCCTACCCCTGGACGCCGGCGGCGCGCCGACCGTGCTCGAGCTGTTCAACCCCTACGCCGTGCTGTGGGGGCTCGGGTTCGTCGCGCTGTTCTGCCTGCAGGGCGCAGCCTTCCTGGCCGTGCGCGCGCCGGCGGAGCTGACCGGCCGCGCGGTGCGGCTGGCGCGCGCCTTCTCGGGGCCGGTGTTCGCCTTCCTCGTGATCGCCACGGGGTGGGGGTTCTTCGTGCTGGACGGCATCACGGCACTCGGCATCGGCGTGGTCGTGCTGGCTTTCCTGGCTCTCGCGGTTTCCCGGCTGGGGCTGGCCAGGCGCTGGTACCGACCGGCGCTCGTCGCGACCATGGTGCTTGCGGCGTGCCCGGCGCTGCTCGCGGGCACGCTGCGGTTCCCGACGGTGCTCGTGACCTCGGCGTACACGCTGCGCGTCGAGGAGGCGGCGACGGCGTCCGGCACGTTCGGGGTGCTGGGCTGGTTCGCCGTGCCGGCGGTGGTGGTGCTCCTGGTGGTGCAGTGGCTGACGTGGCGCGCGCACCGGCATCCGCTCGACCAGCGTTCGCTGCTGCACTTCTAGGAGGACTCGGTGCCCGCTCTGCCCGGACTCCGGCGGTACCTGATCGTGCTGGCCGCACTCGGAGTGCTTTCCGCGACTTTCGTCCTGGTCCAAGCCGAAGGGCTGGCCACGCTGCTCACCGGCGGCGGGGTTTCGCTCTTCCTGGTGGCGGCCCTGCTCGGCCGGGCCGCGCTCACGTGGGGCCACGGCGTCCTCAGTGGACGGTTCGCGGCCACGGTCCGCGCCGGCCTGCGCCGGCGGCTGCTCGGGTCTTCGTCCGACCGCGCCGGGGTCGTCGCCACGCAGATCACGCGCGGCGTCGACGCGACGGACAGCTACCTGACCGGGTACCTGCCGTCGCTGGTGGTCTCGGTGGTGGTGCCGATCGCGGTGGTCGTGCGGCTGTTCACGACGGACCTCGTGTCGGCGCTGGTGGTGACGGTGACGCTGCCGCTGATCCCGGTGTTCGCGATCCTGGTCGGCAAGCACACCGCGGCACGGACCGCCCGGCAGTGGGGGCTGCTGACGAAGCTGGGCGGGCACTTCCTGGACGTCGTCCGCGGTCTCGAGACGTCGAAGGTGTTCGGGCGGGCGTCTTCGCAGGCTTCGACGGTCCGTTCGATGGCGTCCGCCCACGCCGATGCGACGTTGAAGACTTTGCGGGTGGCTTTCTTGTCTTCTCTGGTGCTGGAACTGGTCGCGACGCTTTCGGTGGCCCTGGTCGCGGTGCCGATCGGGTTCCGGCTTCTCGCTGGTTCTCTTGATGCTCGGACGGCTTTGCTGGTCCTGGTGCTGGCGCCGGAGGCTTACTTGCCTTTGCGGGCCGCCGGGGCGAAGTTCCATGCTGCGGCGGAGGGGTTGACGGCTTTGCGGGAGGCACTTGCCGTGCCGGTGGTTCCGGCGCTGTCGGGGGCTCGGTGTCGTCGCCGAAGTGCGCCTTCGGTGGTCTTCGAGCGGGTCTCGGTTTGCTATTCCGACGTTCCAGCTTTGTCCGATGTGGACCTCGTGGTGCCCGCTGGTTCGCGGGTGGCTTTGGTCGGGCCCAGCGGGTCGGGGAAGAGCACTCTGCTGGCGGTGTTGCTGGGGTTCGTCGCGCCTACTTCGGGGCGGGTCCTGGTCGACGGTGTGGACTTGCGGTCGTTGTCCTCTTCGGACTGGCTGGCCGACGTGGCCTGGGTCCCGCAACGGCCGACGCTGTTCCGGGGATCGCTGGCGTCGAACATCGCGTTGGGCCTCGCTTCCGCGGACGTTCGTTCGGCGGCCCGGGCAGCAGCGCTGGATTCGGTGGCGGCGGGGTTGCCTGCCGGGTTCGAGACGCCGGTGGGCGAGCTGGGTGAGGTCTTGTCGGCGGGTCAGCGGCAGCGGGTGGGGTTGGCCCGGGCGTTGGCGCGCAGTTCGGCGGGGTTGGTGTTGCTGGACGAGCCGACGGCCCGGTTGGACTCTCGGACGGAGGCGACGGTGCTGTCGGCGACCCGGCGGCTGCTGCCTGGGCGGACCGCGGTGCTGGTCGCCCATCGGCCCGCGATGGCCGGGTTGGCCGAGCGGGTGGTCGAGCTACGGGGTGGCCGGGTGTGCTCGGAGGTGGCGGCATGAGACTCGACCCATGGGTCGTGAGTGAGAAACCGTGTTCTAACCCTGTTTCCCACTCACGACCAGCCGCGGCAGACCGCCCAGCCAGAGATGTCCTTCGGCTTCTGCGCGCCGCCCTTCTCGGCGCTGGAGCCGAACTCGCCGCCCTGGCGCTCATGGCCACCGCCGCCTGGCTGCTCCTGCGCGCCGCCGAACGACCGCCGCTCGAAGCCCTCACCATCGCCATCGTCGCCGTTCGGACCCTCGCCCTCCTTCGCGGTGGCCTCCGGTACGCCGAACGGCTCGCCGGGCACGAAGTCGTCCTCCGGTGGCTCGGTGCCCTCCGCACCCGCGTCTACCAAGCCCTCGTCCCCGGCACGCGCTACTCCGGCGGGGACCTCGTCACCCGGCTCGTGTCCGATGTGGACGCTCTGCAGGACGCCGTCCTGCGGTGGCTGCTGCCCGCCGGGGTTGCCGCGCTCGTCGGGGGCGCTGCCGTGGCCGTCACCGCCACCGCGTCCCTCCAAGCCGCCGTCGCGCTTGCGGGTGGCTTGCTCGTCGCCGGGGTGGCGCTGCCGTGGCTGGTCGTCCGGCTCACCGAAAGAGCAGCCCAAGACGACGCACCCAAGCGGGCCGAACTCGCCGAACGGGCCGTCGAACTCGTCACCGGGCACCAGGAGCTCGTCGCCGCCGGTGCCCTCGAGGAAACCCGTGCGCGAGCCACCGGCGTCGTCGATCAGCTCGCGGGGAGCGAACGGGCCACGTCGGGCCGGACCGCCCTGCTCACCGCCGCCGGGACGCTCGTCCAGCTCGCCACCACCGCCGCCGTCGCGCTTCTGTGTCACGCCTCCGTGCCCTGGACCGCCGCGCTCACCCTGGCCGCCATGACCACCTTCGAAGTCGTCCTCCCGCTCGTCGGCGCCGCGCGCCGCGTCCCCGAGATCCGCGCGTCGGCCGCTCGCGTCAAAGCCGTGCTCACCGAACCCGCCCGCCCGCAGGGCACCCGGTCCGTGCAAAAAGGACACTTCACGCTCCGGCAGGCCGGGGTCAGGTATCCCGGCCGAGCGCCCGCGCTGAAGGACGTCGACCTCGATCTCCCGCCCGGCAAGCGCCTCGGGATCCTCGGCCCCAGCGGCGCCGGCAAGACGACTCTGCTCCGGCTCCTCCTCGGCCTCGAAACCCCCACCGACGGCCAGGTCCTCCTCGACGGCCACCCGCTCGCCGAGTACGCCGACCTGCCGGCACTCGTCTCCGGCGCCCTGGCCGACGCCCACGTCTTCCACGCGACCGTCCGCGAGAACCTGCTGCTCGCGAAGCCACAGGCAACCGACGACGAACTGGACGAAGCCTGCGCGACCGCCGGCTTCGACCTCGGCCTGGACCGCGACACCGGCCCGGACGGCGACGCGCTCTCCGGCGGTCAACGCCAGCGGCTGATCCTCGCCCGCGCGGTTCTGGCGGCCCCACCCGTCCTCGTGCTCGACGAGCCGGTCGAAGGCCTCGACCCCGCCCACGGCGACGCCGTCTTGGCGAAAGTCCTGGCCAAGGCGCAAGGCACCGTCGTCCTCGTCACCCACCGCCCCGAGCACCTGGCCGGCTTCGACGAGGTCCTCACCCTCGAGGACGGGCGAGCACTTCCCGCATCGGCGGCCGGTCCGCGACCCGGACGTCGGTGACGTCCGGCAGCCACTCCTCGTCCACCTGTACGAACTGCGTGAACGGCGCGTCCGCGGCCGGGACCCCGCAGCGCGACAGCGCCGTGCCCAGGATCTGGCGGGACATCGCGCCCAGCTGCAGCAGCGACCGGTTCCGGTGCTTGCGGACGCCCAGGTTGACCTGCGCGAGCCCGTCGAGGCCGTAGCGCGCTTCGGCGTCGAGCAGCAGCCCGATCTCGACGCCGTACCCGGCCGCGAACGGCACCGACTCGAGGAACTTGCGTGTGCCCGCGTACTCGCCGCCGAGGGGCTGGACCAGCCCGCCGAGCGACGGGCGCAGCGCCGAAAGCACCGGCCGGGCCAGCAGCTCGGTGACGCGGCCGCCGCCCGTGCTCTCCAGCCGCAGCGGGCGGCGGTAGAAGCCCTTGACCAGGTGGACGCCGCTTTCGGAGACCAGTGGGCCGAGCAGCGACGGCACGAACGCCGGGTCCGGGTCGACGAGGTCGGAGTCGAGGAACACGACGATGTCCCCGCTGGTCGCGGCGAGCGAGCGCCACAGCACCTCGCCCTTGCCGGGCACCGGCGGCAGGTCGGGCAGGACGTCTTCGCGGCGGACCACGCGCGCCCCGGCCGACTCGGCGGTTTGGACGGTGCGGTCCGTGGAACCCGAGTCCATGACGATCAGCTCGTCGACGACGCTGCCGACGAGCGGCCGCACCGACGCGACGACGTCACCCACGGTCCGCTCTTCGTCCAGTGCCGGTAGCACCACCGAAACCGTGCGGTCACCCTTCGCGGTCACGATGTCCTCGGGCGTCCACCCGGGCTCCTGCCACGTACGCCGCTCGAACCAACTCACGAGTAACGATCGTGCCATGCTGGTGTCACCGCATCCGAGGAGGAGGACCACTTGATCGCGCTGCTTGTCCGGTTCGTGCTGGGGCCGCTGGCCAGGGCGGTGTACCGGCCCGAGGTGCACGGCGTGGAGAACGTGCCCACCACGGGCCCGGTGCTCCTGGCGGCCAACCACCGCGCCGCGCTCGACACCGGCGTGATCACGTTCGCGACGCCGCGGCAGGTCAAGTTCCTCGGCAAGGCGGAGTACTTCATCGGCAAGGGCATCAAGGGCAAGCTGATGGCCGGGTTCGTCGGCGGGCTCGGCTACATCCCGGTCGAGCGCGGCAACGCCCAGGCCGGGCTGGCCGCCCTGGAGGCGGCACGCAAGGTCCTCGACGCGGGCGGCGTGTTCGCGATCTACCCCGAGGGCACGCGCTCCCTGGACGGCCGGCTCCACCGAGGCCACACGGGCGTCGCGGCGCTGGCCCTGGCCACGGGCGCGAAGGTGGTACCGGTCGCCCTGACCGGCACCGAGGGCCTCCAGCCCGGCGGCGCCCGCATCCCGAGGCGCGCCAAGATCGGCATCACGTTCGGCAAGCCGCTGGACTTCTCGCGGTACGAAGGCCAGGACTACTCGCCGGCGATCCGCCGGTCGGTCACCGACGAGGTCATGTACCAGATCCTGGAGATCTCGGGCCAGGAGTACGTGGACACGTACCACAAGCGGCCCAGCGAGGGCGTCGCCTGAACGTCGCTTACGGAACCAGCCAGCGAAGGGAGCTGGTGATCCCGGCGAAGTTGTACTTCGGCGCGAGCGGACCGCGCCAGCCGTTCGCGATCAGCAGGTGGCGGCCGTTGTCGTCGTAGTGGATGTTCTCGTAGAGGCCGAACAGGCTGCCGCTGAGGTTGTAGGCGTACTTGAACTTGTCGTTGAAGACGTAGCCGTTGATCGGCTTGGTCAGGTCTTCGTCCTCGATCTTGAAGTACGCCCAGTGGCCGGTGGCGTCCGCGTTTTCCCAGGCGCAGAACCGCCCCTGGGGGCAGGCTTCCCAGCTGCTGACGGTGGCGAACCCCATGGTCACGGAGTTCTCCGAGGCAGCAGCGGGCGCGGCGACGACGGCGAGCGCCGCCACCGGCACCGTCAGGGCGGCCAGCACCCGCCGGCCGATCCGGCCCGCTCGCTTGCTCGACTCGGCCATGGTTGGTCCTCCCGCTCGCGAGCCCGCTCAGCGAGCGGGTTTCGCCGCCTCCACGCGCGGACCGGCCCGGCGGTTTAGCCGGTCACCAGGGCACCGGTCCTTCGTCGTCGACGAAGGTGCCGGTCGGGCCGTCCGCCGCGATCGTCGCCATCCGGACCGCCGACGCCGCGCCCTGGGCCGGCGTCCGGAAGCCGGCGTGGCCGTTCAGGTCCGTCGCGCAGAAGCCCGGGCAGACGGCGTTGACGAGGATCCCGTCGGGACGCAGCTCCCTCGCGTACTGCAGGGTCAACGACGTCAACGCGGTCTTCGACGGGGTGTAGCCCGCCGAAATGGGCAGCTGCGTGGCGAGGTCGGCGTTGCGCGTCAGGGACGCGCCGCCGCTGGAGACGTTGACGATGCGCGGCGCGGCCGAGCGGCGCAGCAGCGGGAGCAGGGCGTTCGTGACCGTGATGACGCCGAAGTAGTTCGTCTCGAAGATCGCCCGGAGAGTTCCGAGGTCGGCGGAGCTGGGGCTCTGCTGCGACAGGTCCGAGCCCGGCGGGCGGCTGATGGCCGCGTTGTTGACCAGCACGTCGAGCCGGCCGTAGCGCTCTTCGATCCGGGAGGCGGCCGCGGCGACCGACGCGGGGTCGGTCACGTCGAGCACCACCGAATCCGTGCCCAGCTCGGCGGCGGCCTTCTCGCCGAGCTCGGCGCTGCGGGCGCCGATGACGACGGTGTGCCCGAGGGCGGCGAGCTGGGCGGCGATTTCGCGGCCGATGCCCTTGTTCGCGCCGGTGACCAGAGTGATTTCGTCCATGGCTCCAGCACACCAGCGGGGTACCCGCGCGGGCCAACACCGATGCCGCATCGGCCGATACTCTGGTGGTATGGAGACGCGGGAGCTCGCGTATTTCGTCGCCGTCGCCGAGGAACTGCACTTCGGCCGCGCGGCGCAGCGCCTCGGCATGGCCCAGCCCCCGCTGTCTCGCGCCATCCAGCAGCTCGAACGGCGCATGGGTGTCACGCTGCTGGAACGCACGAGCCGCGGCGTGACCCTGACGCCGGCGGGCGCGGTTTTCCTTGCGGAGAGCCGTAAAGCGCTCGACGCCGTCGAGGCCGCGGTGCGCCGGGCGCAGCGCGCGGGGCAGGACGTGCCGAAGCTGCTCGTGGCGATGAAGCCCGACGGCGACGCCGGCCTGCTCGAGCGGATCCTGCCCGGCTACCGGGCCGATCCGGACGCGATCGAGGTCGAGATCGTCGTCGGCGGGATCGGCGAGCAGTCCCGCATGCTGCGCGACGGCCGCGTCGACCTCGCGTTCCTGCACGGCCCGCACGACGACGTCGCCGGGTTCGACACCGAGCCGTTGCTGACGCAGGACCAGGTGGCGATGCTCGCCCGCGGCCACCGCCTGGCGGACCGGTCGGCGCTGGTGCTCGCCGACCTGGACGGCGAGCCGTTCCCGCGGTGGCCCGGCAGCGACGTGAACGGTCCCGAGATCCGGGATCCGGGTCAGCTGCTGCAGCTGGTGGCACTGGGCCAGGTCGTCGCGGTGGTCCCGGAGTCGGCCCGGCGCCACGTGCGCTCGGACGTCGCGTGCGTGCCGGTGCTCGACGCCCCGAGGACGACGGTGCTGCTGGCGTGGCCCGACCGGACGCGGTCACGAGCAGTGGCCGCGTTCGTCCGGGCGAGCACCGACGTCAGATCCCCGGCGCTCCCTTAGCCCACTTCGGCGGCGCCGGCGGAACGTAGGTCTCGAAGCGGTCCAGCAGCACCGCCGGGTCCGCGTCCACCATCAGCAGCTCGCGGTACTCCGGCTTGACGAACCCCTCGGTCACCATGTGGTCGGCGAACGTCACCAGCGGCCCGTAGTACCCGTCGACGTCGACCAGGCCGATCGGCTTTCCGTGCAGCCCCAGCTGGGCCCACGTCCAGACCTCGAACAGCTCCTCCAGCGTGCCCGCGCCGCCCGGGAGCGCCAGGAACCCGTCGGACAGGGCCGCCATCTTGGCCTTGCGCTCGTGCATGTCCGCCACGACGTGCAGTTCCGACAGCCCCGCGTGCGAGATCTCGACGCTCGAAAGCGCCTCGGGGATCACGCCGATCACTTCGCCGCCCGCGGCCAGCGCCGCGTCCGCCACCACGCCCATCGTGCCGACGCTCGCGCCGCCGTAGACCAGGCCGATGCCGCGCTGGGCCAGCAGCTTGCCGAGCGCGGCCGCCTGCTCGGCGTAACGCGGCGAAAAGCCCATGGACGAGCCGCAGAAAACACAGATCCGGCTCATCAGTGCGTGTCCTCCCAGGCCTGGTAGGACTCTTGCACCACGCGGACGGCGTCGTCGATGTCGTCGGTGACGTGCAGCAGGTCCAGGTCGTGCGGGCTGACCTTGCCCTCGGCCTGCACCGTCTTGGCGATCCAGTCGTAGAGGCCGCCCCAGTACTCGCTGCCGAACAGCACCACCGGGAACTTCGTGACCTTCTTGGTCTGCACCAGCGTCAGCGCCTCGAACAGCTCGTCGAGCGTGCCGAAGCCGCCGGGCAGGCAGATGAAGGCCTGCGAATACTTGATGAACATCGTCTTGCGGGCGAAGAAGTACCGGAAGTTGACCCCGAGATCGACCCACGGGTTCAGGCCCTGCTCGAACGGCAGCTCGATGCCCAGCCCGACGGAGAAGCCGCCGGCCTCGGCCGCGCCGCGGTTGACCGCCTCCATCGCGCCCGGGCCGCCGCCGGTCATCACCGCGAACCCGGCGTTCGCCAGGGCCTCGCCGATCTTGCGGCCGAGCTCGTACTCCGGGTGGTCGCGCTTGGTGCGCGCCGAACCGAACACCGTGACCGCGCGCGGGACCTCGGCGAGCGCACCGAACCCTTCGACAAACTCGGCCTGGATCCGCAGGACGCGCCACGGGTCGGTGTGCACCCAGTCGGTGGGCCCCCGCGAGTCGAGCAGCCGCTGGTCGGTCGTGCTGCCCTGGTCACGGCGGTCGCCGCGCAGCACCACCGGGCCCTTTTGGCGCTCGACCGGGCGCTCGGGGTATTGGCCGTCGGGAAATTCAGACTGTTCGCTCACCTCGCCATGCTACGACCTGCCCGCCAGCGAAAATGCCAAGAGGGCCGTGGAGGTGAAGTCGATGGCGGGCTCGTTACTGGGCCATGAACTCAGGTCGTCGGCGTAACGACTTCCCTGACCGTCGAAGGATTCATACGGACGGGTGCATTCCTTGGCACCCGCGGGGAACGGGAGATCGGCGAAGTTGCCCGCGCCGTTAGGGCCGTTGACGACCGCGCCGTACAGCACTTTCGAAGGTCCGGCAAGGTTCGCGGCCTGGTGGTGCGGGCACTGCGGGAACGTCGTGCCGACGCCGACCACGAGCGACACTCCCCAGGCGTTCGCCCCGAGCGTGAAGTCACGCTGCTGCGTGCCGAAGGCCGCGTACCGCGTGTCGCCGGTGACGCGCTGGTAGAGCCGCGCGGTGGCCGCGAAGCCGAAGCTCTTGCTGGCGGCGTCGAAGTCGGTGACGTCGACCGCGGTCCGGAATGGACTCTTCTTCGCCGGCTCCACGCCCGCGTCCAGCTGACGGCGGAGATCCGCGGCCAGCTCGCGGACGCCGAGCGCGGCACCCGGGACGCCGGCGCGGAGCAGGCCGGCGAGGTCGGCGTGGGCGAGCGCGCTGGTGTCGTAAAGGTTCAACGTGCTCGTGTCGTCGCTGCCGATGTACGCCTTCGCCCACTTCGCCGCGTCGCGGGCCCAGCCGTTCGCACGCGGGTCTTTCAACGCCCGTGCCGCCAGCGCGAGCTGCGTCGCGCCCAGCTCCAGGTCGTCCTCCCAGGACGACTCCGGGTAGTAGGCGTGCGGGAACGCGCTGACGAGCTCGCCGACGTCCGTCGTCTTGGCCTGGGCGAACACCGCGGCGGCCTCGCTCAGGTAGTGCCGGGCCAGGCGCGGGTCGCGGTGAGCTTGGATCTGCGCGCCGAGCGCGAACGCCGCGGCGACGCGGCCGGCGAGGTTCGGCGACAGCGGCGCGCCCGCGGGGGCGGCCGGGAACACCGGGCGGTACTTGACGAAGTAGGCGGGGTCGCCGGGCTTCACGTTCAGCGCGTCGTCGTCCTGCGGGCTGCGCCAGACGTCGTGGTCGCCGAGGAAGCCGAACTCCTCGCTGCCGGTGCCGATGCCGACCTGGGCGTAGAGGGTCTTCGTCCGGCCGTCCCACATCTTGTCGAGCCAGTCGAGGCCGAAGCGGACCTCCTTCGCCAGCACCGGATCGGGGTCGTCGCGCAGCACGAACCCCAGTTCGGCCAGCGAATACGCGGTGTTGGACGTGAACTTGACGAAGTCGCCGGCGTCGACCCAGCCGCCTTCGACGTCGACCGGGCCGCCCTGCGGCTGCAGCGGTTCGACGATTTCGTCACCGCCCTCACCGGCGAACTTCGGCTCGGCGTAGACCGTGGCCTTCTTGTCCGCCAGGTGCGACGGCTTGCGGTCGAGACGGCCGGGGACGACGTCGTGGCCGTCGCGCTGGGCCTGGAAGAACTCGGTCGTGGCGCGCACGAGCGGGCGGAACAGCCGGCTTGCGGTGTCGATCCGGAACGGCGGCGACGTCGCACCCGCGGCCTTGACGCGGTAGGTGCCCGGCCGGTCCACAGTGGATAGATCAAGGTCGAACACTTTGCTGTATCTCGCGTTCCAGGCGCCGAGGCTCGCACCCGTGCGGCCTTCGCGGACCGTGTGGCCGCGCTCGTCGACGACGGTGAACTTCCCCGCGGCGCCGCCGAGCAGGTACGCGTGCTTCGCCTCGCCCAGCGCGTAGCCGACTTGGTCGACCCGCACCTCGGCCGGAGTCGCTGCTTCGGCGGGCGTCGCGGCGAGGGGCACGGCGAGCGCGGCCGCCGTCGCCAGGGGAAGCAGGCGCATGATGGCTCCACTTTGTTAGGAAAGTTTCCTATTTAGCGCGAGAACGCTATCCCGGCGCCGGGCGGGACGTCAATATGTCCGTTTCCCCGGCTTCGGCGCCGATGACCTACCGTGGGGAGATGACCGAACCGCTCGGCGCGCGGATCCGGCGGCTGCGCACCGACCGGGGCTGGACCCAGCGCGAGCTGGCCGAGCCGGGGTACGACCGCGGGTTCCTGGCGAAGGTCGAGACCGGCAGCCGGCCGCCGTCGGAGGAGATGCTGGCCTACCTGGCGGGGCGCCTCGGGCTGAGCGTCGACGACCTGCGGTTCGGCCGTCCCCCGGGCGTCGCCGACGAGCTGCGCGCGGCCCTCGACGAGGGCTACCGCGACCTCGAACAGGGCCGGGTCGCGCTCGCCGAAGAACGGTTCGCCACCGCCGGGAGGCAGGCCGCGGGCTACCGCCTGGACGACGTCGAGTGCTACGCGCGGTTCTGCGCCGCCGAGGTGAAGTGGCAGCTCTTCGACGTCGAAGGCGCGCAGAAGGAGCTGGAGCACGCTTCGGAGCTGGCCGCGGCCGCGCCGCCGTGGCTGCGGGCGATGATCGTGCACCGCTGGTCGGGCTGCCGGTACCTGAGCGGCGACGCGGGCGCGGCGATCGCGCGCGTCGAATCGGCGCTGACTTCTCCGGACCTCGACCCCGACGCCGAGTTGTGCCTGCTCAGCGCGTTGATCCACCCGCTGATGGAGATGGGCGGGCTGCACCGGGCCCAGCGCGCGGCGCTCGACGGCGTCCGCCTGGCCCGGGCGGCTTCGCGGCCGGACTTCGTCGCGCGGTTCCACCGCCAGGCGTCGCAGGTGTGGCAGGCGACCGGGCAGTCCGAGCGGGCGGAGCAGGACCTGATCGAGGCGTGCCGCCTGTTCGCGTCGGTGGGGTTCGACCGCGACGCGGCCCGCTGCCGCTGGGCGCGCGGGTACCTGCTGCGCCGGCTCGGCCGGCTGGACGAGGCCCGCGAGGAGCTGACGTCGGCCCGCGACCAGCTGGCGGCGATCGGCGCGGAGGAAGGCGTCGCGGGGGCGACGCTCGAGCTGGCCGAGGTCCGGCTGCGCCAGGGGGCGCCCGCCGAGGCGGCTTCGCTGGTGTCGGAGGTCTGGCCGCTGCTGGCTCGCGACGTGGAGTCCCTGGGCGAGGCGACCGGCCTGCTGGGCCAGGTCGCGCAGTCCCGCGGCGACCTTCCCGAGGCGACGCGCCTGCTGCGCGAGGCGGCGGAGATCCAGACGCGGGCATCCCTGCACGGCGCGGCGGTCTCGACGTCCCTGCGCCTGGGTGACGTCCTCCGACAACGTGGTCATCTCGACGAAGCGATCAAGGCCTACCAACGCGGCCTCGACTCGGCGGCCGGCACCGACACCTGACCGTGTCGCCCCTCCAATCACGCGTGATGCCCCTCCAATCACAGGTGATGCCCCTCTGATCACGCGAGATGCCCCTCTGATCACCGAGCTTCGTGTGATTGGGGAGCCGACTCGCGTGATTGGGAGGTCGACACGCGTGATTGGAGGGTCGACACGGCGGACCTGTGGGTTCGGCGGTCCGGTGGGGGAAGTTTCCTACCAAAGTCTGGTGAATTGGTTCAGACCAGTCTGCAAGAACCCGTTTTCCTGCGGTTTGCCGGAAACGGGCGTGATCTTGACGTGCGCTCACTACGCCGTTCGGCCCATTGACCGACCGGCGACCGGAACCTTTACTCGGACGCGTCCGGCGCAATAACACCAGTTATCGCACTGGACACACTCCCCGTGTCCCCGGAAAGGTTCCCCATGAGATCCCCACGAGGGCTGACGGCGATCGCCGGCCTCGCCCTGACCTTCGCGGTGCCGGTGATCCCGGCCATCGCCGCCCCCGAGAATCCCGCCGCCACCCCGCCCGAGGCGCTCGCCGCCCGTGCCGCCGACCAGGCCGCCCTCGCCGGCGCCGACCGGCTCGCCAAGGGCGCCGGGGAGGCCTTCGTCCGCACCGGGGTCACCCCGGGTGGCGGCGGGCTCTACTACGCCTCCTACCAGCGCACTTACCACGGACTGCCGGTCGTCGTCGCCGACGGGGCCGGGCGCGTCCGCGGTACCGAAGCCGCGCACACCGCACCGATCGCCGTGCCGACCCAGGCCACCCTTAAAGCCGACCAGGCGACCAAGATCGCCACGGCCAAGGTGTCCACAGTAGACAGCACGACGACACCGAAGCTCGTGGTACTCGCCGGAGACGCCCCCAAGCTCGCCTACGAGGTCGTCGTCTCGGGCCACGACAAGAACAAACCGGCCAAGCTGCACGTCTTCGTCGACAGCGCGACCGGCGCCGTCCTCGACACCCGTGACGACGTGCGCGAAGCCGGCACCGGCAACTCCTACTACGCCGGGACCGTCTCGATCGACACGTCCGGCTCCGGCAGCTCCTACTCGATGACCGACCCGGCCCGCCGCGGCATCGCGTGCGGCCGCGAGGGCGGCGCGATCTTCACGAAGAGCAGCAACACCTGGGGCACCAGCTCCGGCACCGACCTCGAAACCGGCTGCGTCGACACGCTCTACAGCGTCCAAACCGAGTGGAAGATGCTCGGCGAATGGCTGGGCCGCAGCGGCATCGACGGCGCCGGCGGCGGCTTCCGCGCGAGCGTCGGCCTCAACGACGTCAACGCCTATTGGGACGGCTCCTCGACGCACTTCGGGCACTCGCAGGACAACCGCCGCCAGGCGACGCCGATGGACGTCGTCGGGCACGAGTTCGGGCACGCCGTCTTCCAGACGACCCCGGGCGGCGCCGGCTCCGGCAACGAGAACGGCGGCCTCAACGAGTCCACCGGCGACATCTTCGGCGCGCTCACCGAGGCGTACGCCAACAACCCCGTCGACCGCCCGGACTTCACCGTCGGCGAGGGCGTCAACCTCGTCGGCCAGGGCCCGATCCGCTACATGTACAACCCGAGCCAGGTCGGCGACCCGAACTGCTACTCGGCGTCGATCCCGAGCACCGAGGTGCACGCCGCCGCGGGCCCGCAGAACCACTGGTTCTACCTGCTTTCCCAGGGCAGCAACGCCTCCCCGGCCAGCCCGACCTGCAACGGCTCCACCGTCACCGGCATCGGCATCCAGAAGGCCGGCAAGATCTTCTACAACGGACTCCTGAAGAAGACCTCGTCTTGGAACCACAAGGCCGCCCGCAAGGCCACCCTCGAAGCCGCGATCGCGCTCTTTCCCGGCAGCTGCACCGAGTACAACGCCACCAAGGCCGCCTGGGATGCGGTGAGCGTGACGGCCGTCAGCGGTGAGCCGGCCTGCAGCGGCCAGCCGCCGGCCGGCAACGACTACTCGCTGACGCTGTCACCGTCGTCCGCGTCCGTCCAACCCGGACAGACCGCGACCACGACGGTGAGCACGCAGATCACCTCCGGCAACGCGCAGGCGGTCCAGCTGCTGGCGACCGGCCTGCCCGAAGGCGCCAAGGCGACTTTCAGCCCGGCGACCGTCCAGTCCGGTGGCACGTCGACGCTGACCATCACCACCTCGGCGACCACCCCGCAGGGCACCAGCCAGGTGACGGTCACCGGCGACGGCACCGACGCCGACCACACCGCGCAGTTCTCCCTCACCGTCGGCACCGGCACCCCGCCGACCGGCTGCGACGGGCTCGCCGAGTGGGACTCCGCGAAGGCCTACGTGCCCAACGACGTCGTCGGCCACAACGGTCACAAGTGGACGTCCCTGTGGTACTCCACCGGTGCCGAGCCCGGCGCGCCCACCTCGTGGGCCGTGTGGAGCGACGGCGGCGCCTGCTGATCACGGTCGCGGGGGGGGGGGGGGGGCCCCCCCCCCCCCCCCCCCCCCCCCCCCCCCCCCCGCCCGCCCCGCCCCCCGGCCGCCCGCCCCCGGGGCCGCCGCCGCCGGCG